>JAHWKI010000198.1 GCA_019347975.1 Gemmatimonadota bacterium
GCGAGGTCCTGCGTGACCTGGACCGGCCGCTGCGCCGGGGACAGCAGGTGCATGGTCAGCGGCAGCCGGCCCCACGCGATCCGGGGCGTCTCCAGCATGCCGAACACCTCCTGGAGCTTCACGGCCAACACGGGCGCGTCGGGATCCGAGTAGTCTACCCGGACGTGTGACCCGCTGGGCACCTCGATATGCGACGGCGCCAGCGCGTCCAGCTTCGACCGCAGCTCCCACGGCAGCCGGGCGAGGAGGGCCTCGGCGAGGTCGAGGCGGCGGAGGTCCTCGAGGCGGCGGAAGCCGGGGAGGAAGGGGACGAGCCAGTCCTCCATCGTCGCTTCCAGGGCCTCGTCGGATGACGCGGGCCATCGGTCGGGCTCCAGCCGGTGGAGGCTCTCGAGGCGGTCCCGGAGCTGCGCGGTCTCCTTCGACCAGGGGAGGGCGGCGAGGCCGGCGGCGCGGATGCCGTCCAGGAGGGCGCGGGCGATCGCGTCCGGCAGCGCGTCCGCCAGCGGCGCCTCGCCCAGCTCCAGGGCGCCCAGTCGCCGGACCCGCCGTGCGACGACGCGCCCCGCCTCGCCGTCCCACGCGACCTCCTCGGCCTCCTCGATCTGCCCGCCGAACCACGCCTCGATCTCGGCGAGGGTGAGGGGGGCCGCGCGGAAGATCCGGGCTTCGGTACCGCGCCCTTCCACGTCCGCCACCGCCAGCCAGTCCTCGCCTTCCAGGGGCTGGGGCTCCCCGAACCGCGCGCCGCGCCCGTTCCGCAGGAGGAAGCGGCCCCGCTCCCCTGGGCGCCGGCGCGCGATGCGGTCGGGGTAGGCGAGGGCGGTGAGGACGCCGACGGAGGGAGCCTCGCCCGGGATGCCCGTTCGCGTGCCACCCTCCGAATCCGACGCCGACAATCCCCGCCTGATCCGCCGCGCCTCGTCCCGGATCGCCCGCAGCGCCCCCTGGTCGACGCCGTGCCCGCCCGCCCCTCGCCGCCCGGAGAGCACATCCAGCCGCAGCCGCAGGTCCGCGTCCGGCGCCCGCCCGCGCCCGCGGAGGATGTCGCGCTCCGACAGCAGCGCCGCCAGCGAAGCCGCCGTCTCCGCGTCGCCTGAGTCCGCGCCGACGAGGGCCAGGTGCGCCATCCGCGGGTGCGCGCCGATGCCGGCGAGGCGGCGGCCGTGGTCGGTGGCGGCGTCGTCGTCGTCCACGGCGTCGAGCTCGCGGAGCAGCTCGAGAGCCTGGCGGTAGGCGGCGTCGGGGGGCGGGTCGAGCCAGCGGAGGTCGGCGGGGGCGGCGCCCCAGGCGGCGAGCTCGAGGGCGAGGGGCGCGAGGTCGGCCTCGAGGATCTCGGGGCGGCGGTGGGGGACCAGCCCCCGGTCCTCGGCCCTGGTCCACAACCGGTAGCATGTGCCCGACGCGACGCGGCCGGCGCGGCCCCGTCGCTGGTCGGCGGCGTCGCGGGTGACGCGGACGGTCTCGAGGCGGGTCATGCCGGTGCCCGGGTCGAAGCGGGGGACGCGGGCGAGGCCGGCGTCGATGACGACGCGGACGCCCTCGATGGTGAGGGACGTCTCGGCAATGGACGTGGCCAGCACGACCTTCCGCCGCCCGGGCGGGGAGGGGGAGATGGCGGCGTCCTGCTCGTGGCGCGGGAGTGCGCCGAACAGGGTGTGGACGGTGGTGTCCGGCGGGAGCCCCGCCTCCCGGAGCCGCCCCTCGGTCCGGCGGATCTCGGCGGCGCCGGGGAGGAAGACGAGGACGTCGCCGTCGTCGCGCTCGAGGGCGTGGAGGACCGCCCGCGCGACGTGCGGCTCGATCCACTCGCCCGGCTCGATGGGGGACTTCCGCCACCGCGTCTCCACCGGGTACGTCCGCCCGAGGCTCTCGACGACGGGGGCGTCGTCCAACAGCCGGGCCACGGGCGCGGCGTCGAGGGTGGCGGACATGACGAGGAGGCGGAGGTCGGGCCGGAGCACCGCGCGGGCCTGGAGCGCCAGCGCCAGCCCCAGGTCGGCGTGGAGGGACCGCTCGTGGAACTCGTCGAAGACGACGAGGCCCACCCCCTCGAGCGACGGGTCCGACTGCACCATCCGTGTGAGCACGCCCTCCGTCACCACCTCGACCCGCGTCCGCGCGCTCACCCGGGTGTCGTTCCGGACGCGGTAGCCGACGGTCCCGCCGGCGCCATCCTCGCCCAGCAGCGTCGACATCCGGTCCGCCGCCGCACGCGCCGCCAGGCGACGGGGCTCCAGTACGATGATCCGGCCTCCGGCCAGCCACGGCTCCTCCAGCAGCGCCAGCGGCACCAGCGTCGTCTTCCCGGCGCCGGGCGGCGCCACCAGCACCGCGGCGCCCCGATCCGCGAGGGCCGACCGCACCCCGGGAATCGCCGTGGCGACCGGGAGCCGGTCGAGGTCGGGGTGGCGGACGGGCTCGCTCATGCCGATGAACGTGGGGGATCCCGTCGCCGGCTGCGAGCCCCCCGTCGTCGGCGGTGTGCGGGGGCGGACCCTCTGTCCACCGACGGGGACATTCTCCCGCCGCGCGTGGGGACAGACACCGGCCGGTCGCATAGGGTGGCGGTCATGGCACCGCCCTTGCCGTGTCCGTACCGAACGAAGAGGACCCACAGAGGAGTACGGATAATGAGCAAGGTCATGAGGCTGCCCCTGACGGTGCTGGTGCTGAGCGGAATGCTCGGGATGACCGCATGCGCGGGGTGGGGCAACAGGGAGAAGGGCGCGGTGATCGGCGCCGGTGGCGGTGCCGCGGTCGGCGCGGTGATCGGCAACCAGGTCGGATCGACGGCGCAGGGCGCCATCATCGGCGCGGCCGTGGGCGGCGCTGCGGGCGCGATCATCGGGCACCAGATGGACCAGCAGGCCAAGTCTCTCGATGACGACCTCGAGGGGGCGACCGTCGCTCGTGTCGGTGAGGGGATCGTGGTGACGTTCGAGAGCGGCATCCTGTTCGACTTCGACAGCGCGACGCTGCGGTCACAGGCGCGCTCGAACCTCCAGGAGCTCGCGGACAACCTGCGTCAGTACGAGCGCACGGATGTCCTGATCATCGGGCACACCGACGCGACCGGCTCGGACGCGTACAACCAGACGCTGTCGGAGCGGCGGGCCCGTTCGGCGGCCGACTACCTCCAGCAGCTGGGTGTCGGCAGCGAGCGGATCTCGACGCGCGGCATGGGCGAGAACGACCCGGTCGCGAGCAACGACACCGCCGAAGGCCAGCAGCTCAACCGGCGGGTCGAGGTCGTGATCTTCGCGGACGAGGAGTGGCGCGCGGAGCTGGAGCGGAGCCAGTAGAGGCCTCGCTTCGCTCGGCAGGATAGCGGCGCGCTCGCGCCGCGCAGAGCTCGGCCTTTGGCCTCGCGGAGAGCGCGCCCTATGGGGCGCGCGGATCCGGGGGGCGGAGGCCGAGCCGCATCGGGGCGCTCTGGCAGAAAGGCGGTGGCTCGTTCGTCGATCCTGAGGAGGTGCTTCCACCAGGAGGAACGAATGAACGTGGCTCTCCGCGGGACGCTCGGAATCTCGATTCTCGCTCTTGCGATCCTCGCCGCCGTCCCCACCGACACGGCCACAATCCTGGCCAGCCCCGACGTCGTGGCGGCGGACGCCGCCGGCGCGGCGGTCGTGGAGGCGGACCGTTCCCGGATCACCGCGCATCTCCTGGCCGTCGAGCGGCAGCTGCGGGCGGCGGACGTGTCGCACCTGTCGCCGGAGCGGCGCCGGGCCCGGGCGGCCGCGCTCGATCATCTGCGGGACTACCGGGAGGCGGGGCGGTTCCCGCACAACCATCATGGTCGTGCGGCCACGCCGCTCTTCCGTGACGCGCACGGAACGCTGTGCGCGATGGCGTACCTCATCGAGCGGTCCGGCGGCGGCGCCCTGGTGGACCGGGTGGCTGCGACCGAGAACGACGCCTATGTGCGCGAGCTGGCGGAGGATCCGGAGCTCGTGGCATGGCTGGATCGGAACGGGATGACCGCCGAGGAAGCCGCCCTGGTCCAGCCCGCGTACGGCCCGATGCCCGCGCCGGAAGGGGAGACCGGGCTGGCGAGGAGCTACGGCGTGATCGGGACGGCGCTGCTCGCCGGTGACGGCGTCGCCCTCTACCTGAACGGCGCGTCCGCCGGGGCGCAGAGGGGTACCGCCCGCGGCTGGATCGGCGTGGTCGTCGGCCTCACCAGCTCGGTGATGGGCCTCCTCGTGCTGGACGAGGGCGTGGACGGAGCGCGGGAGGGGCTGGCGGGGGCCAACGTCGGCTTCGGCGTGCTCACCGCCAGTCTCGGGGTGCACCGCCTCCTGGCGGGGAGCCCGGCGCCGGGCCAGCGGGCGCGCGAGCAGCCGCGCGGCGTCGAGCTGTCGCTCCGGCCGGCTCCGGTCCACCGTCGCCCCGGGCTGCGGCTCACGGCCCGCTTCTGAGGCCGGCTCGCCCCGGTCAGCTCCGCATCAGCGCCACGGCGGTCGCGAGGCCGTCCAGAACGAACTGGACGCCGACCACCATGATCAGGAGGCCCATGATCCGGGTCATGACGTTGATCCCGGTCTGGCCGAGCAGTCGCAGGAGCGCCGGAGCGGCCATCAGCACCGCGAGGCTGATCAGCAGCACCGCGCCGATGGCGCCGTAGACGGAAAGGACGGCCGCGGGGCCTTCGGCCTGGTCCATGAGCGCGACGACGGTGGTGATGGCCCCGGGCCCCGCCAGCGTCGGAACGCCCAGCGGCACGACCGCCACGTCATCCCGGGCCGCGCTCTCCACCTCTTCTTCCGGCGTCGTCTTCGACCGGGCGCGCCGGGCCTGGAGCATGTCCCAGCCGATCCCGAAGAACAGGATGCCGCCGGCGATCCTGAACGCGTGGGTGGTGATGCCGAAGAACCGGAGGATGACGGAGCCGAAGAGGGCGAACACGCAGAGGACGGCCGCGGCGGCCAGACACGCCCGGAGGGCGGTGCGGCGGCGGTGCCCCGGCGCGTAGTCGCCGGTGAGCCCCACGAAGATCGGGAGCGCGCCCAGCGGGTTCACCATCGCCAGGAGCGAGGTGAAGACCAGCGTGGCGAACGCGATCACGGCGTGGGCTCGACCCGGTCGCAGACCACGGCCACGCGGCGGCCGTCGGGCGAGACCGCCAGCCGGCTGGCGGGGCCGAGGCCGGATTCCGCCAGGTCGGCCACCAGCCGCCAGCCGCCGACTCCGCCGCTCTCCCACTGGTAGATGCCGGTCCCGTGCGCCGCGAGCAGCGATCCGGACGGGGTCCACGCGTGATACTCGTCCGGTCCCATCATGGGCGCCACCGGCCGGATCTGCCGGGCGGCCACGTTCACCTCACGGATCCACCAGCCATCGCCGATGCGCTGGGTGAAGCTCAACGATGTCCCCCCCGGCACGGCCTGGATCGACCGGCCGATCCCCCATGCCAGGATCCGGGCTCTGCCGATGGAGACGTCGGCCAGCCGGAGCGTGGGCGGCTCGCCGAGCACGAACAGCCCCACCCGCGTCTCGTCGGCCCAGGCGTGGTAGCCCACCGGCGCCACGTCCCGGAGCAGGAGCCGGGGATCGCCGCCGTCCGCGGCGAAGGACCAGAGCCGCTGCGTCGAGTCGCGCTCCACCCGCACCACGGAGAACCGCTCCCCGGCGCCCATCGGCGTCGGCGAGTACTCGCTCTCCGGCGTGCTCGTGATCCGCGTGGTCGCGCCGCTCCGGATGTCGAACCGGTACGTGTCCGCCTGCCCGTCCCGGATACTCGTGTAGAGCACCGCCGCGTTGTCCGGCGTGAACGCCGGCTGGTTGTCGTACCCGGCCCGATCGGTGACCCGCGCCGGCGCGCCGAGCGCGATCACACGGCCGTCCCGCTCGGCGATCTCCAGCAGGTAGATGTCCGTGGGAGTCTGGGCCGCGGCCGGTGCGGCCGCGAGCAGGATGACGAGGGACAGGATCGTCGGCGTGGGTCTCATGACAGGTCCGGGTCTGGAGGTCGAGGGATGCTATGCGACGCGGCCCTTCGCGGCCAGCTCCCCGGACGGCGCCGCTGCCCCCGCTCCCCCGGCCTTGCTTCCCGCGCCCGGGCGGCGCACACTGCCGGGAATGCAGACCAGCCCCTCCCGCCGGCGGATACGCTAGGTGTCTCCGGTCATCCCGCGGCGCCAGCTGTGGAGGTCCCCCGAGGGCACGGCCCGTTCCGTCTGGAGCCGTCTGACCCCGCCCCAGCTCTTCGTCGGGGCCTTCGCCGGGCTGATCCTCCTCGGCACCCTCGGCCTCAAGGCGCTCCCCGGCCTCTATACGGGCGAGCCGCTCGGCTGGCTCGACGCCCTCTTCATGGCCACCAGCGCCGTATGCGTGACCGGCCTCATCGTCGTCGACACGGCCACGTATTTCACCATCGGCGGGCAGGCGTTCATCCTGCTCCTCATCCAGCTCGGCGGGCTCGGCATCATCACCTTCACCACGCTGATCATCCTCGC
>JAHWKI010000199.1:0-2936 GCA_019347975.1 Gemmatimonadota bacterium
CCATCGCCGACCCCGAGCACCCCGAGCCCCTCCGCGGCATCGCCGTCGAGGAGCCCACCGTCTCCGTCGACTTCATGGTCAACAACTCCCCCTTCGCGGGGCGGGAAGGGAAGTACGTCACCAGCCGCCAGCTCCGGGACCGCCTCATGAAGGAGCTGGAGCGCAACGTGGCGCTGCGGGTGGAGGACACCGCGTCGCCCGACACCATGACCGTGTCCGGCCGCGGCGAGCTCCACCTCGGCATCCTCATGGAGACCATGCGGCGCGAAGGCTACGAGTTCGCCGTCTCCCGCCCCCGGGTCATCACCAGGCAGGACGACCAGGACCGCACGCTAGAGCCGTACGAGGAGGTCACCGTCGACGTCCCGCAGGACTTCGTCGGCGTCGTCATCGAGGGGCTCGGCAAGCGGAAGGGCGAGATGCTCGAGATGCGCGGCGGGCAGGGCAACCTCAGCCGCCTCGTCTTCAAGATCCCCGCCCGCGGCCTGTTCGGCTACCGCGGCGACTTCCTGACCGAGACCCGCGGCGAGGGCGTCATGCACCACCGGTTCCTCGAATGGGGCCCCTGGGCCGGCGAGATCCGGCGTCGCGACCGCGGCGTCCTGGTCAGCATGGTCGAGGGCGTGTCCGTCGGCTACGCGCTCTTCAATCTCCAGGAGCGCTCCACGCTCTTCATCGGACCCGGCGTCCCCACCTACGAGGGGATGATCGTCGGCGAGAACGCCCGCTCCGGGGACCTCGAGGTCAACGTCGCCAAGGGGAAGAAGCTGACCAACATCCGCGCGTCCGGCGCCGACGATGCCATCCAGCTCGAGACCCCGCGCCAGATGGGCCTCGAAGAGGCCCTCGAGTTCATCGCCAACGACGAGCTCGTCGAGATCACCCCCGAGGCCATCCGCCTCCGCAAGCGCCACCTCAAGGCCCACGAGCGGAAGAAGGCGTCTCGCGCGACGGCGTGACCGGCCGCGGCCGTCAGGCCTGCCGCCGCTCCGCCGCGCCCGCCGCCGTCGCGTCGGCAGGAGTCTCGATCCCGTCCAGCGGCCAGGCCGCCGGGACCACCCGCGGGGCGACCCTCCGGAAGCGCTCCGCCGTGGCGGCCCAATCGGTCAGAAGCGCGGCGGCGCCGACGCTGCCCGTGAGACTCGCGTGTTCCGCGACGAGGGCGCGGACGGTCTCGAGCTCCTCCGGCGATGGAGGGACGCAGCCGACGAAATCGGTATTGACGCGCGCGGACAGCGTACCATCCGGATCCAGCACGTACGCCGTGCCCCCGGTCATTCCCGCCCCGAAGTTGGCGCCGCTGGTCCCGAGCACCACGACCGTGCCGCCGGTCATGTACTCGCACGCGTGGTCCCCGACCCCTTCCACCACGGCGGTGGCACCGGAGTTCCGCACGGCGAACCGCTCGCCCGCGGCCCCCGCCGCGAACAGCCGCCCCGAGGTCGCCCCGTAGAGCGCGACATTGCCGAGGATCACGTGCCGCGCAGGCTCCAGCCTCGCCCGGCCCACAGGTCGGAGCACCAGCTCGGCGCCCGAGAGCCCCTTCCCGACATAGTCGTTCGCCTCGCCCGTCAGCCCGAGTCGCATCCCCTGCGCACAGAAGGCCCCGAAGGACTGCCCGGCCGCGCCCTCGAACTCCAGGTCCACGGTCCCGGGCGGCAGTCCCGCGGCCCCATGACGCCGCGCGATCGCTCCGCCGATCCGCGCGCCCACCGCCCGGTCGGAGTTGCGAATCCGGCGGCGGGCGTGAAACGGCGTGCCGCGCTCGAGGGCCCCGGCCGCCTCGCGCAGCAGCGCATCCTCGAGCGGCTCGTGCGCCTCCGGACGGTCGTTGCGGTCGGCGAGGCAGCGCGGTGCGTCGCCGGTCTCCCGGACCAGCAGCGCGCCCAGATCCAGCCCGGCGGTGTGGCGCGTCTGCCGCAGGAGGTCCACGCGTCCGACAGCGTCGGCCAGCGTTCTCAGCCCCAGGGCGGCGAGCCGCGCGCGGACGTCCTCGGCGATGAGGAGGAAAAAGCGGATGACGTCCTCGGGGTCGCCGCGGAACTTCGCCCGCAGGTCCGGGCGCTGGGTCGCGATCCCCGTGGGACAGGTGTTCAGGTGACACTGACGGGCCATGTCACACCCGATCGCGACCAGCGGCGCTGTACCGAACCCGAACTCCTCGGCTCCCAGCAGAGCCGCGACGACCACATCGGCGCCGGTCATGAGGCCCCCGTCCGTGCGGAGCCGGACCCGGCTCCGCAGCCCGTTCCGGACCAGGACCTGCTGCGCCTCCGCGAGCCCCAGCTCCCACGGGGAGCCGGCGTGCTTGATGCTCGAGAGCGCCGATGCGCCGGTGCCACCGGAGTGGCCGGAGATCACGACGTAGTCGGCGTACGCCTTGGCCACCCCCGCGGCGACCGTGCCCACGCCGGCTTCCGACACCAGCTTGACCCCGACCCGCGCGGCCGGATTGCACCGCTTCAGGTCATAGATCAGCTGCGCCAGGTCCTCGATGCTGTAGATGTCGTGGTGCGGCGGTGGGCTGATCAGGGAGATGCCCGGCTGGGCGTGGCGCAGGCGCGCGATCAGCGCCGTCACCTTGTGCCCCGGCAGCTGCCCGCCTTCACCCGGCTTCGAGCCCTGGGCCATCTTGATCTCCAGCTCCTCCGCCCGCGCGATGTATTCCGCCGTCACACCGAACCGACCCGACGCGATCTGCTTGATCTTGCTGTCCAGCCGCACGCCGCCGGGCCCCGGCACGTACCACGACGGATCCTCGCCCCCCTCGCCGGTGTTCGAGCGCGCGCCGAGCCGGTTCATCGCCACGGTGAGCGTCCGATGCGCCTCCGGGCTCAGGGCACCCAGCGACATGGCGCTGGTGACGAATCGCCGCGCGATCGACTCGGCCGGCTCCACCTCGCTCACCGGGACCGCCGGGCCGCAGCCCACCATGG
>JAHWKI010000199.1:3036-6439 GCA_019347975.1 Gemmatimonadota bacterium
GTGAAGCACAGGTCCACGACCTCCGGCGCGAGCCCGAGCGCCTCGAACAGCTGCGCCGCGCGATAGCTCGCAACCGTCGAGATGCCCATCTTCGACATCACCTTCCGCAGCCCCGCCTCGAGCGCGGCGATCAGCCGATCCTCTCCCTCGTTCGGCTCCAGCGCGCCGGCCGTCTCCAGCGCGAGCCACGGAGACACCGCGCCCGCGCCGTACCCGACGAGCACCGCCAGGTGGTGCACGTCCCAGCAGTCACCGGTCTCCACGACGAGGCCGGCACGGCTCCGAAGCCCCGACCGCACCAGGTGCTGGTGCACGGCCCCGAGCGCCAGCGCCATCGGGATCGGTGGGGCTTCGGCGCGCGCGCTCCGGTCCGAGAGGATCAGCAGCGACGCGCCTCCCCTCACGGCCGTCTCGGCCGCGCGCGTCAGCCGCCCCAGCGCGGACGGCAGCGGCTCCGCCTCGCCGTCCAGCGCGCACGCGAGCTCCGCCACTGCGAGGTCCCGCTGGCGGCGCAGTTCCCGCATCGTATCGGCGCTCGCGACCGGGGACGCCATCTCGAGGACCGGGGGCTGAGGACCCGGATGCAGCAGGTCGGGGCGCGGGCCGATCCACGTGCGCAGCGACATCACGCACGCCTCGCGTAACGGGTCGATCGGCGGGTTCGTCACCTGCGCGAACCGCTGCCGGAGGAACGCGTAGAGCGAGCGCGGACTGCGGGCGAGCGGCGGGATGGGCGTGTCGTCGCCCATGGACCACGTGGGCTCTTTGCCCTCTTCCGCCATCGGACCGAGGACGAATTTCACGTCCTCCGCCGAGACCCCGAAGAGACGGTGCAGCGCCGCGTCCGGGGCGCCCTGCCGACCGGCGGCCCCGCGCTCGACCAGCAGCGGACGCGCGCCGAGCCACCGCGCGTACGGCTGCGCGGCCGCCAGCGCGCCCTTCACCGCCGCATCGCCCAGCACCACGCGCCGGTCCAGGTCCACGAGCAGCATCTGACCCGGGCCCAGGCGACCCCGCTCGACCACCGCCTCCTCGTCCAGGTCGAACAGCCCCACCTCGGACCCGGCGACCACGAGCCCGTCGGCGGTCACCGTGTAGCGGCAGGGCCGCAACCCGTTACGGTCCAGCGCCGCGCCGACCACGCGGCCATCCGTGAACGCCAGTGCCGCCGGGCCGTCCCACGGCTCCATCAGGGCCGCGTGATAGCGGTAGAACGCGGATACATCCGGCGGCAGCCGGTCGTTCTCCTCCCACGCGGGGACCACCAGCATCCCCAGCGCGTGCGCGACGCTCCGCCCGCTCCGCGTCAGCAGCTCCAGCGCCTCATCCAGACTCGACGAGTCGGAGCCCCGCGGATCGAGCACCGGCTGGACCCGCCGCGGCAGGTCTCGCCGCCGGGCACGCATCCACTCGCGATTGCCCCACAGCGTGTTGATCTCGCCGTTGTGCGCCACCAGCCGCAGCGGCTGCGCAAGCCGCCACGACGGCAGCGTGTTCGTCGAATAGCGCTGATGGAACAGCGCCAGCGCGGTCTCGTATTCCGGGTTCCGCAGGTCCGGATAGAAGCTCGCCAGCCGCTCCCCGGCCGTCAGCGCCTTGTAGACCACGGTCCGGCAGGACAGCGAGCATACGTAGCCCACACCCGCGCGCCGCTCGAATCGCTTTCGCGCCAGGTAGAGTCGACGCTCGAATCCCGCTTCTTCCCCCGGCCCATCCGGCCCCGGCCGGACGACCACCTGCCGGATCCGCGGCCGCGTCCGCTTCGCTCCCTCCCCCAGAGCCTCGGCGTCCACCGGCACCTCGCGCCAGCCCGCCGCCACCAGCCCCTCCCGGGCGAGACTCTCCTCCAGGACCCGCTCCGCCACCCCCTCCTCCGGCGGGAAGAACACGGTGCCCACTCCGAACAGCGACCCCTCCTCGAGCCCCCACCCGCGTCGCTCCGACTCGCCCAGCAGCAGCCGCCGCGGAATCGACGTCAGAACACCCGCGCCGTCTCCGCTCAGCCCGTCCGCCGCCACCGCGCCCCGGTGCGACAGCCTCTTCAGCGCTTCCAGCCCCAGCGCCAGCACATCGTGCCCCGCCTCGCCCGAGCTCCGGGCCACGAACCCCACCCCACACGCGTCGTGCTCGAACCTCGCGTCGTACAGCGACGATGGCTTCCCGACTCCGCTCTCCCGTTCCTCGGCTCCGATCCTCTGCACGCGCGCACTCTCCGGTCCCGGGGAAACCGCGATCCCACCTCAAAAACAAAACGCCCCCGCGTCCGGTGGAACGCAGGGGCGGTGTGTCCTACTTCGATCGATCGACCTATTCCGATCCGACCTTCCACCCGTGCGAGCCACCCATCCGCCCGCGATTCATCCACGTGACACGCAGTGCGCGCGTCAGCCGCGCGGCCGCGCGCCGACACATCGCCGGCGCCCCGTACACCCGGTTCGCCCGCAAGGGGCTGGAAGTCCGTCGCAGAGTCCACATGGATCCAAAGCTACCCGCGACCGCCGCCGTGTGCAAGCATTTTTATTCGCACCATGGAAAAAAGCTTCAGCCGGCCAGGGACCGCGTCCCATGAACGCACCCTTGCCGGCCATGGTGCGACTTTTTTCGCCCGCGGAGACATGGGGGGAGTCGGGGTGCGCCGCGCAGCGGCGCTCCTCGCGAAGCGAGCCCACCCCCACTCCCCCACTCCCCGGCCCAGGGATGAAGAAAGAAGAAGCCCGCGGCCGAAGACCCCCCCGCGAATCACCCCCACGTCCGGGTGGCCCGCGCCCGGACGCGTGAACCCCAAAAGATTCCCTTGACACACTACCCCGTCCCTTTACCTTGCCCCCGGAACGCTTCGTGCACGACCCGGTGCGCCGTTCCCGGAACTCAACGGGCTGAGCCCTACGGAGGAGGTCCTTCACCATGGCCGCTTTGATCGCCTCGACGATGTCCCTCGACCTCGACGAGGAGCGCCTCATCTTCTCGCTGGACGACGATGAGGACGAGGACTGGAAGGATGACGAGGACTGGGACGACGACGACGACGATGACGACTGGGACGACGACGAGGACTGGGACGAGGACGAGTGGGATGAGGACGAGGAGGACTGGGACGAGGACGACTGGGAGGACGACGAGGAGGAGGTCTGATCCGCCGCCCACCGGTTGACCGATCGGGCCCCCGGACCTAACTTTTCTGTCGCAGAGGGAAGCGGCGCCGAGCCTCCCCGCGAAGGGTTGACGGGTCGGGCGCCGTCGGGTATACTCCCGGTCTGCACTGCGCGGCGCCGAAGTCGGGCGCCGTTTGTGACGGCGCCGAAGCGGCGCCGTTCGTGTCCAAGCTGATTGAAAACCGAGGTATTTGTCCGTGTGGGCCCTGTGATGCCCGGAGCACTGTGTCTTCGGGTGAGGGTTCAAAGTA
>JAHWKI010000200.1 GCA_019347975.1 Gemmatimonadota bacterium
CCCAGCAGCCGATCTCGACCAGGCACTCCGGATCGCCGAACTCCTCGGCGTAGGTGCCCTCCTCGTAGTACGCACCGCGCACGCAGTGGCGGTGCACCGTCTCGCCGAACAACCACGCCGGCCGGCCGAGCTCGTCGAACTCGGGCAGCGGACCGAAGCCCTGGAGGAAGTAGAGGATGGCGGCGACCGTCTCGGTGAAGTTGTCACCGACCGGCGCGCACCCGGGAACGTTGACGACCGGCAGGCCGAACGCGCTGCGGTACTCCTTGCCCAGGAAGTCCATGAGGCTCATGGAGCCGGTCGGGTTCCCCACCGCGGCCGGGATCCCGCCCCAGGTCGCGCACGTACCGATGGCGATGGAGGCCGCCGCGCCGGGCGCCAGGCGGCGCACCCATTCGGCGGTCGAGATCCGCTCCCGCTGCTCGAACGGCGCCCAGGTCGGCAGCGCGCCCTCCGCCGCCCACGGCTCCCCGTGAGCCGTCAGGTTCTCGTCCGCGATGGACCCCTCGTACACGATCACGTACGGCGCGTCCAGCTCCCCCTTCGCCGCCTTCTCCAGAGAGTACGTGAAGTGATCGCCCGAGTCGACGGAGGTGGCGTAGTGATGGAGCACCAGCATGGGGCACCCCGGGATTGCGCCCGTCAGCAGCTCCTCCACGCTCGGCTCCGTCGCGCCCAGCGTGGAGACCGTACATCCGTCGCAGGCCATGCCGGCGAGCCAGAATGCGTACACCTTCTCCAGCGGCCCCTCGTCGTACCCGGCGCCGCGGGACTTCAGCAGCCGATCGTGGAGCTCCTCCGTCGTCGCCCCGGCCACGTTGCCGACCTGGTCGGGCTTGCTGCGGCTCGTTTCCTCCGCGCGCGCCTGCCCGAGCTTCCCCGGGACCTCGGTCGTCACCATGTGCTTGGGCACGCTATCTCCTCATTCCCCGGGTCCACGTGACGCGAGAGCTCTCCCTGCCTCGTCCAGGCGCTCGGCCGCCCGGCCCAGCTCCTCCCCCAGCGGCTCCAGCCGCTCCGTCAGCTCGGCCAGGCCGTGCGGGATCGATTGGGCGTGCGTCTCGATGGCACGAACGCCCATCGCGATCTGCTCCAGATAGCCGCGCACCGACTGGAGCGGCTTCACGATCAGCAGCAGACCGAGGGCGAGGATCGTCAGGAACACCGCCGCCGCGACCACGCTCGCGATCGACATCAGCACGGTCATTCCTCGCCTCCCCCCGTCGCCGGGCCACCCGCCGCGCCGCCGAGCTCGCCGGCCCCGAAGCCGTCGCCCTGGGGCTTCGGCTCGAACTCCTCGCGGCGCGGACGCTTCCCGCCCACGGCGCTGCGCACGCGCCCCGCCGCCTCCTGCAGAGCGGTTGCGCCGCCCCACATCCCGTCCGCCGCCTCCGCCGCCTCCGCCAGCCGGAGCGGTCCGGAGAGGGCGCCGGCGAGCCCGTCCGCGGCCGTCGCGATCCGGTCGGCGAGCGCCCGCAGCTGCCCGAGCGTGCGGAGCAGCCCCGAGAGGAGCTTCAGCGCGACCACCGTGAGCCCCAGCGCGGCGACGAGGCCGATCCACCAGACCACCTGCACGGCCGTCTCCATGGTCAGCCCGCCCCTCCGCCGGCGGCGGCCCCGCTCCGTTCGGCCACCTTCTCCTCGGCCCCTGCAAGCTCCTCCGCCGCCTCCTGCAGCGCCCGGATCGCCGCGAGGAGCCGTTCGCGCAGCGGCTCGATGCCGTCATCCAGACCGGCGCTCGCGTCGCGGACGCGGACCAGCGAGTCGTGGGCGGCCTCCAGGCCGCGGTCGATTCCACGCAGCCGGAGCCAGACCATGATGAGCCCGACGGCCAGGGCCAGAACGAGGATGGCCGCGTACGCGAGCGTCAGCCAGATGAGGAGGGTCATGGGGTCCGCGCTCCGGCGCCGGGACCGCGGCGGACGCTCTCGGCGATGGCCGCGGCCGAGTCCTCCAGCGACTCCGCCGCCCGTCGGATCCGCGGCGTCGCGCCCGCGACCTCCGAGAGCGTCCAGAGGGCGGCGGTGTTGCCGGCGATCTCCTTGCCGACCGTCCAGATCCTGCTCGCGTGGGCGTCGATGCTCCGGGCCGTGGCGATGATGAGGCCCAGCAGCACCGCCACCACGGCGACCACCACCGCACCGATCCCCAGGGCCAGCCACCACATCTGATCGGGCGTCATACACGTCTCGCGGGGCAGGGAACGAGAAAAGGCGGGGGCGCTCTGCGCCCTCCGCCTCGACACGGTATCCGGAAGGCTGCCCTTCCGCTCCGAAAGCCGGCACGCATTCAATGTGCCGGCCAACCGAAGGGCAACCTCGGATGGAGAGCCCGAGCGTGCAAGTCCGCACGCGGTCGCGTTCCGCCCCGGCTTGACGGGCCCGACCATTGCCGGCACATAGGGGGATCACCGACCGGAGCCCTGATGACCGCGACCGACCCCACCCTCGCCACGACGCCGATGCCGGCGCGACGCGCCGTCCGCGTGCGCGTTCGCGGCACCGTCCAGGGCGTGGGGTTCCGTCCCTTCGTGTTCCGGCTCGCGCGCTCGCTCTCGCTCTCGGGCCACGTGCGCAACGATGACGAAGGCGTGTGGATCGAGGCGGAGGGCGAGCCCGGCCGAGTCGCCGAGCTCGTTGCGCGGCTGACCCGCGAGGCGCCGGCGCTGGCCCGCATCGACGGGATGGACGTGGCCGAAGCGGAGCCGACGGGGGAGTCCTCGTTCGCGATCGTCGACAGCGGCCGGCCGACGCGCTCCGGGACGCCGGTCACACCGGACGCGGCCACGTGCGACGCGTGCCTGGCCGAGCTCTTCGACCCGGCCGACCGCCGCTACCGCTACCCGTTCATCAACTGCACCGACTGCGGACCGCGGCTCACCATCGTGACGGGAACCCCCTACGACCGCCCGCTCACCACCATTCGCGGCTTCACCATGTGTCCCGCGTGCCGGGCCGAGTACGACGACCCCTCCAGCCGCCGGTTCCACGCCCAGCCCAACGCCTGCCCCGCGTGCGGACCGCGCGCGTCGCTCCTGCGCACGGACGGAGACGCTCTGGTCGCGGGAGAGGCGGCCGACCCCGTCGCCGCGGCGGCACGACTCCTCCGCTCCGGCCGGATCGTGGCCGTGAAGGGGATCGGCGGCTATCACCTGGCCTGCCGCGCCGATGATGAGGCGGCCGTCGCCCGGCTCCGGCGGTCCAAGCACCGCGAGGAGAAGCCCTTCGCGGTCATGGTGACGGACCTCGACGCCGCCCGCGCCCTGGCGGACATCGGGGCCGCCGAGGCCGCCCTCCTGGCCTCGCCGGAGCGGCCCATCGTGCTCGTGCGCCGCCGCCCGGCCGCGCCCGTGGCGGACCCGGTGGCGCCGGGCGCGCCGGAGCTGGGCCTCATGCTCCCGTACTCCCCCCTGCACCACCTTCTCTTCGCGGACGTCGGGGTCCCGCTGGTCATGACCAGCGGCAATCTCTCCGACGAGCCCATCGCCCACGAGGACGACGACGCGGCCCGTCGTCTCGCGACCATCGCCGACGCGCTCCTCGTCCACGACCGCCCCATCCACATCCGCACCGATGACTCCGTGGCGCGGATCGCCGCGGGCGCGCCGGTCCTGCTGCGCCGATCCCGCGGCTACGTGCCCCTGCCCATGACGCTGCCGGTATCGGGGCCGCCGCTCCTGGCCTGCGGCGCCCAGATGAAGAGCACGTTCTGCGTCGCGGACGGCACCCGTGCGTTTCTCGGCCATCACATCGGCGACCTGGAGAACTTCGAGACGCTGGAGTCCTACCGCTCCGGGATCGAGCACTTCCTCCGCCTGTTCCGGATGCGGCCGGAGGTCGTCGCCCACGACCTCCACCCGGACTACCTCTCGACGAAGCACGCGCTCGCGCGGACGGACCTCCGCCCCGTGGGCGTGCAGCACCACCACGCGCATCTGGCCGCGTGCCTGGCCGAGCACGGCGAGACCGGGCCCGCGCTGGGCGCCATCTTCGACGGCACCGGATACGGCACGGATGGCACGGTCTGGGGCGGCGAGCTGCTGGTGGGGGACCTTCGCTCGTTCACGCGTCCGGGACGTCTCCGCGGCGCCCGCCTGCCCGGGGGCGCGGCGGCGATTCGCGCACCGTGGCGAATGGCGTGCGCCTGGCTCTGCGAGCTCGACCCCGGCGACGACGTCCCTGCCCTCCCGCCAACCCTGCGGGGCCGCGTCGAGCCCGAGCGTTGGGGGGCGGTGGCGCGGCTGGCCCGGAGCGGCCTCGCGTCGCCGCTCACCACCAGCATGGGCCGCCTGTTCGACGCGGCCTCCGCTCTGTGCGGCGTCCGGACCGAGGTGACGTACGAGGGACAGGCCGCCATCGAGCTGGAGCGGACAGCCGATCGGGGCGAATCGGGCGCGTACGAGCTCGCGGTGGTCTCCGGCGAGGATGGTCTGGTCATGGACCCCGGGCCCGCGCTCCGCGCCCTCCTGGCGCAGCTGGCGGCGAGGGTCCCGGTCGCAACCGTGGCCGCGCGGTTCCACAACGGCGTGGCCGATGCCACGCGCCGGGCCTGCGCGGAGCTGGCGTCCGCCCACGGGGTCGAGGTGGTGGCGCTCTCGGGCGGAGTGTTCCAGAACGTGCTGCTCCTCGAGCGTGTCGTTGCCGGGCTGGAGCGCGTGGGGCTGCGGACGCTGGTGCACCGGCGGGTCCCGCCGAACGATGGCGGCATCGCGTTCGGGCAGGCGGCGGTGGCGGCGGCGAGGTCCGGCGGAAGTTGACGCCCTCCGGCCGGGGCCGCATACATGAGAAGCCAGGAACGACCGCGCAGAGGCGGCCATCCCGCGATCGGGAGCCGCCTTTTTGCATCGCACCCTCAGCCCCGAACCAAGGGAGCCCCGTCCATGTGTCTGGCGATTCCGGGACAGGTCGTGGAGGTGACGGATGCGGACAAGCGCCTGGCGCGGGTGAACGTGGCGGGCGTGACGCGCGTCGTGAGCATCGGGCTGCTCGACACCGACGATGGCTCACCGGGCGCGGACGCCGGCGACTGGGTGCTGATCCACGTCGGATTCGCCATCTCACGGGTGGATGAGGCGGAGGCCCTCGCCACCCTCGATCTCCTGGAGCGCATGGGGACCGAGTACGAGGAGGAGATGGACGAGATCCGCGGGAGCGCCATCCAGTGAGCGACCTCCGCCCCCCCGCCCCGCCGGCGCACCGCGCCCCGGCCGACGCGCCCCGCTGCATCGATGGCCACTGCGTCACCTGCTCGGACGAGGGCGTGCCCATGCGCGTGGTCTCCGTCCTCGACGGCGGGGTCGCGGTGTGCGAAGGCGAGGACGGCCGGCGCATCGAGGTGCTGACCGCGCTGGTCGAGGAGCTGCGGGAGGGCGACACGCTCCTGGTCCACGCGGGCACCGCCCTGCTCCGCCTCGACCCGCACGCGACGGAGGCGCCGTGAAGTACGTCGACGAGTTCCGGGACGGCCGTCTGGGCGAGACGCTCTCGACCCGGATCCGCGAGGTCGCGGACCCCGGCCGCCACTACAAGGTCATGGAGGTCTGCGGCGGCCACACTCACACCATCTACCGCTACGGCATCGACGAGCTGCTGCCGGCCAACGTCGAGCTGGTCCACGGCCCCGGCTGCCCCGTCTGCGTCATCCCCATGGGCCGGGTGGATGACGGGATCGCCGTCGCATCCCGGGACGGCGTGATCTTCACCTGCTTCGGGGACATGATGCGCGTCCCCGGCGGGAACGGAACGCTCACCGAGGCGAAGGCCGCGGGCGCGGACGTTCGCATGGTCTACTCGCCGCTGGACGCCCTGCGGATCGCGCGGGAGAACCCGGACCGGGACGTCGTCTTCTTCGCCATCGGCTTCGAGACCACCGCGCCTTCCACCGCCCTCACCCTCATGCGGGCGAAGGCGGAGGGGGTCAGGAATTTCTCGGTCTTCTGCAACCACGTCACCATCGTGCCGCCCCTCCGGGCGCTCCTCGAGTCCCCGGATCTCCGCCTGGACGGATTCATCGGACCCGGCCACGTCTCCACCGTCGTGGGCGCGCGGCCGTTCGAGTTCATCCCACGGCAGTACGGCAAGCCCGTCGTGGTCTCCGGCTTCGAGCCGGTGGACCTGCTCCAGTCCGTCCACATGATCCTCGCCCAGCTCGCGGAGGGGCGCTGCGAGGTGGAGAACCAGTACAGCCGCGTGGTCCCGTACGACGGCAACCCCCGGGCGCTCCGCGTGCTCTCGGAGGTCTTCGCGCTCCGGCCGCACTTCGAGTGGCGCGGCCTCGGCTTCATCTCGCAGAGCGGGCTCCGCCTCTCCGACACGTACGCCGACTTCGACACCGAGCTGCGCTACGACGTGCCGGGCGTGCGCGTGGCCGATCCCAAGGCCTGCCAGTGCGGCGAGGTGCTGAAGGGCGTGATCAAGCCGTGGGAGT
>JAHWKI010000201.1 GCA_019347975.1 Gemmatimonadota bacterium
CGGATCACCACCACCTTGATCTGACCGGGGTACTGGAGCTCTTCCTCCAGCGTGCGCGCGATCTTCTCGCTGAGCTGCGTCATGTCGTCGTCTCGGGCCTTCTCCGGATCCACCATGACCCGGATCTCCCTGCCCGCCTGGATGGCGAAGCACCGCTCGACCCCCTCGAAGCTCTGGGCGATCTCTTCCAGCTTCTCGAGGCGCTTCACGTAGGTCTCGAACATCTCCCGCCGGGCACCGGGCCTCGCGCCGCTGATCGCGTCGGCGGCCGTCACCAGGAACGTCTCGGCGTAGCGGTGCGGCTCCTCGTCGTGGTGGGCGCGGATCGCGTTCAGGACCTGGTCGGGCTCGTTGTACCGCTTGCACAGGTTCCAGCCCAGCTCCACATGCGTCCCTTCCTGCTCGTGCGTGAGCCCCTTCCCCACGTCGTGGAGCAGCCCCATCCGCCGCGCCAGCACCACGTCCAACCCCATCTCGGTCGCCATGTGCCCGGCCAGCATCGCCACCTCGCGGGAATGCATGAGCTGGTTCTGGCCGTACGACGTGCGGAACTTCAGCCGCCCCAGGACCTTCACCACCTCCGGCGCGACGCCGTGGACGCCGAGCTCGTAGAGGGTCTCCTCCGCGGCCCGGACCATGGACTCCTCCACCTCCTTCTGGCTCTTCTCCACCACTTCCTCGATCCGGCCGGGGTGGATCCGGCCGTCGGCCACCAGCTTTTCCAGCGCGCTACGGGCCACCTCGCGACGGACGGGGTCGAAGCCGGAGAGGATCACGGCTTCCGGTGTGTCGTCGATGATCACGTCGATGCCGGTGGCCTGCTCGAACGCCCGGATGTTGCGACCTTCCCGGCCGATGATCCGCCCCTTCATCTCGTCCGACGGCAGGCTCACCACCGAGACGACGCTCTCCGCCGTGTGGTCCGCCGCCATCCGCTGAATGGCCTGGCCGATGATCTCCCGGGCCTCCCGCTCGCCCTCCCGCCGCGCGGACTCACGGATCTCACGGAGCGAGTTGGCGGCCTCCGCCCGGGCCTCGTCCTCCAGCCCCGCAACGAGCTGCTTCCTCGCGTCGCCCGCCGACATCCCCGCCAGCGCCTCGAGACGCGCCCGCGCCTCCTTCAGCAAGCGATCGAGCTCCGCCTGACGCTCGGCCAGCGCGGAGCCCTTCTCCTCCATCGCGCGCTCCCTTCCCTCCAGGAGCTGCTCCTTCTGATCCATCGCGTCGTCCTTGCGGTCCAGGCTGGTGCGACGCTCGTCCAGCCGCGCCTCGGCCCGGTCCAGCTCCTCTCGCCGACGCGCCTCCTCCCGCTCCCACTCCTCCCGCGCCTTGAACGCCGCTTCCCGCCCCTCCAGCTCGGCCGCCTTTCGGACCCGCGCGGCGTCCTCCGCGGCGGCACTCCGGATCCGCTCCGCCTCGAGCTCGGCCCCGGATCTCGCCATTCGCAGCCGGACGCGCTCCGCCAGCCAGCCCAGAAACAGGCCGGCGGCGATGGCGATCGCCGCCACCACGATGAGGTTGTCCATATGGGCGACTCCAACGAAAAGACGCGCGGGCGCGCCTCGGTAGGCAACGTTCAGCCCCGGCAGACCCACTGCCGGAAGGTGAAAAACTAGGGGGGATCAGTCGGCGGATGCAAGGTCGGGCGCCGGTGCCCGTTCCTCGATATCGGCGAGCAGCCGTGCGGACTTCCGGGCGAGCTCCTCGCGGAGACGGTCGCCCTCGCGGCGGGCGTGGAGGAGCTCGTCGGCCAGGGCCATGGCCGCCAGGATGGCCGCCTTGTGGACCTCGACGAGGCTCGCCCGGGCGCGGATCTCCGACACGGTCTGGTTCACGAGGCGGGCGCACTCCAGCGTGTAGTCCCGGGAAGCTTCCGAACGGATGGTGTACTCTTCCCCGGCGATCTCGACGGTGGTGACCGTGCGCTCACCCATCAGAGGTCCTCCCCGAGAAAGTCGAACCGGGCGACGAGGCGGCGGATCCGGTCCTGGGCCTGCACCATCCGTCGCCGCAGCTCCCGGTTCTCCTCCTCCAGCTTCTTGAGGCCGTCCTTCAGCTTCAGCGGGTCCAGCGCTCCGCTGTTCACGTCACGCAGCGTGTGCTCCAGCTCGGACGCCTTGCGCTCCGCGACCTGCGCGCGGGCCCGGTATCCA
The DNA here is from genome assembly GCA_019347975.1 of Gemmatimonadota bacterium. Lineage (GTDB taxonomy): Bacteria > Gemmatimonadota > Gemmatimonadetes > Longimicrobiales > RSA9 > JAHWKI01. Next base: position 2,154 of record JAHWKI010000201.1, read on the forward strand.
GCCACTTCGTCCAGCAGGCGACGGACGGCCCGCTCCAGACGGACGAACTCGTCGGGAACGGCCGCGGTCGGCGCCCTGCCGTCAGCCTCTGCGTTCGACACCGTGGGCATCCTCGAGCCGTTTCAGGACGCGCTCCACCGCGGCGTCCACCTCTTCGTCCTTCAAGGTACGCTCCGGGTCACGGAACACCAGTCGGAATCCAATGCTCCGGACCCCCGCCTCCACCCCCGGGCCGGTGTAGACGTCGAAGATGCCGAGACCCTCCAGGAGCGGTCCGGCCGCGTCACGGATCGTGGCCCCCACCTCCGCCGCGGGGAGCTGGTCCGGGACGAGGAGGGCCAGGTCACGATCGCTGGCGGGGCGAGTGGGGACCGGCTTCAGGGTCGGCCGGCCGGACACGGCCATCGACGGCGCGAGCGTGACCTCGAGCGCGAGCGCAGGCGCGGCCCACGCGGGCGCGTCGATCGATCCCGCCGCCACCTCGCCCCCGACGCCCACCAGCGTTTCGCCGTCTCGCAGCCCCAGGGCCGAGTCATGCCTGTACAGGCCGGGAAGGCTGAGCGTCCCGGCAGCCTGAGCGAGGGGTCCGACAGCGACGGGATTCAGCCCGAGGTCGCGTGCCAGCTCCTCCAGGAGCCCGCGGAGATCCCAGATGTCCCAGTCCCCGGCCTCCCCGGACCAGTGCTCGGGGCGCCGCCGCCCCGTCACCACCACGGCGAGCCGTGTCTCCTCGACGGGCAGCTCGCCGGGAGGCGTGGCGTGGAACGTGGTGCCGATCTCGAAGAGCCGGATGTCGCGGACGCCGCGGGCGTGGTTCAGCTCGATCGCCCGGAGGAGCCCGTACGTCAGCGTGGACCGGAGGACGCCCTCCTCGGCGGAGAGCGGACGCTCCAGCGGCACCGTACCCGCGGCTTCCGGAGCCATGGGGATGCCGCGGGTCTCCAGCAGCCCGCGTCCCGCGAGGCGATCCCGCAGCCTGTCCTCGAGCTGGCTGAGAGGCGCGTCCGGTACGGTGTTCGGGCGGTACGCCCGGAGGTCGCCGGCGAGCCGCTCGTAGCCGTACCGCCGGGCCACCTCCTCGATCAGGTCCACCTCCCGGGTGACGTCATGGGCCCTGAACCCGGGCACCACGAACGCCAGCTCGTCCTCCGAGCCGTCCCTGAGCTCGAAGCCGAGGTGGACCAGCATTCGCTCAAGCTCCCCCGCGGGGATCGCCTCGCCGAGGACCCGCTCCACGCGGGAGGGCCGGACGCGGACGACCTGCGGCTCGGCGGGCGATGGATACAGGTCCAGCGACTCCTCCTCCAACCGCCCTCCGGCCACCGTCTGGATCAGCTCCGCCGCGCGGTGCAGCGCGAGGGCCATGGAGTCCCGGTCCACGCCGCGCTCGAACCGGTAGCTGGCGTCTGTCGACAGCCCCAGGCTCCGGGCGGTGGCCCGAACCGATTTCGGCTCGAACCACGCGCACTCCAGCAGCACGCGGGTGGTCTCCGCCGTGACCTCGGTCGCGGCCCCGCCCATGACCCCGGCCACGGCGACCGGCCCCTCGGCGTCCGCGATGACCAGCATGCTCTCGTCCAGCTTCCGCTCCACGTCGTCGAGCGTGACCATGGCCTCGCTGCTGGCCCTGCGGATGATGATCTCGCTCCCGCGGAGGCGGTCGGCGTCGAACGCGTGCAGCGGCTGCCCCAGCTCCTGGAGCACGTAGTTCGTCGCGTCCACCACGTTGTTGATGGGCCGCTGGCCGAGCGCACGCAGGCGCCCCGCGAGCCAGGCGGGGGACGGGCCCACCTCCACGCCGTCGACGACCGCGGCCATGTAGCGGCCGCAGCCCTCGACATCGTCGATCCGGATGCGCACGCCGCCCACCTTTCCGGATCGCTCCTCCCGCCTGAGCGCCACCGGTGGCATGGTCGCGTCGCTGCGCTCGTCCGCGCCTTCCGGGAACGGCGGGAGCTCCGTCCCGTGATGGCCGTCGGGCGCCAGCTCGCGGGCGACACCGACGTGGGAGAGCAGGTCGGGGCGGTTGGGCGTCACCTCGAGCGACAGGATGACGTCGTCGAGCCGGAGGGCGTCCACCAGCCGCTCGCCCAGCGGGAGCGCGTCCGACAGCCGCATGATCCCCTCGTGCGCCCGGCCGAGACCCAGCTCCTTCTCGCTGCACAGCATCCCGTTCGAGACCTCGCCGCGGATCTTCGCCTTCCGGATGGTCGTGCCACCGGGCAGGGTCGAGCCGGCCGGAGCGAAGGGGTACAGCGCGCCCTCCACGATGATCGGCGCCCCGCACACGACGCTCACCGGCTCGCCCGTGCCGGGGTCCACCTGGCAGAGGGACAGCCGGTCGGCGTTGGGGTGCCGCTCCGCCTTGAGCACCCGCGCGATGATGATGTCGTCCAGCCCGGCGCCGGGTCGCGTTACGGCCTCGACGGGCGCGCCGAGCATCCCCAGCCGGTCGGCGAGCGCCCCGGGCTCTTCCCGGATCCCGGGCGCGATTTCGCGCAGCCATCGGTAGCTCACGTTCATGTGAACTGCTCCAGGAAGCGCGTGTCTCCTTCGTACCACATCCGGATGTCCGGAACGCCGTAGACGAGCATGGCGATCCGGCCGGGGCCCATCCCGAAGGCGAAGCCCGTGTAGCGCTCCGCGTCGATGCCGACCGCCTCGAACACCGCGGGGTCGACCATCCCGGCTCCCATGATCTCGAGCCACCCCGTCCCCTTGCACGTGCTGCATCCGGCCTCGCAGAACGGACACGTCACGTCCACCTCGGCGCTGGGCTCCGTGAACGGAAAGTAGGAGGGGCGGAAGCGGGTCTTCGTATCCGGCCCGAACAGGCGACGGGCGAACTCGCCGAGCGTCGCCTTCAGGTCGACCATCGAGACCCCCTCGTCCACCACGAGACCCTCGATCTGCTCGAACGCCGGCGCGTGCGACGGGTCCCAGGGGTCGCGGCGATAGACGACTCCGGGTGCGATGATGCGGATCGGCGGCTCGTGCTCCAGCATGGTCCGGATCTGTACGGGCGACGTGTGGCTCCGGAGCAGCAGCCCCGGCTCCAGATAGAACGTGTCGCTCGTGGCCGCGGCCGGGTGGTCCAGCGGCGTGTTCAGCGCGACGAAATTGTGCCATTCCGTCTCCGCCTCGGGGCCCCTGGCGCGGGCGAATCCGAGATCCCTGAAGACCTCCGAGATCTCGTCCACCACGCGGGTGACCGGGTGCCGTCCTCCGCGCCAGGCCCTCCGACCCGGCAGCGTGAGGTCCAGCCCGTGCGCGCCGCCGTCGCCGCCGGCCAGCTCCGATTCGCGTCGCTCGAGCAGGGCCGAGACCGCTTCCTTCACCTCGTTCGCGCGCTTCCCGACCGCCGGCTTCTGGTCGGCCGGCAGCTCGCCGACCCGCCGCAGGATCGCGGTCAGCCGCCCTTCCTTCCGCCCGAGGAGGCGGACCCGCAGGGCCTCGAGGTCATCCCCGCTCGCCACGCCGCCCACCTCGTCGGCGGCGGCCGCCTCCAGCGCGTCCAGCTCCTGGATCAGATCAGTCGCCATTGGTTCCTAGCCATGGAAATGGGAACGCCCCCCGGCCCGCTGTCACGGGGCCGAGGGGCGAACCGGGCTGTCCGTCCGAACGCACCCGCGAATCAGCCGAGCTGCTTTTTCGCCTGCGCCACGAGCTCGCCGAACGCCTCCGGCTCCCGCACGGCCAGGTCGGCGAGGACCTTACGGTTGACCTCGACGCCCGCCAGCTTGAGCCCGTTCATGAACCGGCTGTAGCTGAGCTCGTGCTGCCGCGCCGCCGCGTTGATCCGGGAGATCCACAGCCGCCGGAACTCGCGCTTGCGGTTCTTCCGGTCGCGGTAGGAATACTGCCACCCCCGCTCCACCGCATTCTTGGCGATCCGCCACAGCTTCGACCGGCCGCCGAAATATCCGCGGGCGGCCCGGAAGTACTTCTTCTTCTTGCGATGCCGCGGCACCGCGTTGGTTACTCTCGGCATGGTCTACCCCAGCAGCCGCTTCATGCGCTTTTCGTCCGCCTTCGACACCAGCGTGTCGGCTCGGAGCTGACGCTTCCGCTTCGGCGACTTCTTGGTCAGGATGTGTCGACGGTTCTGCTTGCCGCGCTTGATGCGGCCGCTCGCCGTCTTCTTCAGACGCTTCGCGGCGCCCTTGTTCGTCTTCATCTTCGGCATATCGCTCCTCCCGGGCG
>JAHWKI010000028.1:0-20931 GCA_019347975.1 Gemmatimonadota bacterium
GCCCGAAGCGCGGCGGAGGAGGGATCCTTCCGAGATGAGGTAGAGCGTCCCGTCAGGGTGAAAGGTGAGCGCGTCGACCGGCACCCCGGGATCGAACTCCGAGAGGACCTCTCCGCGGCGCGAATACTCCCGGATGTCGGGATCCAGACTGACCCAGATGTCGCCGTCGGCATCAATCGCCAGCTCCTCGAACGCGCGGGCGCTGTCCAGGACCTCGTGGCGAACACCATCCCGGATCACGGACAGGTAGGACACGCCCTCAGGCCCCAGGAAGGGTTCCGTGACGACGAGGTCCCCGAAGGCGTCGACAGCCAGATCCCCGATCGCATGCGTGGTCCTGTATCGGGGCGTGAGATTTTCGTGGGGCACCAGCGGGGTCTGGTAATACTTCGTGTCGCCGCCGCCGGGGGTGCGCCGGCGAATCGACCACATCCCATGGTACTGCCCCTCTGTGGTGACGTAGTACAGGTGCCCGAATCCGGCCGCGGCGGCGCGCTGGCCGCCGTGGTCGACCGGAGCGAGGCAGGCCATCGGCTCCGCAGGTGGCGGCGGTGCCAGAGAGCTCTTCAGGACGTACGTGTGGTTCGGCCCGGCCTGACCGTCCTGCGACCTGATCCCGACGGTGTACCGCCCCCCCTTGGGCACGTAGACCCGCCTCCAGGAATCGCCCACAGCGGCCCCGTAGGGCCCGATGCCGTAGCTCTGGCCTTCCGGCACGTCCGCGCAGCCGGCGGGATCGCAGATCCTCAGCAGCGGATCGAGGGGGGACCCGAGGACGGCGGCGTCGACATCGAGCGTGAGCTCCGCGGGTCCGTCCAGGTTGAGCACGAACCAGTCCTCGTCGCCCTCGACCCCGATGGTGCCCGCGACGTCGTCGCCTGGAATCAGAGGGTCGGCGGACTCGGGGGTGTCGTTCGGCTCGGATTCCCCACCGGCGGGCGCGGGCAGGCCCCGCGCGCCGGGTGACCAGTCGAGCGCCGGCAGGATGAGAAGCAGGACGGCGACTGCCGCGAGCGTGCCCTTACGAGAAGGTCTCATACCCGGCCCTTTCTGCTCTGCAACGAATTATATCATGGACCGGCTCCCGGGGCAGGGCAACACTCTCGAGCCGTTGCCTACTCCGCCAGCAGCTCCTTCATGTCCCTGAAGAAGTTCTTCTTCAGCTCCGCGGACTCCTCGGGCGTCAGGATCTGCTCGGCCGTCTTCACGGTCACGAGCTCGGCCGGGATCTCCTCGAGGTAGCGCGACGGCAGGCACTCGACTGTCTCGCCGCCCCGCCGCCGCTGCGTGCACCGGGACAGCGTCACCCGCCGCCGGGCCCGCGTGATCCCGACGTACAGGAGCCGGCGCTCCTCAGCCAGCGCCCCCGCGCCGCCCTCTTCATCGACAAGAGACCTGGAATGCGGGAGGATCCCCTCCTCGAGGCCGACCAGGAACACCTCGTCGAACTCCAGGCCTTTCGCCGAGTGGAGGGTCATCAGGACGACGGCGTCCTGCTCGTCGTCGTCCTTGTCGTCCTCCTCGGAATCGAGGGCGAGCCGGGCGAGGGCGTCGTGGAGCGTCGGGGGCTCCCACTCCTCGCCGGCGTCCGGCTTCTCGGACCAGCGCCGCCGCTCGTAGCGGGCCAGCGCCCCCACCAGGTCCTTGAGGTTGATGACCCGGTGCTCGTCCTCCTTCACCGAATCGATGAGGCCGGTCCGGTCGCGGAACAGGTCCATGGCCCACTCGGCGATGGGGGGCAGCCCGGTCCCCGGCGGAAAGTGCGCGGACCTCGCCTCCGCCTCGTCCAGCGACTTCCGCGCGCGGTCCAGCAGCGCCTCGAAGCCGCGGATCGCCTTCGCCTGGGCCGTCCCCACGTCCTCGTCGGAGATCCGGCGGAGCATCCCGCAGAACGTCCTCCCCCGCTCCCTCGCCAGCTCGATGACCCGGAAGATCGTCGTGCGGCCGATCCCCCGGGTGGGCGTGTTGATGATCCGGCGGATGGCGATCTCGTCCGCCGGGTGCGCGACGGCGCGGAGGTAGGCGACGCCGTCCGCCACCTCCCTCCGCTCGAAGAATCCCGTCGCCCCGACGACCCGGTACGGCACGTTCTTCTCCCGCATGGTCTCCTCGAGCACGCGGGACTGCACGTTGGTGCGATAGAGCACCGCGTAGTCCTTCCACGCCGTGGCATTCCGGTAGCGCCGCAGGCCGATCTCCTTCGCCACGGTCTCGGCCTCCAGCGCGTCATCCTCGTGCTCGTACAGGTCCAGCGGCGGGCCTTCCGGGTTCTCCGTGCGCAACGACTTCGGGTGCCGGTGCGCATTGCCCGCGATCACCGCGTTCGCCGCCTGGAGGATCCGCTTCGTGGACCGGTAGTTCTGCTCGAGGGCGATCACCCTCGCGCCGGGGAAATGGCCCTCGAAGTCGAGGATGTTGCTGACGTCGGCGCCGCGGAAGGCGTAGATCGACTGGTCGTCGTCGCCCACCACGCAGAGGTTCCGCCGGGCGCCGGCGAGGTGGCGGGCCATGTCGAGCTGCACGCCGTTCGTGTCCTGGTACTCGTCGATCATGATGTAGCGCCAGCGCTTCCATACGGCCCGGCGCGTCTCCTCGTCCTCCTCCAGGAGGCGGACGGGGAGGAGGAGCAGGTCGTCGAAGTCGACGGCGCCGCACGCCCGGAGCACCTCCTCGTAGCGCCCGTAGGCCTGGGCGGAGAGCAGGTCGTACTCGTCCGTCCGGTTGCCCTTCATGGCCTCCGCGGCCACCTCCCGGTCCGCGCGCTCGGGTGTGACCCCGCGCGTCTTCCAGTCGCTGATGCGGCGGAGGACGCGGGCGAGGTCGAAGCGGTCGTCGTCGATGTGGATCTCGGACGTGGCCGTCTTCAGCGCGCCCAGCTGGTCCCGGGTGTCGTAGATGGCGAACCGGCGCGGCAGCCCGAGCCGCGCGCCGTGCTCCCGCAGGATGCGCACGCCCAGGGAGTGGAAGGTGGAGATGACGACGTCCTTCGCCGCGTCGCCGGCGAACGCGCGGACCCGCTCGCGCATCTCGTCCGCCGCCTTGTTGGTGAACGTCACCGCCAGGACCTGGGACGGCTCGGCCTTCTTCGACCGGATGAGGTGGGCGATCCGGTGGACCAGCATCTTGGTCTTGCCGGAGCCGGCGCCGGCGAGGACGAGGACGGGGCCATCCGTCTGGAGGACCGCTTCGCGCTGCTCGGGATTGAGGCCGTGGAGATGGGAGGTGCTGCTCATCTGGCGCGGAAGGTAAGGGCGGGGTCCGCGGGATTCCAGACTTGACAACGCGCCGCCGGGACCGGAAAGCTCCCCGCATGACCAGAGCGACTCTCGCCCTCGCCCTCCTCCTTTCCGCCGGGTGCGCCGGCCGCGGCGATCCCCTGGCCGAGACCGGCCCGGCGACGTCGCATGAGCCGACCACGTTCGTGGTCGTCCACGGCGCGTGGGGCGGCGGCTGGGCGTGGGGCGCCGTGGATTCCATGCTGACGAGCGCCGGGCACCGCGTGTCCCGACCGACGCTCACGGGGCTAGGCGAGCGCGTCCACCTCGCCCGTCCCGAGACGGACCTGGAAACGCACGTCACGGACGTCGTGAACCACCTCGTGTTCGAGCGGCTCGACGACGTGGTCCTCGTCGGCCACAGCTACGGGGGGATGGTGGCCGTCGGGGTGGCGCACCGGGTGCCGGAGCGGATCCGACGGCTCGTGCTCCTGGACGCGTTCCTCCCGGAGGACGGCGAGAGCGTCGTCGACGCCGTGCGGGCGGCGGGCGGGGAGAGCGGCATCGGGAACATGGTCGGGGGAGCCGGTACCGGCCCGATCGTCCCCGCGTGGGTCGACCCCGACGCTCCGTGGCCGACGGACGTGCCGCAGCCGCTCCGCACGTTCACCCAGCCCCTGGAGCTGAGAGACCCGGCCGCCAGCCGGCTGCCGGGGACGTACATCCTCACGGTGGATCCGGGCGCGCAGCCGGAGGACGACTTCTTCGCGGCTTTCGCGCGGCGGGCGGAGGCGCGGGGCTGGCAGGTGCTGGTGCTCCGCGCCGATCACAACCCGCAGAACTCGGCGAGGGCGGAGCTGACCGCCCTGCTGCGGGAGATCGCGCCCTAGCTGGCGTTCAGCCGAGGAGGCCGCGCAGAGCCGCAAGGCCGACCACGTCGCTGGACCGCATGTCGATCCGGATCATGGGGTGCCCGGCCAGCTCGGTCATGATCCGCGTCAGGTACTCCGTCTCGCGCTCCCGGCGCCGGGCCAGGAACTCCCCATCCGCAGCCTCGGGCAGGACCCGGTTGACGACGATTCCGCCCACCGGGATGGCGTAGCGCTCCAGTGCATCCAGCGCCCGCGCCGTCTCGAGGATCGGCAGCCGCTCGGGGACCACGACGAACCAGAACGCGGTCCGCTCCGGGTCGGTGACGATCTCCCGGGCTCGCCGGAACCGCGCCTGCCGCCGCTCCAGCGCGGCGAGCACCGGGTCCTCGTCGTGGCGCTCGGGCGCCGCGGCGGCCCCGGCCACCCGCCGCCACATCCTTCCGAGGGAGCTCAGCTTCCGCCGCCGTGACACCAGCCCGTCCACCCACGCCTGCATCAGCTCCGGGAGCCCCAGCAGCCGGATCGTGTGACCCGTCGGCGCGGTGTCGAAGATGACGCGGTCGTATGCGGCGCCCGCCAGCGCCATGAGATCGGCGAAGCGGTCGAACAGCGCGGCCTCGTGGGCGCCCGGCGCCGCGCGGGCCACATCGATCTCCCGCTCCACCTCGGCCAGCATCCCGGGGGAGGTCACCTCCCGCACCCTGGCCTTCACGCCCGCGATGTAGCGATCGGCCTCCTCCTGCGGGTCGATCTCGAGGGCATCCAGGTCGGGGGCGACCTCCGTCGGCTCGGACGTCAGTGGCGCTTCGAGGATGTCGGCCGTGGAGTGGGCGGGGTCGGTGGAGACCAGGAGCGTGCGCTGCCCCGAATCCGCGGAGGCGAGGGCCGCGGCGGCGGCCACCGTCGTCTTCCCCACCCCGCCCTTCCCGCCGAAGAAGGTGACCGGCTTCAGCAGCAGCGCCATCCGCCCTCCGGGGCGCGCTCGAGCCCGGCGCGGCGGTGCCACGCGTGGAAGTCCTCCATGAGGTACGGGAGCAGCTCCAGCGTGTAGAGCTCGACCGGGCTGGGGACCCCCAGGGCGTCGGCCATGGTGGCCACCATGAAGGCGTCCCGCTGACGGGCCTGCGCCCGCAGGATCTCGCGGCGGTAGGGGGCGACGCCGATCTCCTCGTAGATGCGGAGCACGGTGCGGAGGCGGCGGAGGAGGGACATGTTCGGAAAGGTAGGGCGGCCCAGGGAGGTTTGCCACGCGGCGACCGCACGATCCGGCGCTCCACGTGCCCGGGTCCGTGTCCGTCCGGCGTGTCCGGCTGTTCCCTTCACCCCATCATCGATGCCGACGCTACGGGAGGTAGAAAGGAACAGCCGGACACGGACACGCCAGACGGACACGGTCCACGGATTCAGCGGGTCCCCGTCACGTCGTAGACGACCTTCTCCGCGTCGGGATCCAGCGACGTGGGCCCACCACCTTTCAACGCCCGCCGGACGGCGGTGACGGCCTCGAGGATGAGCCACAGCTCCAGGACGAACACGGCGGCCCCGAAGCCGAAGAGCATCCACTGATTGCCGAAGTGGCGGCCGAGCTGGTCGATCATCGCCCAGGTCGTCATGAAGAACAGGAAGACCATGGGGACAGCGGTGATCCAGAAGTTCCGCTTCAGCGAGAGCAGCACGATGGTGATCACGAGGAGCGTCAGGGCGCCGGTGAGCTGGTTGGTCGTTCCGAACAGCGGCCAGATCCGCATTCCGCCGGCGCCGCGGTCGATGCCGAGCGCGAGCACGCCCACGGCGGCGACGGCCACGATGCTGGCGAACAGGCCGTTCTGGAGCGGCTGGATCCGGTACTGCGAGCCCAGCTCTTCGATGATGTAGCGCTGGAGCCGCACGCCGGTGTCCATGGTCGTCGCGGCGAAGGAGATGACCACGACGGCCGCGAAGATGACGGCGACGTCGTGCGGGATCCCGATCCCCTCCGCGAGCACGCCGACGCCGCTCACGAACGCGTTCACGCCGCCGGCGGAGGCGCTGGCGAACGACGAGTAGTGCGCCTGCCAGCCCTCGAGACCCGCGTACACCGCGAACCCGGCCGTGGTCGCGAGGATCGACACCAGCGCCAGCGATCCCTCCCCCATCATCCCGCCGTAGCCCACGAAGCGGGCGTCCGTCTCGCGGTCGAGCTGCTTGGATGTGGTCCCGGAGGCGACGAGGCCGTGGAAGCCGGAGATCGCGCCGCACGCGATGGTGATGAAGAGCAGCGGGAACCAGCCCGGGGCGTCGGCCGGGAGGTGGTCGGAGATCGCGGGGGCGACGACCGGGGGGTTGGTGACGAGCACGCCGAGCCCGATCACGCCCAGCGCGACGAACAGCTGGTGGCTGTTGATGTAGTCGCGAGGCTGGAGCAGGAGCCAGACGGGGAGCGTGGACGCGAGCAGCCCGTAGAGGAGCATGATGATGACCCAGCCCGCGCGGATCCCGTCGGTGGTCGCTGCGGCCGCGGCGGCGACCGGGTCGCCGGCGGCGGCCTGGATCTGGGCGGCGGAAGGCGCGAAGCCGAAGAAGTCCGGGAGCTGCGGCTGGATGTACTGCCCGATCCAGATGTAGACGTACAGGAGCACCAGGGCGACGACGCTGGGCACCAGGATGCCGGCCGGGGTGCGGTAGACCAGGAGCCCCACCGCGAGGGCGGTGGGCATGGCCATCCAGATGGGGAAGATGGCGCCGGGGTTGGCGATGAAGAGGTTCGCGATGATCACCGCGAACACCGCGTTCACCATCAGGAGCAGGAAGAAGATGATGAGGAGGAAGAGCGTTCTGGCCCGGGACCCGATCACCCCCTGCGTCAGCGTGCCGATGGACTGGCCGCGGTTCCGCGCCGAGAGCCAGAGCGCGCCGAAATCGTGAACGGCGCCGGCGAAGATGGTCCCCAGGACGACCCAGAGGAACGCCGGCAGCCACCCCCAGATCACCGCGATGGCGGGTCCGACGATGGGCGCGGCTCCGGCGACGGAGGTGAAGTGGTGGCCGAACAGGACGTGCTTGTTGGTGGGCACGTAGTCCACGCCGTCCTCGAACCGGTGCGCGGGCGTGACGAAATCGGGGTCGAGGCGGTAGACGTGACGGGCGATATAGCGGGAGTAGAGCAGGTAGCCCGTGACGAACGCGGACAGTCCGGCGATCAGGAGGACGATCGAGCTCATGGCGGCGCCGCGAGAGGTGACCGGAACGGTGGACGGCGACTACAATGCAGCGGGGACCATCGTGGAACAAGCTGGCAATGGAGTGCGCATGACCGGGAAGACCCCGCTGCGGACGACGATCGTGCTCCTCCTTCTGGCGATCGCCTCACCGGCGGCCGTACCGCGGGCGGCGGCGCAGGGCGGGGCGGCGCCCGGCGCGGAGGAGCGCGACGGGGCGCGGCCGATCCACGAGATCATCCGCACCCGGATCGAGTCCGGCAGCGGAGCGGTGGCGCCGATCATCGTGGTCCGCGACGAGCGGATCCACTCCAGGACCGAGCTGCCGCGATTCTACGAGAGCCGCGGCTTCATGCCCGCATGGGTCACCGACGATGGCCCCACCGCCGCGGCGGACAGCCTCGTGCGCACCGTCCAGCAGGCCGATGACGAAGGGCTGGAGCCGCAGGACTACCACCTCCGCCGCATCCGCGCGGTGTACGCCGAGGCCCGCCGCGCCCGCCGTGCGAACACCGTGGTGGACCGCACCCGGCTGGCCGACCTGGACCTGCTCCTGACGGACGCGTTCCTCCTCTACGGCGCCCACCTGGTCGGCGGTGTCGTGAACCCCGTCACCATCCACCCGGAGTGGAACGCCTCCCGCCGCGAGGCCGATCTGGTGGCTCTCCTGGACTCGGCGCTGACCAGCGGTGCGATCGGCGGGGCGCTCCAGACGCTCCTCCCGCGGCACCCGGGGTACGGCCGGCTCCGCGGCGCCCTCGCCCGGTACCGGGCCATCGCCGCGCAGGGTGGCTGGCCCGAGGTGCGGGCCGGGACGCTACGTCCGGGATCGAGAAGCCCGGAGGTGGAGCTGTTGCGCCGTCGTCTGGCGCCGGCCGGTGACCTCGGCCAGGACGACGGTCCCCCGGACGTCTACGACGCAGGGGTCGAGGCGGCGGTCCGCCAGTTCCAGCGCCGGCACAACCTGGAGGTGGACGGGATCGCCGGGGTGGCCACGACCACGGTCATGAACACGCCGCTCGAGGACCGGGTCCGCGCGGTGGTGCTGAATATGGAGCGGTGGCGATGGCTGCCGCGTGACCTGGGCCAGCGCCATGTCCTGGTGAACATCGCCGGCTTCGATCTGGACGTGGTGGAGAACGACTCGGTCGTGTTCTCGACGCGGGTCATGGTCGGCCAGCGATATCGGAAGACGCCGGTGTTCAGCGACCGGATGACGTACATGGTTCTGAACCCTACGTGGACGATCCCGCCGAACATCCTCGAGCAGGACAAGCTGCCGCTCATCCGGCAGGACCCGGCGGGATACCTGCGCGCCAACCGCGTCCGGGTGCTGGCCCCCGACGGCCGCGAGATGGACCCCGGCTCGGTGAACTGGGCCACGGTGACGGGAACCACCCGGCTGCGGCTGCGGATGGATCCCGGTCCGGAGAATCCGCTGGGACGCGTGAAGTTCATGTTTCCGAACCCGCACCACGTGTACCTGCACGACACGCCGGGAAGGGAGCTCTTCGACCGGACGCGGCGGGCGTTCAGCTCCGGGTGCATCCGGGTCGAGCGGCCGCTGGAGCTCGCGGCGCTCCTGCTCCGCGGTGACGCCCGGTGGACGCCGGACCGGATCGGCGCCGTGGTCAGCGGCGGCGGGGTCGAGCAGACCGTCCAGCTCCCGCGCCCCTACATGGTACACCTGCTCTACTGGACCGCCTGGGCGGAGCCGGACGGGACCATCCACTTCAGGGACGACATCTACGAGCGGGACGCCGTGCTCGAGGAGGCGCTCCGGCTCCCGCCGCCGTCGAGCTAGCTCATTCGCCGCGCAGCGCCTCCATGGGATCGACGGCGGCGGCGCGACGAGCGGGCAACCAGCTCGCGAGGGCCACGGCGGCGAGCAGGACGGCGGCGCCCCCCACGAACGTGACGGGGTCGGCCGGGGAGACACCGAGGAGCATCCCGCGCAGCAGTTGACCGAGCGCGAGGGCCGCGACGGCGCCGACCAGCAGCCCGGGAGCGGCCAGGCGGAGCCCGCCCAGCAGGACCATGCGGAGAACTTCCGCCGTTCGCGCGCCGATGGCCAGGCGGATGCCGATCTCCCGTCGCCGCTGCGTCACCCCGTGGGCGACCACGCCGTACACGCCCAGCGCGGCCAGGAAGAGCCCGAGGCCCGCGAGAAGGCCCGTGACCGTGGCGGCCACCCGCGCCGGCAGCAGCCCGACGCTCGTGATGCTCTCCAGCGTCTGGGGGCTCGACAGGGCCAGCCGCGGATCGGTGTCGAGCAGCGCGCCGCGCAGCGCCGCCGCCCCGACACCCGGGCCGCGGGCGAGCACGTGGACGCCGGGCGTGTAGCGCTGGGCCAGAGGCAGGTAGACCATCCCGTCCGCGGTCTCCCCCAGCGTCTGGTTCTTCACCTCCCCCACCAGGCCGATGACCGTGCGGGGGTCGTCGTCAGCCCCACCCCACCGGAGCTGCCGCCCGATGGGATCGGCGTCGCCCCACGCGCGGCGGGCCAGCTCCTCGCTGATCACCACCACCCGGAGCGCGCCCTCGCGGTCGGCGTCGGAGAAGTCCCGCCCGCGCACCATGGGGATGCGGAGCGTCTCGAAATAGCCCGGTGAGACGACGCTGAAGTCGGCGCTCATGCCGCGCTTCCCGTCCCCTTCCCGCCCCTGCGGCCAGATCACCGTGCTGTTCTCGGACAGGTCCATGGGCAGGTCGGTGGCGAGCGCCGCCACCTCCACGCCCGGTCGGGCGAGCAGGGCACGCCGGAGCGCCGTCTGGACCGGGATCGCCGTCTCCTCGGTGTACCCGTCGAGGGAAAGGTCGAGGGAGGTCATGTAGACGCCACCCGGCTCGAACCCCGCGCTCATGCGGTCCGCCTCCAGCAGCGACCGGAGGAGCAGCCCGCCGGCGGCCACGAGGACCAGCGACAGCGCCACCTGCACCCCGACGAACGCCCGTCGCGTGCGGCTGCCGCGCCGGCCGGTGCGCCCCTCGTCCTTCAGCGCGGAAACGAGCTCCGGTCGGGACGCCTGGACCGCCGGGACGAGCCCGAAGAGGAGCCCGGTCACCAGCGCGAGGCCGACAGCGAACGCGACGACCATCGCGTCCGGCGACAGGTCCAGGGTCAGCTCGATGCCCGGTCCGGAGATCGTGGAGACCAGCGATGTCGCCCAGATCGCCAGGAGGATCCCACCGACCGCACCGGCGAGGAAGAGGATCAGCGCTTCCACCACCAGCTGGCGGACCAGGCGGCTGCGGCCGGAGCCGATGGCCAGACGGATCGCGATCTCCTTCTCGCGGGACGCGGCCCGCGCCAGGAGCATGCCCGCCACGTTGGCGGCGGCGACGAGGAGGATGAGGGCGACGAGCCCCATGAGCGCGCCCAGGAACCCGGCCACCATGGTCCGGCCCCCGCCGGGGATCGGACCGAGAGGGGCGACCGTGGCGCCGCGTCCTTCGTTGGACTCGGGGTAGGCTTCGGCGAGGCGGGCCATGGCGGCCTTCACGGCGGCATCCGCCTGCTCCACCGTCACCCCGGGCGCGAGCCGGCCGATCGCCTGGACCGAGATGTGTTTGCGGCTCTCGAACACGCTGGGATCGATGCGCGGGTCCGCGACCGCCAGCTGCATGAACGGCAGCCACACGTCGGTGGACATCATCGGTATGTGGCCGCCGAACCCCGCCGGGGCGACCCCCACGACCGTGACGGGGTGGCGGTTGATGTCGATGGTCCGGCCGAGAACGTCCGGGCCGCCGCCCAGCCGGTCCATCCAGAAGCGATGGCTGACGACGGCCACCGGCGCTGCCCCGCGCGTGTCATCCTCCCGGGCGAAGATGCGTCCCAGGGCGGGCGTCACGCCCAGCGCCTCGAAGTACCCGGCCGACACGCTGATCCCGACCACGCGCTCCCCACCGCGATCGCCGGCGCCGAAGCTGAGGGGGCCGATCCTCCACGCGACCACGTGCTCGAGGGCGGGCACGCCTTCCCGCAGATCCACGAGGTCCCGGTACGCGAAGGAGTCGAAGCCCCGCCCCTCGTTGGTGCGCCCCAGCTCCACCGCCCGGTCCGGATCGCCGATGCCGGCGATGGGCCGGAGCAGGAGCGCGTTGACCGCGCTGAAGATGGCGGCGTTGAAGCCGATGCCGAGGGCGATCGAGATGATCGCGACCAGCGTAAACCCCGGTTGCCGGATCAGCGAGCGCAGCGCGTGGCGCACGTCGTGGACGATGGTTCCCATGGGAGCTCCTGCGTGGAAGGTTGGCCGCCGTACGGCCCTTCCCGACAGGCGGTTTCATCGTTTCCGAGGCGCCGCGCGTCCTTTAGACTGAACGAGCCGTTGCCCCTTCACAACGAGACCGGAGGAAGTCCCATGCGCTCAGCCGCATTTCTCGCGTGTGCCGCCGCCCTCGTGGTCGCGCCGCCGCCCACGGCGGCCGCCGCCCAGGCCGACGTGGAGATCCAGGAGTGGGATGTGCCGTGGGAGAACTCGAGGCCGAGGGATCCCTACGTGGCTCCCGACGGGCGGGTCTGGTTCGTCGGCCAGACCGGCAATTACGCCGCCGTACTGGACCCCCGCACGGGCGAGTTCGTGCGGCACGACCTGCCCGCGGGCGCGGGTCCCCACAACCTGATCGTCGGCGAGGACGGCATCGTCTGGTACGCGGGGAACCGCGACCGCCATATCGGGCGGCTCGACCCCGCCTCGGGGGAGATCCGCCGCTTCGAGATCCCGGATCCCGCGGCGCGTGATCCGCACACGCTGCTTTGGGCCCGCGACGGCCAGATCTGGTTCACCATGCAGATCTCGAACAAGGTGGGCCGCTTCCACACCGGCACCGGCCAGGTCCGCCTCGTCGACGCCCCCTCCCCCCGCTCCCGTCCCTACGGCATCGTCCAGGCGCCGGACGGCGACATCTGGGTGGCGGCGTTCGGGACCAACAAGCTGCTCCGGATCGACGAGGTGACCATGGCCACGCGGGAGGTGGAGCTCCCGCGGCCCGAGGCCCGGCCGCGCCGGCTCCAGCCGACCAGCGATGGGCGGATCTGGTACGTCGACTATCCGGGTGGACGGCTCGGGGTGTACGACCCGGCCGCGGACGCGTTCGAGGAGTGGCAGCTGCCCGGCGGCCCCGACGCGAGCCCGTACGCCATGGCCGTGGACGACCAGGACCGCCTCTGGATGGTGGAGACCGGGCCGCGGGGCGAGCCGAACACGCTCGTGGGCTTCGACCCGGCCACCGAGCGGTTCGTCCACACCGTCGAGATCCCCAGCGGCGGCGGGGCGGTCCGGCACATGGTCTTTCACGCTCCGACCGACGCCATCTGGTTCGGGACGGACGCGAACACCGTAGGCGTCGCTCGACTCCCCCGGTGAGCCGCGGGCTGGCGGCGGCGCTGGTGATCGGGGCGGCGCTCAGCGCTCTGGCGCCGGGCGCCGTCGCGTACCGCACCGGCCCTCCAGCCGGGTATACCGGCGGCTTCGCAGAGCCGACCTGCGCCGCGTGCCACTGGGGCGACGAGGGCGCCGTGCGCGAGCCGGGAGCCCTGACGGTCGATGTGCCGGAGCGGTACGAGCCGGGGGCCGCCTACGACCTCACCGTGCGGCTGCGCGATCCGGGCCTCCGGACCGCGGGATTCCAGCTGTCGGCGCGGTTCGCCGACGGCCCGGACGCCGGGGCGCAGGCGGGCGATCTCGCCGCGGCGGACAGCGCCGTAATGGTGGTGACCAGCGGCGCGGGGATCTCCTACGCGAGTCACGCGGCCGCGGGTACGCTCCCCGCCGCGGACGGCCGGGCGGCCTGGGTGGTCCGGTGGACCGCGCCGGCGGGCGGTGCGGTCGTATTCCACGTGGTGGCGAACGCGGGCGACGATGACGCCTCGCCGCTCGGGGACCGGATCCACTCGGCGGAAGCGCGGTCCGTCAGCCGTTGACGCAGCGCGACAGGCGGCCCAATTTCGAGCGATCCGTCACGAGGACCCAGAACCAGCGCGGAGCCATGGCCAACACGGTGAAGAGCGTCATCACCTGCGATCTCGACGGCAAGATCGAGACGTTCAACGAGGGCGCCCATCAGATCTTCGGGTACACGGAGGAGGAGGCGATCGGGAAGCTGCGCGTCTCGGCGTTCTCCCCTGGCGAGGTGGTCCTGGGGCACGTCGGCACGTGGCTGAAGACCGCGGTCGAGGAGGGCCGGTTCGAGGGCGAGACGGTGTTCGTCCGGAAGGACGGCACGCGCTTCCCGGCCCGGATCCGGATCACCCCGACGTTCCGCGAGGGGAAGCAGATCGGGTACTGCGGGGTGACGGTGCCGCTGGAGGACGCCGCGCTGGAGCGGGCGGCGCCGGAGATCGGCTTCGGGACCAAGGTCTTCAAGTGGCTGGTGGTCACGCGGGCCCCCTTCCTGTCGGCCACCGCGGTGGGCGTGCTGACCGGCGCGGCCGCGGTGTTCGCCCTCACGGGCGGACTGCCCTGGGGGCTGTTCGGGCTCACGCTCCTGGGCACGATGCTGCTCCACCTGTTCGCCAATACCGCCAACGACTATTTCGACTGGAAGAGCGGGACGGACCAGGCGAACACGGACTACATCGTCCCGTTCACCGGCGGCAGCCGCTCCATCGAGCTCGGGCTGATCACGCCCCCCGGGCTGCTCCGGCTGTCCATCGCCTTCCTGGTGGCGTCGGTGGCGGTCGGCGCGCTGCTGATCGTGCTGCAGCCCGCGGCCGCAGCGGGGATCGCGACCGTCGGCCTGATCGGGGCCGCGATCGCCTTCTTCTACACGGCGCCGCCGCTGCGGCTGGCCGCGCGGAAGGGGCTGGGCGAGGTGGTGCTGGGGCTGGCGTTCGGCCCCCTGCTGACGCTCGGCACCGCGACGGTGCTGACCGGCGAGCTCAGCTGGGTCTACGCGCTCTACGGGCTGGTGCCCGGCCTTCTGACCACCGCGATCCTCTGGATCAACGAGTTCCCGGACATCGAGGGGGACCGGGCGACGGGCAAGCTCAACCTGGTGGCGACGCTCGGGTGGGAGAGCGCCCGCGCGGGCTACGTGGTGCTCCTCGGCGCGGCGGCCGCCACGGTTGTGGGTCTGGTGGTCGCCGGGCTGGCCCCGATCTGGGCGCTGGCCGCCCTGCTGGCCACCCCCATCGCGGTGAAGGCCGGCCGCATCCTCTATTCGACCCGGGCTCCCGCAGCGCTGCGCCCGGCGTGCGCGGCGACGATCCAGCTGCAGTTCGTGGCCGGCATGCTGTTCGCCATTGGGGTCGCGCTGACGCCGCTGATCTGACGCGGTCAGTCCCTGACGCTCGCCTCCACCAGCGCCGCGTAGCTCGTGATCCGGCCCTGCTCCCACGCGCGGAGCAGGGCCGGAACTCCGTGCAGGAGCTGCGTGCTCGCGTACCCCGGCACGCTCCCGGGGAGGGAACGCCGTGCGCGGAATACGCTGCGGATGAGTACCGCGCTCCGGTCCGCGGGGAGAGCGGCCAGGTTCTCGATGAAGGCCCGGAAGGTCCCGTCGCCGAACAGGTAGAACTCGACATTGGAGACGTAGAACGCGCTCACCACCTCTCCCTTGCTGCGCACCGCGTCGCCGATGGCGCGGACCGCGTGAGGCCCCGCTAGGTCCCCGACCACCGGCACGACGCGGCCATCGACTTCCATCCCCCGCACGAATGCGTACGCCGCCTCGTCCGCGAGGTAGCTGGCGCGGCGGCCGTCCAGGTCACGCTCGAGGAGGAGGCCGCGGAGGGTCGGATAGTACGGTCGCGGGGCGCGCCCGTGGGTGTTGAACCGCAGATCCAGGCCGGCGTCCGCGAAGCGGCGATGGATGCTCCGGATGGCGGCGCTGTCGTCGGCCTCCAGCGGGACCCCGTAGGCCGCGGCCCGGCCGAGCACCCGCTCGATGGCGCGGTCCCGGTCGGGCAGCGGCGGAGCGGCGTCCACGCGGGTGGCCAGCGCTTCCGCGGACAGGCCGTCCGAGGGGCCGCCGCACCGGCGGGCGACCATCAGGCAGAGGTACCCGAGGCGGGTCGGGGCGGCCTCGAAGAGCGCGCGGAGCCAGAGGTGCTGGAGGAGGTTGTGCCGGCGGATGTCGATGATGAACGCGATCGACGGGCGAACCGCGGCAATGTAGGAGAAATTCTGGTCCGGCCCCACGCCGATGTAGGCGCCGCCCCGCACGCCCAGCGAGTCGAGCGCCCCCAGGACGTGCAGATAGGACGACTCGTTGGAGATGAGGTTGTCGGTATCGAAGTAGCCCGCCGGCTCCGAGAGCGCGGCTACGAGGCCGGCGAACGTCGTGTCCCCGGCGACCGGTGCCGCGGCGCGGGCGACCTCCGGTGCCGCGCCCCGGCCCGCGGGGGGCTCGCAGCCGAGGAGCGTCAGCGCGAGGAGGACGGCGCCGGTCTTCGGGATCATGGCGCGGGCGGCTGCACCGTCGTCCCGGGGAGGCTATGGAACTCCCGGAGCTTCACGGGATCCCGGCCTTCCCGGCCCTCCCGGCTCTTCTTCTTCGCCCTGAGGTTGAGCAGCTCGACGAACAGGGAGAACGCCATGGCGAAGTAGATGTAGCCCTTCGGGACGTGCTGCTCGAATCCTTCCAGGATCAGCGTCACGCCGATGAGCAGGAGGAACGAGAGGGCCAGGATCTTTACCGTCGGGTGCCGCTCGACGAACCGGCTGATCGGCCCGGCGGCCACCAGCATCACCAGGACCGCCACGACGACGGCGGCGATCATGACGCCGATCTCGTCCACCATCCCCACCGCCGTGATCACCGAGTCCAGGGAGAAGACCAGGTCCAGGAGGAGGATCTGCGTGATGACCGAGGCGAAGGACGGATAGGAGCGCGTCGCCGGATCCGTGTGCTCGTCCCCCTCCATCTTGTGGTGGATCTCGTACGTGCTCTTCCCCACCAGGAACAGCCCGCCGCCGATCAGGATCATGTCGCGTCCCGAGATCTCCTCGCCGATGACCTCGAAGAGCGGCGCGGTGAGGCCGATGACCCAGGCCAGCGCCAGGAGGAGCAGGATCCGGGTCAGCATGGCCAGCGCAAGGCCGATCGTGCGGGCGCGGGCCTGCTGCGCCTCGGGCAGCTTCCCGCTCAGGATCGAGATGAAGACGATGTTATCGATCCCGAGAACGATCTCCAGCGACGTCAGCGTCGCGAAGGCGATCCAGATCTCCGGGTTCGTGATCCAGTCCATGGTGCTCTCCACTCCTCGTCAGGGGCGCGGCGGCAAAGTGGCGGCCGCCGCGGCAGCGGGCAATCTCCGGCCGCCCTGCGGGAACCGGACCAGAGCCCACGGGGGCTTCGCACACGTGTGCGCACGCGTGGAACAGGGGTTGCACTAGTCAGGGGTGGCTACAGACGACACCGCTTGGGTGGAGAGATAGATGAAGCGAGCGATCGGATTCCTGGGCATGGCAATGGTGGCAGGCCTGGCGGCGTGTGGCGAAAACGAGACGGGGACGGCTCATATTCGCTCTGTCGTCGCGGCGGCCAGCGGCGCCGCCCCGGCCGCCGTGATGGCGCCCGACAGCAGCGCACCGGCCGAGACGGCCGACGCCGAGACGGGCACCGCGGAGCGGCCGATCCTGAGGCTACCGAACGGGGATACGCTGCACGTGCGGCCGGCGGTCGTCGCGCTCTATCAGGAGCGGGCGTACGAGCCGGCGTGGACCGACGACGACGAGATCCTCCCTCGCGGGCTGGAGATGCTGAAGGCGATCGCGGCGGCGGGCAGCGAGGGCCTGGATCCGGAGCGCTACCACTTCTCGACGGCGCGGGACATGGCCCGGCTGCTCCAGGAGGACGCGGTGGAGGATCAGGAGCTGGAGTACCTCGGCAACCTGGATCTGCTGCTTTCGGAGAGCTTCGCGCGCTTCGCGCAGGACCTGGAGGCCGGGACCATCGATCCCCGCGCGCTGGACCGCGAGTGGCGGATCCCACGGGACTCGGTGGCGGACCACGAGCTCGTGAAGGCCGTGATGGACGGCGAGGATCCGAAGGAGGTGCTGGCCTCGCTCCGTCCGCGGGCGCCCCACTACGATCGGATGACGAAGGCGCTGAAGCGCTACCGCGAGATCGAGGAGGCGGGGGGCTGGGGCGCTATCCCGGAGGGTGACAAGCTCGAGCAGGGCGCGAGCGACGCGCGGGTCGCTGCGCTGCGGGCGCGGCTGTCCGCCGGCGACGACGAGGAGGAGGCGCGCCTCGCCCGAGCCGGGGCCGGCGAGCCCCAGCGGTTCGACGAGAAGCTGGCCGAAGCGCTGCGCCATTTCCAGAAGCGGCACGGGCTGAACCCCGACGGCGTGCTGGGCGGGAACACGCTGAAGGCGCTGAACGTCCCGGCGTCGGACCGCCTCGCGTCGGTGCGGCTCAATCTGGACCGCTGGCGCTGGCTGCCGAACGACCTGGGCGAGATGTACATTCTCGTGAACGTGGCCGGCTTCGAGCTGGAGCTCGTCAAGGAGGACAGCGCGATCGAGGCGATGAACGTGGTCGTCGGGGCCACCGCGAACCGAACGCCGATCTTCCAGGACACCCTCGAATACATGGTGGTGAACCCCTACTGGAACGTGCCCGCCAGCATCGCCGAGGAAGAGATCCTGCCGAGGGTGCGGCAGGATCCCACCTACCTGGCGCGGAACAACTACGAGATGGTGCGCGAGGGGAGCAGCACGCGGATCCGTCAGAAGCCCGGACGGAGCAACGCGCTGGGGAACGTCAAGTTCCTGTTCCCGAACGCGATGGACATCTACCTGCACGACACGCCGGCGGACCACCTGTTCACCCAGTCGAGCCGCGCGTTCAGCCACGGGTGCATCAGGGTGGAGCGCCCCGACGACCTGGCGCGCACGCTGCTGGCGACCCTGACGGATCGGGATCCTTCGGATTACGACAGGCTGCGCCGGTCGGACGGCGAGCAGTGGATCAAGCTCGACCGGCAGATCCCGGTGTACATCCTCTACTTCACGGCGTGGGCGGACGCGGACGGCACGGTCCGGTTCCACGAGGACATATACGAGCGGGACGAGACGCTGGCGCCGGAAACCGAGCGGAAGCTCGGGCCGGTGGAGCGGCGCCCCATCGCGATGACCGACGGCTGAGGCGGGCGCCGGCGACCGGTGTTCTCCGGCGCCGGCGCCCCTCGGCGTCGGGCGGGCTCAGCCCTCGTCGTCCTCGCGATCCCCTTCCGCCTGAGGCGGGTCGTCCACCTGGTGAGGCGCCATGCCCGCCTCCTCGGCGGGCTTGAGCGGACGCTCCGGCTCGGGCGGATCCTGCTCCCGCGTGGTGCGGGGGGCCTCCCTGGCGGGGCTCCGCGTGCGATCCTCGCGATCGTGCTCCTTCATTTACTCCTCCTCGGCTCGCGGTCCGGTTCAGCATCGATGGCCCCCTGACCGTCACGTGCCGTGCCATGGCGAAGCGCGCGGGCGGCCGGACCCTCAGCCCGGGCTCTTCGGCACCTCCGACATGAGCGCCAGCACGTTCTGCCACGGGTCCCGGAAGAACGCCAGCCAGAGCTCCTCGTGGCCCAGGTCGGCCACCATCGTGGGCTCCTCGACGAACTCCACCTGCCGCTCCACCAGCGCCCGGTGCGCGACTCTGATGTCGGGGACCCTGAAGTAGAGGATCGACCCCGGGTGATCGTCCGACTCCGACTCGGGCCGGCCGAGCAGCAATCGGATGCCGTCGCAATCGAAGAACGCCATCCCGGGCCCCGTCCCGGATCCGGGCGTGGGGGCGGAGAACATGTGGCGCAGCCCCAGCCGGTCCCGGTAGAACTCTGTTGCGGCCGGGACGTCGTGGACGCGGAGGGCGATCTGCCCGATCGGACCCAGCGCGAAGCTCTGCATACGATCCTCCAATCCGGTGGGCGACAGACAGCTCTGGCGAGGCCGCATGGAAAGAGGCCCCGGGCAGCTGCCCGGGGCCTCTTCAGCCACCCGCGCCCGGGCGCCTACAAATACAGGAACGGGAGCGAGAACAGCAGCAGCGGGCCGTAGATGATCATGTTGGCGATCACCGTCTCGAGGCTGGTGGTCTGCTCCGCCGTGAAGGAGCCGCCGGCCGGGTTGCCGAGGACGAAATCATCGTCCACCATGTCGATATTCGCGATGACGACGCCGCGGTGAGAGAGCGTACCCGACCCATCGTCGGTGCCATCGAAGTGGAGCGCGAGGATCGTGGAGACGCCCTCCCTGTTCACCGTCACGTCGAAATCGCCGGTTTCGGTCGCGGTGGCGCCGTTCCAGTCACCCTCGAGCATCCACGTGTAGGATCCCTCCGGCCCGTCGAAGAAGAGAGACCAGCTGTAGGTCTCGTCGCCGCTCGCCCAGCTGCCCGCGTCGTCGAGAGACATTGCGACGTCGACCGAGCTGGTGCCATCGGTGAACGTGCCCTCCAGGACGACCATCTCGGTCCAGTCGACGTCGTCGTCGGTGTAGCCGTACCCGTAGACGTAGTCGGCGACGGTGAGCGTGCCTCCGACGGTGCGGACTGCCTCGACCGCGACCCGATCGAGGGTCGTGGTGGGCATGTTCCTCACGTCGATATAGCCGTGCTCCGACAAGGGAAGCGACACGTCGCCGAAAGAATCCGTGACGTACCAAATGACCCGGACGCCGTCGGCGGGCGCGCCCGTCCGCGAGTCATCGGGCACCCACCGCGCTTCGGTCGTGCTCCAGACGAAGGTCTGGCCCAGGAGCTCCACCGGGATGTGGGCCTGCGTGCGGAAGCTCGCCGTGCGGACGAACGACTGGACGCGGGAATCGTCGAGCCGCGAGAGGGCCGACTCGCGGTCGAACCCGGAGCCGCCCAACACCGAGGTAAAGAAGCTCCCGAGTATGGTGTTGGCCCCGGCGCTCGGCCCGAGGGGGGCGGCGGAGGCCTCCATGACCTGGTTTACCTGTGTCCCGTTGAAGTCCGCCAGCACATCCCCGGGATCCGTGCCGTTGCCGTCGCAACCGGCGGCCAGCAGGGACACCAGAACGAGCGGGACGAACCGTGGCTTCCACTCACGCATGATGCACATCCATCCTACAGATTGTTATCCGGGTCTATGGCCGGAGATCGGCCACCGGGCAAGAAGGGTGGGCTTCCCGGGGCCGAATGGTAGCGGGGGGCGGGGTCGGGAGCAAGCGTTTTGTGCGGAAGGCGCTCGGCCTGCGGCCGAGCATCAGGCGCCTTGCGGCGCATCACGCGCCTTCGGCGCATCAGGCTCGCTCGCGCTCGCATCACGCGCCTTCGGCGCATCGGGCTCGCTACGCTCGCATCACGCGCCTTCGGCGCGGTGGGGACGGGTTTGGCCGATCCGGCTATGGGAGCGCCCCGGCCGGGGCTCCAGAATCGGGGATGAGCACATGGAGAAGGCAGCAGCCTCGAGTCGTGAAGCTGGCGCTCGAGTTCCTGGAATTCGCGAGGCGAGTGGGGCCGCGCATCGCACGGGTACAGGAGCCGGGCGCGGAGCACCTGGAGGACGCGGCCGCGCCGCAGCTCGCGAACGTCGGCGAGGCACTCGACGAGGACAGCCCGGGCGATATTCGGAGGTTCCTGCGCTACGCCAAGCGCTCCGGCGGTGAGTGTGAGAGACTGCTGTTGGGGGCCGCGGAGCTCGGCTGCGTCACCCCGCGCGAGCTGGACCAGGGGGTGCGGCTG
>JAHWKI010000028.1:21031-23126 GCA_019347975.1 Gemmatimonadota bacterium
GCCTGATGCGCCGCAAGGCGCGCCCCCCCGGTTGCCTCACCCCCCGATCCATCCCAGCTTTGACCGCATGACCGAACACCTGATCGCCGGCCTCCGGCAGTTCCGAAAAGAAACGTTCCCGCGGTTCCGCGAGCACTATCAGCGGCTGGTGGAGGAAGGGCAGAGGCCCACGACGCTATTCCTGGGCTGTGCGGATTCGCGCATCGTGCCGGACCTCCTGATGCAGACGGGGCCTGGCGAGCTGTTCATCATCCGGAACATGGGCGCGTTCGTTCCACCGTTCGAGCCGGACGAGGGGTTCCATGGGACATCGGCGGGGATCGAGTTCGCGGTTCTGACGCTGGGGGTGACGGACGTCGTCGTCTGCGGACACTCGCACTGCGGGGCGATCGGGGCGCTCTACGACGCGCCGAATCCCCACACGCCGCACATCAGCCGGTGGCTGACGCTGGGGAACGGCGCGCGGCTCGAGGGGGCGTCGCCGACGCCGGAAGTTCTGCGCGAGACGGAGCGGCGGTCGGTGGCCCTCCAGCTGGAGCGTCTTCTCGGCTATCCAATGGTGCGCACGCGGGTGGAGGAGGGAACGCTCTCGCTCCACGGATGGCTGTACGTGCTGGAGGAGGGACGGGTGCTGGGGCTGGACGTCGAGACCGGGGCGTTCGTGCCCGTGGGCGAGGACTGAGGGACGAAGGGGCGGCGGAGGTCAGTCCTCGCTGCGCTGCCCCGCGACCGCCAGCATCCGCTCGCCCAGGGCGGCGCCGCCGCCCACCCGCTCGCGCCCCCGGACATGTGAGCCGTCCGGCATCAGCTCCCAGGCCCCGGGGTCGCTCAGGACCCCGTCCAGGATCGCCTTCAGCCGCTCCTTCGCGGCCGCGTGGCGGACGGGGACGGCGACTTCGACCCGACGGGACAGGTTCCGCGGTCGCCAGTCGGCGGAGCCGATGATGTACTCGGGGTCTCCGCCGTTGGCGAACTCGAAGATCCGGGCGTGCTGGAGGAGTCGTCCGAGGACGCTGATGATCCGGATGTTCTCCGATAGGCCGGGGACCCCGGGCCGCAGCGCGCAGATCTCCCTGGCCGCCAGCTCGATCCGGACGCCGGCCTGGGAGGCTTCGTAGAGCTTGGCGATCGTGCGCCGGTCGGCGAGGCCGTTGAGCTGTCCCCGGATCCGCCCGCCTCGCCCTTCCCGGGCGTGCTCGATCTCCCGGTCGATCCGCTCCATGATCCGGCGCCGCATGTTGAAGGGCGAGACCAGGAGGTGGTCGAACCCGGAGGGGGCCGAGTATCCGGTGAGGATGTTGAACACGGCCTGGATCTCTTCGCCGATCTCCTGGTCGGCCGTGAGCAGCGCCACGTCGGTGTAGCTCCGGGCGGTCCTGTTGTTCAGGTTTCCCGTACCGATATAGCAGTAGCGGGCGAGCCGCCCATCCTCTCGCCTGACGACGAGCCCGGCCTTCGCGTGCACCTTGTACTTGAGCGGGCTGAAGACCACGTGGATCCCCGCCGCGGTCAGGGACTTGGCCCACGCGATGTTCCGCTGCTCGTCGAAGCTCGCCTTGATCTCGATCAGGGCGACGGCGTCCTTCCCGAGCTGCCGGGCCCGCGACAGCGCCTTGACCACGGCGGAGCCGGGGTCGGTGCGGTAGAGCGTCACCTTCAGGCTGATGACGTCAGGGTCCTCGGCGGCCTCGCGGATGAACCGCTCGGCGGTGGCCTCGAAGGCCTCGTAGGGGAAATGGACCAGCCGATCGCTCTCCCGAAGGATCTCGAAAATGGACCGGTCGGGATCGAAGGGGTCCTTCCGCTCCATGGGCTCGAACAGGAGGTCGTCACGTTGCGAGCCGGAGGCGAGCTCCGAGAGGGCGGCGAGGTCGATGAGGCCATCGACCACGTAGACGTCCTGAGGTCCCAGCCGGACCACCTCGCCGCTGTCCTCGTAACGGATCTCCCTCAGGATCAGGTCGCGGAGCGCCAGCGGCATGGAGGCCTCGACCTCGAGCCGGACCGGAGCCCGAAAGGGGCGCCGCGCCACGTCCTCCTCGACCATCTGGAGCACGTCGCCGACGAGGGTCTCGTCCAGCTGCGTCTTGGCGCT
>JAHWKI010000202.1 GCA_019347975.1 Gemmatimonadota bacterium
TGAGCTCCATGACCACCCGCTCTTCGTCGCGGTCGCGGCGCCAGAGCGGGTAGCGGCTGTCCACGCTGGGCGGGTACTGGAAGTTGTAGTTGGCGGGCGGCGACGCCGCGGCCCACTCGAGGGAGTCGGAGCCCCACGGGTCGTCGCCCGCGATGGCGCCCGCCAGCCCGCTCCACACGGCGTTGACCACGAAGAGCAGCACGCCCACGGCGATGACGAACGCGCCGATGGTGGAGACCAGGTTGAGGTCGCCCCAGCCGAGCTCGGGCAGGTAGGTGAACACGCGGCGCGGCATGCCCAGGAACCCGAGCTGGTGCTGGGGCAGGAACGTGATGTGGAACCCGATCAGCATCAGCCCCGCGTTCCACCGCCCCAGCCGCTCGGACAGCAGCCGACCGGTGACCTTGGGGAACCAGTGGTAGATGCCCGCGAAGAGCGGGAAGACCACGCCGCCGAACAGGACGTAATGGAAATGGGCCACCACGAAGAAGGTGTCGTGGACCTGGAGGTCGAACGGCACCGACGCCAGCATGACACCCGTGACACCGCCCATCACGAACGTGATCACCGCGCCGGCCGCGAACAGGAACGCCGTGGTGAAGCGCACGGCGCCGTTCCACACCGTCGCGATCCAGCAGAACACCTGCACGCCGCTGGGGATGGCGATCATCATGCTGGCGCCGGTGAAGAAGCTCATCCCCAGCAGCGGCAGCCCGGTGGCGAACATGTGGTGGACCCAGAGCCCGAAGCTGAGGAACCCCGTGGCCACCAGCGACACCACCACGGCCGTGTAGCCGAAGAGCGGGCGCCGGGCGCTGGCCACGAACACCATCGACAGGATCCCGAACGCCGGGATCATGATGATATAGACGTCCGGGTGGCCGAAGAACCAGAACACGTGCTGCCAGAGCAGCGGCTCGCCGCCGGCCATGGCGTTGAAGAAGTGGGTGCTGAAGGTCCGGTCCAGCGCGAGCATGATGCTCGCCACCATCAGCGGCGGCATGGCGAAGACGATCATGAACGCCATCACCAGCACCGCCCACACCAGGACCGGCATCCGGTTCAGGCTCATCCCCGGCGCGCGCTGCTTGAAGATCGTCACGATCAGCTCGACCGCCGCCACCAGCGCCGCCACCTCGATGAACGTGATCATGGTGGCCCAGAAGTCGAGCCCCGGGCCCGGCGAGAACTCCCCGCGCGTGAGCGGCGGGTACGAGAACCAGCCGCCGGTGGGCGGCACGCCCAGGAAGTAGGCGGCGTAGAGGCTCACACCGGCGATCAGGTAGACCCAGTAGCCGAACGCGTTCAGCCGCGGCAGCGCCATGTCGCGCGCGCCGATCATGAGCGGGACGAGGTAGATGCCGACACCCTCCATCATGGGCACCGCGAACAGGAACATCATCGTGGTGCCGTGCATGGTGAAGGCGGCGCTGTACGCCTCGGCGGCCAGCAGGGAGTTCCCGGGCGCGGCGAGCTGGAGCCGGATCCGCAGCGCGTCGATCCCGGCGATGAGGAAGAAGGCAAGGCCCGTGACCAGGTACCGCTTGCCGATGGAGCGATGGTTGACCTGGCTCAGCCAGCCGACCAGCCCGGGTGGGGGCGCCCAGGTCCGCTCGAGCGCCTCGAGATCGGCGTTGGCCAGGTTTCGTTCCTGCAGGAGCGACACGTTCAGGCCCTCCTACCGGAGGCTCTGGAGGTAGTCCAGCAGCGCGCGCAGCTGGTCCGGCGGGAACACCGTCGGCGGCATCCGGGCGCCGGGCTTGATCCGTTCCGGGTCAGAGATCCACGCCGTCAGATTTCCGCGGGTGTTCGGGAGCGTGCCGGCCGCGAGCGTCTCCCGTGTGGCCAGATGCGTGAGATCGGGTCCCGCGTCGCCCAGCGCCTCGGGGCGGGCCACGCCGCGGGTCGCGTGGCACAGGTGACATTCGGCGGCGACGAAGACGGCGCGGCCCTCCCGGACGTCGGGATCGGCCGGCTCCAGGGCGGGCTGGCGGCGGGCGTCGAGCCACGCCCCGAACTCTTCCTCCGGAACCGCGAAGACCCAGAGCGCCATGAGCGCGTGGGAGGCGCCACAGAACTCGGCGCACTGGCCACGGTACCGACCCGGCTCGTCCGCCTGGAGCCACTGCCGGGTCGTGTGGCCGGGGATCATGTCGATCTTCCCCTGGAGCTGCGGGACCCAGAACGAGTGGATCACGTCCCGGGACGTGACCAGGAAGCGGACCCGCCGCCCGACGGGGATGACGACCTCGTTGGCCGAGACCAGGTCGTACTGCGGGTAGCGCACCTCCCACCAGAACTGGTGGCCGGTCACCTCCACCGTCAGGGCGCCGGCGTCCTCATCGACGGGCGGATAGACCCCGGCTCCGATCACATAGCTGTAGATCGCCAGCGCGAAGATCACGGCGGGGGTGATCAGACCCGCGCCGATCGAGACGAGATAGTGGCCGTTGATCTCCCGCCCCTGCGTTCCCCGCTCCCGCTGACGACCGCGACGAATGGCCAGCAGCAGCAGCGCGGCGACGACGATCGAGACCGTGACTCCCATCACGAACAGGACCCACCAGAGCTCCTCGATCCGCATCGCCGCCGGCCCGTGAGGATCCAGGACGTTCTGCGGGCTGCTGCACGAGGCCGCAGCCGCCGTCAGGAGGAGCGTCGGCGCGACCAGCCGAACCGCGGCCATGGGCCCGGGCGTGCGCGTGGAGGCGCCGCTTGCGATGGAGTGATCCAGGGGTGGCCCCGCTCGGAAAGAGAGAACGTCCGACAGGGTACGCAGCGGACCTTTGGTCGTGCAACCGGGCCGGGGCCGCGACCCGTTCGATCGCTCGCGCTGCGCGCTCGCTGTTCGAAGCCGCCTCTGGCGCCCCGCGTGCGCGGGATTCGGCCGCGTCGGGCCTCCGGCCCTCGCTTTCGAGGCGGTCGGGTGCTCCGGGCCTCGTTGTGCGCTGAGGCGCCAGAGACCCGGCCCGGGCTCCGGACGCTTCATCGAATCGGCGCTCCGCGCCGGCCCGGCCCCCGGCCGAGCTTCGAACCCGCGCCAGCGGTTTCCGAGGCCAACGGCCGAGGGAATCGAACCACGAACCGTCGCTACACGACCTTCCCCTTGAACACCCGGAACAGCAGCCAGAGGCTCGGCAGCAGCAATCCCAGCCCCAGCGGGAGCGTGAACAGGATGAACCGCAGCATGGGCTCGGGCGCGGCTGCGTCGTAGATCGTCAGGTCCGGATAGATCAGGTAGGGGTACTGCGCCAGCCCCCAGCCGGCGAGCAGGCACGCCACCTGGAGGATCGAAGTGAGCCGCGCGAGCCGATAGCGGCGGGCGCGGAGGAGCCAGCCGGACGCCAGGGCGGTGCCGACGCCGACGGCGATGACCGGGAGCGTGCGCGGCCGGAGGAGCCCCTCCCAGAGGTGCCCGGCCTGCGTCGCCAGCAGGGGCAGGAGCAGCACCGAGAGCCCGACCACGGCGGTCCCCGCCCACAGCGCCCGCGAGCGGAAGTCCTCGCGCAGCTCGCCGCTCGTTTCGTAGGCGAGGAAGACGGCGGCGAGATATGCGCACATGGCGAGCGCGAACGCGCCCATCGCCAGGGAGACCGGGGCCAGCCAGGGGAGCCCTTCCAGGGACACCGTACCCGGGCCCACGCGGATCCCGCCGGCGGACACCGCCCCCAGGCACATGCCGAGGAGGAAGGGTGTGATGACGCTGGCGGCGCCGAAGATCGCGCCCCACCGGCGGGCCTGGGGGGACGGGCCGAGCGCCCGGGCGCTCTCGGGGCTGTAGGCCCGGAAGACGAACGCGGCGCCCCGCAGGATGATCCCCACGAGCACCAGGTGGAACGGGAGGAAGAGCGCCACCGAGAGGGCGCTGTACGCCGACGGGAACGAGCTGAACAGGAGGACGATGACGAAGATCAGCCATACGTGGTTGGCCTCCCACACCGGACCCATGGCCTCGGCGATGGCGTTCCTCTGCTCCGCCTTCCGCGGGCCGCCGGCCGCGGCGTCCCAGATCCCGCCGCCGAAATCGGCGCCGCCCAGGACGCCGTAGGCGATGATCGCCACCAGCGTCAGCCCCGCCACGCCCAGCTCAAGCATGGCGCGCCTCCGCGGGCCGCGGCTCCGCGGGAGGGCCGTGCCGATGGCGGGCGAGGCTCCGGAGCAGCACGACGAGGGCGGTCCCGAGGATGAGGTACAGGACCGAGAAGGCGAAGAAGGTCATGGGCACCCCGTCGACGGGGGTCACCGCGTCCGCGGTGCGCATCACGCCGTAGATGACCCACGGCTGCCGCCCCACCTCGGTCACGAGCCAGCCGGCCTGGAGGGCGAGAAACCCCATGGGTGCGCCGAGCAGGATCGCCCACAGGAGCAGGCGCCCCGGGAGGAAAGGGCGGAAAGGGCCTGGCCTTGATTCTTGACTTGTTACAATCGGCGAGGTCCGCCGCGATGTTCGCCGGTGCCGCCAGACGGCGAGCCAGTACCAGAGCGAGAGCCCCATGAGAGCGAAGCCGAGCCCGACCATGACCTGGAAGGCGAGGTGGGTGATCAGGACGTTCGGCCACTCGTCGCGGGGGAAGGCATCCAGGCCGAGGACCTCGGCATCGGGGTCGTGGTGGGCGAGGAGGCTGAGGCCTTTCGGGATCCGTATGGCGTACTTCACCTCGCCCTCCGCGGTGGGGATCCCGCCGATCGTGAGCGGCACGCCACGGCCGGTCTCGAAGTGGGCCTCCGCGGCCGCCAGCTTCGCCGGCTGGAGCTCGGCGACGGCGCGGGCGCTGACATCGCCGGAGAGGGGCTGGAGCATCGCGGTCACGCCGCCCACGGCCATGGCGATGGCGAGCCCGGCGCGGTGGTAGGCGTCGCGTCGTCCGCGGAGCAGCCCCATGGCGTAGACGCCCGCCACGGCGAAGCCGGTGGCGATGTAGCAGGAGAGGGAGGAATGGAGGGCCATGTGGAACCAGTACGGCGTCCTGAAGACGGCGAACGGGTCGGCCATGACGAGCGGTCCGAGTGCGGAGGTGGGGGCCAGGGTGCCGGGGACGGAGGCGAGCGCGGCGGGGTCGATGCCCACCGGCGTCTGCATCCATGCGTTGGCCGCCACGACGAGGATCCCCGACATGAGGCCGCTGATCGCCACCGGCACGCCCGTCCACCAGTGGGCCCGGGGCGAGAGGCGGTCCCAGCCGTAGAGATACAGGCCGAGGAAGATGGCCTCGATGAAGAAGGCGTAGCCCTCGAGGGCGAAGGCGGGTCCGAGGATCGAGCCGGCGACCTCCATGAACCGGGGCCAGAGCAGCCCCAGCTCGAACGACAGCGCCGTTCCGGAGACGGCGCCCACGGCGAACGTGAGGGCGGTGGCTTTCGCCCAGGTACGGGCCAGCTCGCGATAGTGCTCGCGCCCCGTCCGGAGCCAGAGCCCCTCGGCGATGAGCATGAGGAGCGGCAGCCCGATGCCGAGCGCCGCGAAGAACATGTGGAACGCCAGCGAGACCTCCATCTGGGCCCGCGCGGCGAGTAGGGGATCCATTGGCTTCATCCTGCCGAGTTGACGGGCGGGTATGATGCCGACTTCTTTCCTCGCCGGAAAGCGAGCGCGGACGCCGTGCTCGTCCGACGGTCTTTCCGGACGACTCCCGGGGATGGGCGCGTCGCACCCCCGGATGCGGTCCCTCGCCAAGGTGTCCTCGGGTGACGCAGTGCCGTGAACCGCCCGGGCGGTGGGTGCGGAGCGGGGGGCTGGTGGGTTGTAGGCCCTCAGTGCCGCGAAGCGCCCGAGCGGTGGCTGCCGGACGGGGGGCCTGGTGGGTTGTCGGCACCCAGTGCCGCGAATCGCCCATTCGACGGCGTGGCGGGCGGCGCGTGGGTGGGTTGGCGGTACACGCGGAGCGCTCGTAAGGCTCCGGTGTAGGATGCCGCTCGCGCGTGTCCCTATATGACCTAGATTGCGCACATGATCGCCCGAAGAAAGACAGTGAGCGTGGATGTCGGCGGGGTCCCGGTGGGGTCGGAGCACCCCATCGTCGTCCAGTCCATGACGAACACGGACACGGCGGACGCGCCGGGCACGGCGGAGCAGGTGGCGCTGCTGCACGGGGCGGGCAGCGCGCTGGTCCGGATCACGGTGAACAACGACGACGCGGCGCGGGCGGTCCCGGAGATCGTAAGGCGGCTGCGGGACGTCGGCCTCGAGGTGCCGATCGTCGGCGACTTCCACTACAACGGCCACCTGCTCCTGGCGAAGTACCCGGAGACGGCGGCGGCGCTGGCGAAGTACCGGATCAACCCGGGGAACGTGGGCGCGAAGCGGCGGGACGA
>JAHWKI010000029.1 GCA_019347975.1 Gemmatimonadota bacterium
GATGGTCCAGTGGCCGGAGTTGTGGACGCGCGGCGCCATCTCGTTGGCGAGGAGCGCGTCCCCTACCTGGAACAGCTCGATGGCCAGGACGCCCACGTACTCCAGGTCCTCCAGCAGACGACGGGCGTAGCCCTCCGCCCGCTCCCTCAGCCCCTCCGTCGCCGCGGGCGCCGGCGCGCGGGACATTCGGAGGATCCCGCCCTCGTGGTGGTTCTCGACCAGCGGCCAGCACCGGATGTCGCCGCGGGCGGCGCGGACGGCGAGGATGGAGAGCTCGCGGTCGAACTCGATGAAGCCTTCCACGATGATCGGAACCCCGCCCACCTCCTCCCAGACGCGATCGACGTCGCCGAAGTCGAGAATCAAGGCCTGGCCCTTCCCGTCGTAGCCGAAGCGGCGGGTCTTGACGAGCGCCGGCAGCCCCACCTCCTCCACCGCGGCGCGGAGCTCGTCGAGCGTGCCGGCGGAGGCGAAGGGCGCGGTATCGATCCCGTGATCGCGGAAGAAGCTCTTCTCGGTGAGGCGGTCCTGGGCGACCTGGAGGGCGCGGCTGCCGGGGCGAACGGGGACGCGCTGCTCCAGGTGCTCGGCGGCCCGGAGGTCCACGTTCTCGAACTCGTACGTGACCGCGTCGAGCCCGGTGACGAAGCGGTCGAGCGCGTCGGGGTCGTCGTAACGCTCGGGGAGGACGGCGCCGACCGCGCTGGCGGACTGGGGGGCGCTGGGGTCGAGGAAGCGGCACTCGATGCCGAGGGGGTGTGCGGCGAGCGCCATCATCCGCCCCAGCTGCCCGCCACCAAGGATGCCCAGGCGCATCACGCTTCCGACGGATCGGGGCTGGCGAGGACGCGCTCGGTCTGAGCCGCGCGGAAGCGGTCCACGGACTCACGGATCTCGACGTGGCCGTTGGCCAGGATGGACGCCGCGAGCAGCGCCGCGTTGATGGCGCCCGCGCGCCCGATGGCCACCGTCCCCACCGGGATCCCGGCGGGCATCTGGACGATGGAGAGCAAGGAGTCCACGCCGTTCAGAGCGCGTGACTTCACCGGTACGCCGATCACCGGGAGCGAGGTCTTGGCCGCGGCCATGCCGGGAAGGTGCGCGGCGCCGCCGGCGCCCGCGATGATGACCTCGAGCCCGCGGTCGCGGGCGGACGCGGCGTACTCGAAGAGGAGGTCGGGGGTGCGGTGCGCGGAAACGACCCGCTTCTCGTACCAGACCCCGAGCTCGTCCAGCGTCTCGGCCGCGTGGCGCATGGTCTCCCAGTCGGACTTCGAGCCCATGATCAGGCCGACCAGCGGAGTCTTTGACATGTTCCTCGCTTTTGGGGACAGGTGCGTAAGCTAGGCGGGGGCCCGGACGGGGCAAGGGCTTTTGAGCGCGGCAGCTCGAGTGGGAGTGATTCGCGGGCGCTTCACGATCTGGGGCTTCTTTTGGTTCTCTCGCCGCGCCGGGGACATGGGGACGTGGGGAAGGGCTCGCTTCGCGAGTAGCGCCGCTGCGCGGCGGGGCTCGCTGCGCTCACCCCCACGTCTCCCACTCCCCGGCGCAAGGATGAGGGAAGAAGGAGCCCGCGGGTGAAAAAGCGCCCGCGGATCACCCCGCGAGGGAAGCGAGCGTTCCGGAGGAAGACCGCCGTCGGGGTGTGCCCGGTCCGCGGTGTTAGGCGCCGCCCGTCAGCAAGCTCACGGAGCCGTGCTCGGAGGCAGGCGCGTCCGGATACTCGAAGCGGACCGGCGTGAGAACATCAGGGTGCAACGTGTGATGCACCGGGCAGTGCAGCGCGACCCGCTCGAGCCGCGCCCGCTGCTCGGTAGTGAGGCCGCCGGGCATGCGGATCACCACCGGCAGCGCGCCGACCCGCCGCGGCTCCGACAGCATGTGCTTCTCCACGCTGAACTCCGCCTCGCCGAACGGGATGCCGTCCTTCTGCGCCGCGATCCCCATGACGGTGAGCATGCAGCTGCCGAGGGAGGTCGCGATCAGGTCGGTAGGAGAGAAGGAGCTGCCGTCCCCGTTGTTGTCCAGTGGCGCGGCGGTGCCGAAGGAGGCGCCGGACCGGGGGTGCTCCACGCGGGTCTTGAGGTCGCCGATGTAGCGGCCGGTGATCTTGACGGGCATGGGGTGTAAGCTAGGCCGTGTTCTGGGCCGGGCAAGGTCTCTGGGGGTCGCGTCGAGTGGGGGTGGTTCGCGGGCTCCTTCACGATCCCGGGCCTCCCTCCGGCTCTCTCGCCCCGCTTCCGGGACATGGGGGACGTAGGGGTGGGCTCGCTTCGCGAGTCGCGCCGCTGCGCGGCGGGGTTCGCTGCGCTCACCCCCGCTCCGCCACTCCGCGGCGTCAGGACGAAGATAAAAGGAGCCTGCGGATGTAATGCCCCCGCGGATCACCCGCGCGAGCGCAGCGAGCGATCCGGAGGAAGATCGCCCTCGAACCCCGCCCGGCGTACGCGCTGGCCACCGCCGTGGACGGGTTCTACTATAGCCCCGGACCTTTCCCGAGGAATCACACGCCTTTGGCCATTCTCGACCGCCTGCTGCCGGACTTTCCCGCTGACCAGCGCGCGGAGCGGACCCGCCTGCTGAGCCTCATGGCCATGTTCTTCCTCGTGGTCACGGCGGTGGGAATCCTGAAGCCGGTGAAGAACGCGCTGGCGCTGGGCGGCCTCGCCGACAACGACTTCTACCAGGTCTACCTGGTCAGCGCCGGCGTGCTGCTGTTCGTGCCCATCTATAACCGGCTCGCGGACCGGGTGGGGTGGCGGACGCTGGTCCCCGCGGTGGCGATCTTCTTCGCCATGAACCTGGTGATCTTCTGGGTGGCCTACCGTGAGGGGAGCACCGTCCTGGGACTGACGTTCTACGGGTGGTACGACCTGTTCGGGGCCGCACTGGTGACGCAGTTCTTCGCGACCACGCAGAAGTTCCTGACCGCGCGTACCGCCCGTAGCGCATACCCGCTGGTGATCGGCGGCGGGGCGGTGGGGGCGGTGTTCGGTGCGCTGATCGCCGCGACGATGGCCGATGTGATTGGCACTCCGAACCTGCTGCTGGTCGCGGCCGGGTTCATCCTGGCGTTCGGGATCGGCATCACGTTCGTGTGGCCGGCGGACGAGCCGGGCGCCCTCGACCGGGATGAGGTGAAGGGTGTGCGGCGGCGGGAGAAGGTCTCGCGCGGAGACCTGCCGCAGCTGATGGGCAACGCGCACGTGCGGCTCCTCGCGGTGAGCGTCCTGCTCGCGATCCTCGTGAAGCAGCTCGTGGACTACCAGTTCAACACGCTGACGGAGCGGGTCTTCGTCGAGCAGGACGCGATCACCCAGTTCCAGGGTACGGTGAGCGCGTTCACGCAGTGGCTCCCCCTCGTTTCCGTGGTGGCGCTCCGCCCGGTCCTGCGGCGGTGGGGCGTCAGCTTCACGGTGTTCCTGCTGCCGGTGCTGATGCTGGCGACGGGTCTGGTCATGGCGGCGTTCTTCACGCTGTGGACCGTCATCGCGGTGCGGGCGTCGGACACCGCGTTCCGCTACTCGGCGGAGCGGGCGGGGCGGGAGATCCTCTATGTGCCGGTCCCGGAGGAGATCAAGCTGAAGGCCAAGACGTACATCGACGTCGGCATCGAGAAGGGGTTCGGGAAGGCCCTGTCCGCACTGCTCCTCTTCGTCCTGGTGGAGCTGCTGGGGCTCGACCTCTACCAGCTGGCGTACGTGGTCGTGGCGCTGACCCTGGGGTGGCTGGTGGTGACGCTGGCGCTGCGGCAGGAGTACGTGCGAACGCTCGCCCGTTCGATCCGCGGGCGGTTCGCGAGCTTCGAGGGGCTGAGCACGCTGGCCGATGCGAGCACCCAGAGAGCGGTGCGGCGGGCGCTGGAGGGAGACGACCCCGTCCAGGCGTCGTTCGCACTCGACCTGGTGGACCAGAGCGCGGGCACCGAGACGCATCGGATCTCGGATGCGCTGCACGGGCTGCTGGAGCACGAGTCGCAGGAGCTCCGGCGGAAAGCGCTCACGATCCTGGCCCGTGACCCGTCGAGCATCGACCCCGAGCGGGTGAGTCGGCGTCTGCACGACACCGCGCGCGGGGTGCGGGAGGCGGCGGTGCGGGCGCTGCTGGCGGCGCGCAGCGACAAGGACGAGCTGATCCGGGAGATGCTGCTGTCCGAGCACACGCACGTGCGCACCGCGACGCTGGCGTGTCTCTCCCGCGGCGAGCTGGCGGGGACGGAGAGCGACCTCCTGGGCCACGCCTACCTCGAAGAGCGATGGGATCGGGCGCAGAGCGGGGACCGGGACGCCAGGATCGAGCTGGCGCTGGCGGCGGGAGCGCTCCGCGGTGACCCCCTGGCAGCGGAGCTCCTGGAGCCGCTCGTGGGGGACCCGGACCCGGTCGTGGCCTCGGCGGCGCTGCAGAGCGCGGGGATGTTGCGACGGCGGGATCTGTACCCCGCCATGATCGCGGCGCTGCGGTCCCCGTCGACCCGGGAGGCGGCGCGGGAGGCGCTCTCCGAGCAGGGTGGCCTCGCCGTCGGGGCGCTGGCCGACTACCTGATGGACGAGCGGGGGCACCCGGCGATCCGGCGGCACATCCCCTCGGTGCTGGCGCGGATCGCGGACCAGCGGGCGGTGGACGTCCTGCTGGTGAGCGTCGTCGCGCCGGAAACGGACCAGCTCCTCGACTACAGGACGCTGAAGGCGCTGACGAAGCTGCGGCTGCGGGACCCGTCGCTGGTGTTCGATGCGGAGGAGGTGCTGCGGGCCGTGGAGCGGGAGGTGCGCGCGGCGGAGCGATACGACGCCGCCCTTCGCTCGCTCCGCCGGGTGGGCGCGACCGGCCGGACGGCGCGTCTGCTGACCCGAGCGCTGGAGGAAGCATGGCGTGAGCGGCAGGAGGGCGTGTTCCGGCTGCTCGGGCTGCTGTACGAGGTGGACGAGATGTACCGGTGCCACCTGGCGCTCTCGGGCGACCGGGCGGCCCGTGGAAACGCCATGGAGTGGCTCGAGGAGACGCTGGGAAGGTCGCTCTTCGAGATGCTGGGCCCCATCATGGGGGAGAGGAAGGCCGAGCCGATGCTGCCCACGCCGGAGCGGGACCTCTCGCCGCTGCTGAACGACGGCGATCCGTGGATCGCCCGTCTGGCCGTGGCGACGGTGGGCGAGCTGGACACCGGCTGGAGTCGACACGCGCTGCGTGGTATGATCGAATCCGGAAGCAGCCCCGAGCTCCACGCCCTCGCCCGCCATGTGCTCGGCCGGGCACCGCTGGAAGAGACAGGTGGCCACCGACCGATGGATTTGATCGAGAAAGTCTTCCTGCTGCAGAGGATCGACCTCCTCCAGGATGCGCGCAGCGCGCACCTGGCGCTGCTCGCGTCCATCGCGGAGGACGTGGACGTGGATGGCGGCACGGTGCTGATCCACCAGGGGGAGCCGACGGACGCGCTGTACGTGGTGATCGAGGGGGATATCGTGCTGGAGGGAGTGGCCGACCAGCGGATGGAGCTGGCCGCCGGCCAGGCGTTCGGGACGTGGGCGCTGATCGATGAGGCGCCGAGCCTGGTGACCGCGACCGTGAACGGGAGCGCGCGGCTCCTGCGGATCACCCGCGCGGACTTCTACGACCTGCTGGCGGACCACTCCGAGCTCGCGCTGGGGCTGCTGCAGGGCCTTGCCCGCAGGGTGCGGACACTGGTAGCCTAGCGGACGCGCCGCAGTGCCCCCCACCTCGTGAGCCATGCCTGAAGCACAGACCCCTACCGTCCTGATCGTCGACGACGAGGACATGGTCGCGACGGCCCTGAGGAGCTTCCTGGAGCTCGAGACCTCCTACCGCATCCTCACCTACACCTCGCCCGAGCGCGCGCTCGAGGATGTGGAGTCGGAGCCGGTGAACGTGGTGATCGCGGATTTCATGATGCCGGAGATGGACGGCATCACCTTCCTCCGGAACCTTCGCGAGCGGAAGCCTCAGGCCACCCGGATCCTGCTGACGGGGTACGCGGACAAGGAGAACGCGATCCGGGCGATCAACGAGGCGGGGCTGTACTACTACCTCGAGAAGCCGTGGAGCAACGAGCACCTGAAGCTCGTGATCCGGAACGGCGTCGAGCGGTCCACGCTGTTCAATGAGCTGGACACCCGCGTGCGGGCCCTGGAGGGCGCGCATCAGGAGCTCTTCGACATCCGGAAGCGGCTGGTTCGGGCGTTTCTGTGAGCCCCCACAGCGCACTGCGGCGGGACGCCACGGAAGCGCAGCGGGCTCTCCACCGCCCGATCCGGGCCCGTCTGGGCGTTGCCCTCTGGGCGCTCGCGCTGGGGACGATCTTCCGGTACGCCATGTCCCTCCCGCTGGACCCGCGCTTCTTCGGGCTCACGCTCCTGTGGATCGCGATCGTCGCGGCGGCGTTCCGGTGGCTGGTGGGGCACCAGGAGGTGCCCTTCTTCTTCCCGCTCCGATTCGCGGTGTTCTCCTTCGAGGTTCTGGTGGCGGCGTGGCTCGCCCATTACATAGGAGCCAGCAGCTGGCTGGCGACGCTGTTCCTGCTGTTCCCGGCCATCGAGTGGAACATGCTGTACCCGGGGGCGTGGGGCTTCGCCGGCTCCGTCCTCGCCATCCTGGCGACGGGCGCCCTGATCGTCGGAGAGGCCGTCGGGTTCGTTCCCGCGGGCGCGCTGTTCTCGGGGATCGCGCCGGAATACGCCGACCCCCGGTACGCGCTGGGCGCCTTCTTCGTCTCCGCGTCGGTGATCGCGGGGCTGTCCACGGTGGTGGGGCGGTACGCGGAGGCGGGGCGCAGGCTGGCGCGTGACCTGGGGACGGCGAACTCGCGGCTGTTCGAGCTGTCGGAGGACCTGCGGGAGTCGCACGCGGAGTCGGAGGCGGCGTACCGTCAGCTCCGGGAAGCGCAGGCGGAGCTCGTGAGCTCGGCGAAGATGGCGTCGCTGGGCGCGCTGATCGCGGGAGTGGCGCACGAGATCAACACGCCGCTGGGCGCGCTGAACAGCAACCACGACACGATCCGCCGGGCGATCCACAAGCTGCAGGTGATCCTGGAGGACGACGTGGTCGACGAGCACGAGCTGGAGGACGTGCGACGGATCGTGAAGGCCCTGGATGGTGTTTCATCGACGAACAACATGGCCATGGACCGCATGCTCAAGATGGTGGACAGCCTGCGGACGTTCGGGCGCGTGGAC
Organism: Gemmatimonadota bacterium; assembly: GCA_019347975.1. Classification (GTDB taxonomy): domain Bacteria; phylum Gemmatimonadota; class Gemmatimonadetes; order Longimicrobiales; family RSA9; genus JAHWKI01. The sequence goes on from JAHWKI010000029.1 coordinate 7,188, forward strand.
CGATCGGAGATCGATCACGCGGACCTGCACGAGGGTCTGGAGAGCACGCTGGCCATCATCGCGCATACGCTGAAGGACCGCATCACGGTGGTGAAGGATTTCGGCGACCTGCCGCGGGTCGAGTGCTATCCGAACCAGATCCACCAGGTGTTCATGAACCTCATCGTCAACGCGGTGCAATCCATCTCCGGCAAGGGTACCGTCACGATCCGGACGCGCGCCCACGGTGACGAGGTGACGGTGGAGATCGAGGACACGGGGGTGGGGATCCCGCCGGCGATCCTGTCGCGGATCTTCGACCCGGGGTTCACCACGAAGGGGAAGCGGATGGGGATGGGGATGGGTCTGCTGATCACCAGCCAGATCGTCGACCGGCACGGTGGCCGCCTGGCCGTGGAGAGCGAGCCCGGGAAGGGGACGGTCTTCTCGGTGCACCTGCCCGTTCGGCTGCCGGCGCGGGCGCGGCTGGGGTCGATCCCGGGGGTGGCGGCCGACGGGGCGGACGAGCGGACAGGGGTGGCCGGTTTCTCGGAAGCGAACGAGTCGGAGGTCGGCGGATGAACGGGAGGAGGGAGAACGTGTTCAAGCGGTGGAGGCTGGCGCAGGTCTCGTCGTTCCTCATGCTGCTGCTGACCGCGCCCGCGGGGGCGCAGGACGGCAACATCCTGGAGCGGGTGGACAGCATCGAGAGCCGGATGCTGTATGGTGTGTTCGACGTGGTGGACCAGCGGGGGTCACGGTTCGAAGGGGATCGGACCAACCGCGCCGCGCTGTCGTTCCCGGACGGCAGTATGATGGTGGCCAAGTGGGCGCGCTCGGCGACGGGCGGCGAAGCCTTCAACAACCAGCCGCGCTACGAGGCGGCCGCCTACGAGATCCAGAAACTGTTCCTGGATGAGCCGAGCTACGTGGTGCCGCCGACCGTGCTGCGGGCGTTTCCGCTGACGTGGTACCAGCGGCTGCAGGCGGACGCGACCCCGACGTTCCGCAATACGTCATCCGTGCTGGTGACCCTGCAGTACTGGCTCTTCAACGTGAATGGGGAGGACGTCTGGGACGAGGACCGGTTCGCGAGGGACACGGCGTACGCCCGCCATTTCGCCGACCTGAACATCCTCACGTACCTGATCCGTCACAACGACGCGAACGTGGGGAACCTGCAGATCTCCCGTGATCCGGCGAACCCGCGGGTCTTCGCGGTGGACAACGGGCTGGCGTTCGCGAGCGAGACCAGCGACCGCGGCGCCACGTGGCGCAATCTGCGGTTGAAGCGCCTGCCGCGGGGCACGGTGGATCGCCTGCGATCGATCACGGAGGACGACCTGCGCGGGCAGCTGGAAGTCCTGGCGCAGTGGGAGGTGGGAGCCGACGGCGTGCTCCGCGCGGTGGAGCCCACGGAGAACGTATCTCCCGGGCGCGGCGTGCGTCAGGAAGGCAACATCATCCAGCTGGGCCTGAGCCAGCGGGAGATCCGTGACACGTGGCGCCGCCTCCAGAGGCTCCTCCAGGACGTGGACCGGGGACGCTACGAGCTTTTCTAGCGAAAGCTGATAGCTTCCGCGCCCATGGTCAGGCTGCCTCCCGCGCGGGAATTCAGATCGCTGATCCGGCTGGCCCTGCCCATCGTGGCGGTCCAGGTCGGGCTCATGCTCATGGGCGTGGTGGACACGCTGATGGTCGGACGCGTGTCGGCGGCCGCGCTCGCGGCGGTCGCGCTGGGGAACCTCTACTTCTTCGGGATCACCATCTTCGGGATGGGGGTCCTGTTCGCCCTCGACCCGATCATCGCACAGGCGGTGGGCGCGGCGGACGACCGGGCGATCGCCCGCGGCATCCAGCGCGGCCTGATCGTGGCCGTGGCGCTCTCGATCCCGAGCCTGATCCCTCTCCTGGCGGTCGAGCCGGTCATCACGATCCTGCGGCAGCCTGCCGACGTGATCCCGCTGGCGGCGGGGTACGTGCTGGCAGCGGCCGGCGGCCTCCCCGCGTTCCTCGCGTTCGTCGTGCTGCGGCAGACGCTGCAGGCCATGGATCGCGTCCGTCCGATCGTGCTGGCGATCCTGGGCGCCAACGTGGCGAACGTCATCCTGAACTGGGCGCTGGTGTTCGGGCACCTCGGGATGCCGGCGCTCGGGCCGATCGGCACGGGGTGGGCGTCCACCATCAGCCGGTGGACGATGCTGATCGCGCTCATCCTCTTCGCGGCGCGACGCCTCGGGCCGTACCTGCGTCCGGCCGGCCGCGAGGTCCTGCGGCTCCGGCCGCTCTGGCGGATGCTCCGGCTGGGCCTGCCCATCGGGGCTCAGTTCCAGCTGGAGATGGGAGCGTTCGCCGCGGTCGCCCTGTTCATGGGCTGGCTGGGCACGGAAGAGATGGCGGGACACCAGATCGCCATCAACCTGGCCTCGCTGACGTTCATGGTCCCGCTCGGCATCTCGCAGGCCGGCTCCGTGCGGGTCGGGCAGGCGGTGGGACGAGGCGACCCGGGCGCGGCTCGGCTCGCGGTCAAGAGCGCCCTGATCGCGGGCACGGCGTTCATGGGCTTCACGGCCATCCTATTCCTCACCCTTCCGTCCCCCCTCGCCGCGCTGTACACCGACGAGCCGCGGGTAACGCTGATCGCGGTGGCGCTCATCCCGGTGGCCGGGGTGTTCCAGGTCTTCGACGGGCTCCAGGTCGTGGCGGCCGGAGTGCTGCGCGGGATCGGGGACACCACCGCGCCGTTCCTGGCGAACCTCCTGGCCTTCTGGCTGATCGGCATCCCCATCAGCCTGTGGCTCGGCTTCCGCACCACCGCGGGTCCCGTCGGGCTGTGGTGGGGTCTCGTCGCCGGGCTCGCCGCCGTCTCTCTCTTCCTCGTGGCCCGCGTGCGCGTGCGGATGCGGCGGGAGCTCCGCCGGGTCGTCATAGACGACGACCCCACGCCCGACGGCGCGCCGGCCTGAGCTCCGGCGACGGGCGGATGACACTCGCCGGTCCGCGTCCTGCCTCCCGCGGTCCCGGCCGGAGGTGGAGGGCCGAGACAGCGCGGGGCCCCTGGCTGGAACCCGAAAGCCCGGTCCCGTAGGTTGGGGCTTCGTCGACCCGATCCGTGAGGTGACCATGAAGGGACGCACGCTCATCGCCGCGACGCTGGCCACGGCCGCACTCCTGATGCCCGGTGAGGGGATGGCACAGGCGGAGCCGTTCCTCCCGGCGGGCGCGGAGGAAGCGCGGCAGCGACTGGACACGTCGCCACGGCATGGTGACTGGATCACGGTCCGGCTACCGGGCGGGGACAGCGTCCGGAGCTGGATCGTGCATCCGGAGCGGAGCGATCCGGCGCCGGTGGTGGTCGTGATCCACGAGATCTACGGCCTGACGAGCTGGGTGCGGGGGGTGGCGGACCAGCTGGCGGCGGAGGGGTTCATCGCCGTCGCTCCGGATCTGCTGACCATGCGGAACGTGCCCCGGGATGCCGCTGGCGATCCGGAGCGGGACCCGGCGGTGGCTGCGGTGCGGTCGCTGGATGCCGACGTGGTCCATGCCCAGATCCGGGCGGTGGCCGAGCACGTAATGGCGATGCCATCGGCGCTGGACGCCTACGGGATCATGGGCTACTGCTGGGGCGGATCGGCGTCGTTCGAGCACGCCACCCGCTACCCGGACCTGCGGGGCGCCGTCGTGTACTACGGCGGGTCGCCCGACGCCGAGGGGCTGGCGCGGGTACGCACTCCCGTGATCGGGTTCTACGGCGGCGATGATGAGCGGGTGAACGCCACGATCCCCCGCGCGGAGGAGGCGCTCCCCGGGCTCTACCGCGCGGTGATCCTCGAGGGCGCCGGGCACGGGTTCCTGCGCCAGCAAACGGGACGGGAGAGCGCGAACATGCGGGCCACGGAGAAGGCGTGGCCGATGACGCTCGGGTTCTTCGCCGGCGTGTTCGCAGCGGCGTCCTGACGGGCTGAGTAAAAGGGCGATCCGCCGTGTTCCCGCTCCGCGACGAGAACCCCACCGAGATCTTCCCGCTCTTCACGCTGGTCCTGATCGCGGCGAACCTCGCCGTGTGGTTCATGATCCAGGGCGCGGGGCTGAGCCCGGAAGCGCTACAGCAGTCCGTGTGCGCCTACGGCGCGATCCCGGCCGAGATCACGGGCCGGACGGACCCCCTCCCGGAGTCGCTGCGGCGATTCGGCGAGCTCTGCGCGCCCGGGGGGCTGACGTGGGAAGCGGCGCTCACGAGCATGTTCCTGCACGGCGGCTGGCTGCACCTGATCGGGAACATGTGGTTCCTCTGGATCTTCGGGAACAACGTCGAGGACAGCATGGGGCGGCTCCGGTTCCTGCTGTTCTACCTGCTGACCGGGCTGGCCGCGGTGGGGGCGCACGTCGTGAGCTCTCCCGGGTCGGTGATTCCGACCGTCGGCGCGTCGGGCGCCATCAGCGGGATCATGGGCGCGTACCTGGTGCTGTACCCGCGCGTGCGGGTCTACACCCTCTTCATCATCATCATCTTCATCCGCGTGATCCCGCTCCCCGCGTGGGTCATGCTCGCCTACTGGTTCGTCCTCCAGCTCCTGATGGGCGCGGGAACCCCCACGGATGGCGGCGGCGTGGCGTTCTGGGCCCATGTGGGAGGCTTCGTGGCAGGCGCGGTGCTGGTGAAGCTCTTCGAGAACAGGCAGCTCGTCCGGGCCAAGCGCGCGCACGTGAAGCTGGACCGGCGGGAGATCGCTCACGGCGGCTGGTGGTAGTTTTGCGCCGGGAGAGGGGCGCGTCTGAGACCCGCTCCTGCCCTGGAGGGCGAGTGGGGGTGATTCGCGGGCCTTTCACGGTGCCGGGCTACTTCGGGCTCACCGGCCCGGCGGGGGAGTGGGGGACGTGGGGGTGAGCCGATCGAGCCGCAGGTGCTCCCGGATTCGCGGGGAGACCGTCGGGCGGACAGCGCGGAAAGGTGCGGCGCCGTACCCCCACTCCCCCACTCCCCGGCATGGCGGGGGCGGCTGAAGTAGCCCGGAGGCGGAAGGCGCCGACGAACCACCCCCACTCGACCTAAAGCGGGATGCCAGGGAGGTCGCGCGCTGCCCCGCGGTCAATCCTCCCTAGTGCCCAACCGCCGCGGCGTCGGTGTTCCTCGGATCGGGCGCGCCGAGGCGCGTCCCGTCAGGGGCCATCCGGATGGCGTGGACGGTGCCCCAGCGCCCGTCGCGCAGGTCCAGCCGGTGTCCGCGCCGCTCGAGGTCGGCGATCCGGGCGTCATCGAAGGCGCCTTCCTCGGCCCGGATCTCATCCGGCAGCCACTGGTGGTGGAAGCGGGGGGCGCTGACCGCCTCCAGGACGCCCATGTCGAACTCGATGAGGTTGAGCGTGACCTGGAGGACGCTGTTGATGATCGTCCGACCGCCCGGCGTGCCCAGAACGGCGAACAGGGAGCCGTCGGGGCGCTCCAGGATGGTGGGCGTCATGCTGGAGAGCATGCGCTTCTCCGGCTCGGCCAGGTTCGGCTCGGTCCCGATGAGCCCGCCCGTGGTGGTCAGCCCGGGGGCGGCGTTGAAGTCGCCCATCTCGTTGTTGAGCAGGAACCCCGCTCCCGGGACGACGATGCGGGAGCCGTAGCCGTACTCGAGCGTGTACGTGGTGGACACCGCGAGCCCATCGCCGTCTACAATGGAATAGTGGGTGGTCTGGTCGCTCTCGGCGGGCACCGCGATGTCGGACGGCGACGACGGGGTCGCCTCCGCGGGCCGGATCTCACGACGCAGCTCGGCCGCGTAGCTCTTGTCGGTGAGCCGCGCGACCGGCACGTCCTCGAAATCGGGATCGGCCACGAAGGCCGCCCGGTCCCGATAGGCCCGACGCATCGCCTCGGCGAGGTGATGCACGTAGGGGGCGGTGTTGTGGCCCATGGAGGCGAGGTCGAAGCCCTCCAGGATGTTGAGCATCTCCACGAGCGCGATGCCGCCGCTGCTCGGCGGCGGCATGCCGATGACGCCATAGCCCCGGTAGCTGCCCCGGATCGGCTCCCGCTCGTTGGCGCGGTAGCGGCGGAGGTCCTCCAGGGTGATCAGGCCGCCGCCCCGCTCCATCTCGGCGACGAGCAGCCGGGCGGTCTCGCCGGCGTAGAAGCCCTCGCGGCCGTGATCGCGGATCCTGGCCAGGGTGCGGCCGAGGTCGGTGAAGCGGACGGTGTCTCCGACCTGGTAGGGAACGCCGCCCCTCGAGTACGCCTGCACGCTGGCGGGGTACCGGGCGAACGCCGGGAGGATGCCCTGGAGCGAGGCGGCCAGACCGGGCGTCATGATGAAGCCGTAGGTGGCGAGGCGGACGGCCGGCTCCACCAGGTCGGCCCACGGCAGGCTCCCGTAGCGCTCGTGGGCGAGGGCGAAGCCGGCGACGGTGCCGGGCACGCCGACGGCCATGTGGCTGAAGTGGTGCCGCTGCCTGTCGTACTCACCCGCCGAGTCGAGCCACATCCGCGGGTGCGCCGCCATGGGCGCCTTCTCGCGGAACTCGATCGTGGTGGCGCGGCCGTCTGGGAAGCGCACGACCATGAAGCCGCCGCCTCCGATGTTGCCGGCGGTCGGGTAAACGACGGCGAGGGCGAAGCCGGTCGCGATGGCGGCGTCCACGGCGTTCCCGCCCTTCCGCAGGATATCGTCGCCGATGCGGCTGGCGAGGACGTGGGCGGAGACGACCATGCCGTCGTCGGCGCGGGCGGGTGCCGGGGCCGGTACGAGGGCCTCGACGACCCCTGCCGGTTGTGGCGCATCCACGCGCGCGGGTGCCGACGAAGGCGGGGGGGCCGCGGGGCCGCAGCCCTGGAGGAGGAAGAGGAGCGCGAAAGTCGCGGTGAGGGATCGGAAACGCATGCGGGGTCCTCTAGTAGGTAGTGATCTCGCCGGCATCCACGCGCCGGAGCAGGTGCTGGAGCCGCATCCACAGGTCGGTGACTTCGCGGTCCGTCAGCCCCATCTGGACGACGCCATCGGCGAAGTCGATGCCACGATGGGGTCTGCGCCTCGGGCCGGTGGCGCCCGCCGGCACAGGCTCCAGGCGCCCGGCCTCCGTCACGCGCAGCTCCGCGACGGTGCCGAGTACGCGGGCCAGCGTGGGGCGGTCGATGGCGCGGAGGCGGTCCACCGTCCCGGCAGGGAGCCGTGTCACGTGGAGGTCCTTCCAGAACGTGCCCCGGGGGCTGTCGGGGCTGCCGAAGGCGACGCCGTTGTCCACGGCGAACATCCGGGGCTCACCGTTCCGGGCGATCAGAACGTTGCCGGCGTTGGAGTCGGCGTGCCGGATGAGGTGCGTGAGAACGTTCAGGTGGGAGAGGCGGCGCAGGTACCTCGCGTCGTCGAGCCGCGCCGGGTCCGGCTTCTCGAGGGGCTCCACGGCATTGAGCCAGTACTGCAGGAGGACGAGGACGGAGGTGGTCCCTTCGAACGTCGGCTCGAGCTCGGAGTCGAGCTGACGGTAGACGCCGAGGGGCATGACCCGCAGCACGGTGGGCGGCACGACCCAGTCCTCACGGTCGAGGAAGAGCGACTGGAGACGGTACGCCGCCAGCTCGTACTGCGGCTGGTTGTTCAGCTCGAACCCGCCCCGGGCGGAGCGCGCCCACTTCACCGGCAGCGCGATGCCGTCCCGGAACCGGAGCATGGCGCGCTGGGTGCGGTCCCCTTCCCAGCGATTGTCGGCCATTCCGGAGATCTCGAACGGCTCCTCTCCCAGCCGGCGCTCGATCTCCACGGGAGGGAGTGCGTAGTGCGGCGCCTGCGCCCCGGCGGGCGCGGACGGCGCGGCCGCGGCGAGCGCCGCGAGGACGAAGCGCGCAACGCGCGGTGTCGTGCGGGGGTGCGAGTGGGCCCCTGGCCCCCGGGGTGAGAGGGTCGGCATCGCTCGAACATAGCCCGCCCCGTCGGTGCCCGGCCACCCCGCTCGAGCTACCTGCGATCGACGACGGAGACGCTCCTCTGCGCACTCGGGAGGAGGATCATCCGCAGGACGTTGGCGTGGGCCGGAAGGTTGGCCACGTAGAAAACGGCATCGGCCACGTCGTCACCGGACAGGGGCTGGAACCCCTCGTAGACGCCGGCGGCGCGCTCGCGATCCCCATGGAAGCGAACTTCCGAGAACTCCGTCTCGACGAAGCCGGGATCCACGCTGGAGACCCGGAGCGGCGTGCCGGCCATGTCGAGGTTCATGGCCTCGGTGAGCGCGGTAACGGCGAACTTCGTGGCGCTGTAGACGTTGCCCTTCGGGTACACCTGGTGGCCCGCAGTGCTGCCGATGTTGATCACGTGCCCGCGGCCGGCCGCGATCATCGCGGGGAGCAGGAGGCGGGTCACGTTGAGCAGCCCCTTCACGTTGGTGTCGATCATCCGGTCCCAGTCCTCGAAATCGCCGTCCTGGACCCGGTCGAATCCGGATGCGAGCCCGGCGTTGTTCACCAGCACGTGGGGCGGACCCGCGCGGTCCAGGAGGGCGGCCGCCGCGCTGCGGACCTCCTCCCGGTGCCGTACATCCACCCGGTCCCGGTGAACGGTCACGCCGTGCTCGCGCGTCAGCTCTTCGGCCAGCGCCTCGAGGCGCTCTGCCCGCCGCGCCCAGAGCGCAACGTCCGCACCCTCGGCGGCGAACCGCCGGGCGCACGCCTCGCCGATGCCGGCGCTGGCGCCGGTGATCAGCGCCAGCTTCCCTTCCATTCTGTTCATCGAGTCAAGGTCCGGGGGGCCCGGAGCCCTGTCAACGGGAGCCGAGGTAGCGCTCCCTGAGGATCTGGCGGTGGTGCAGCTCGTGCCCGGCGATGATCCACGGGATGGCGGCGACCGTGAACGATCCGCCGCTGGCGGTGCCGCGACGGTGGAGGGATTCCGGCGGAAGGCCGTGGATCAGTGCGACGGTGGCGGCCCGGACCGCCCGGAGCTCGGCGAGGAGGTCGGCGAGGTCGCGGTCGTCGAACCGGCCCGCGGGTGTGTACTCGTTCTCGTCGAAGCCGGGGAGGGCCGTCGAATCGCCGCGGGAGAAGCGGAGGAGGCGGTAGGAGAAAACGCGCTCCGTGTCGGCGATATGGCCCAGCACCTCCTTCACGCTCCACTTCCCCTCGGCGTAGCGGCGCAGCGCGTCGGCTTCGGAGAGCCCGGACAGGAGGGCGGCGGTATCATCGAGCTGGGTGGTCAGCGTGCCGCCCACGTCGCCATCGGGGACGCGGCCGACATAGGCGGAGTAGCCCTCGGGGAAATCGCCCGCGGCCGGGCGCGCGCTCAGCCCTCCCACGGGCAGTCCTTGCGCGGTACCCGGCGGTCAGGCCGGGCGGCGCGGAGCCGGATGCGGTCCACGACCCGGTCGCGCATGGCGACGAAGCGCTCGACCATCTCCGGCTCCAGCAGCCCGTTCAGCGGCGCGGCGAGCGAATCAGCCGGGAGGCTCGCGTAACGATCGAACGCGGGACCCAGCCGGCCCGGCGCGGCGATGGAATCCACTTCGATCTCCCAGCACGTCCTCGGCCGGGTGGACGGGCGGTACTCGAAGGCGCGGTTGTGATCGATGGCGACGACCGACTCATCGCCGCGGACCAGCCAGTTCCCGCCGTGACGATCGCTGTTGCCGATCACGGCGTCCAGGAAACGAAGCCGGTCGGGCTTCTTCCGACCGATATCTCCCGGCCGACGCGTCTGATGAACGAAGTACATGGATGAGCCGCTGAGGGTGGTCCCGTCGTCGGTGATGCTCTGGAAGACGGTCATGGGCGTGAGGTCGAGCCCCAGGAGCCGGTCGATCCGGTAGACGGCGACCTCCCGCGCCGCGCCGCAGGAGGGACAGAAGATGTCGGAGCCGTCCACCTTGAAGATCGCCTCGATCCCGTCACCGTGCTGGAGCCGGAACGTGTAGGAGACGCCCTGGCTGTCGAGACCCAGCGGTCGTGCCCGGAGCGGCTCGGAGCGGAGGATGCTGTCCAGCCGCGCGAGGATCCCCTCGCCCCGGGCCGTGTCACCAGCGGCCCGGGCGGACCACGCGGCCTCCTGGAGCCGCCCCGCCGCGATCAGGTCCTCGACCGCGGGAGCGGGGGCCCCGAGAGGGGATGCCGACCTCTGCGCGCCGGCCGGCGCGGTGGTCAGCAGCAGCGCGATCGCGGCGAGAGCTCGCTTCATCGTCCTCCGTCGTCCCTGCTCAAGGATCGGTAGTAGGCCTCGACCAGATCTCGGTACTCGGGCGGAACCGCGCCGGCGCCATCGAGGAACAGCGCGCCCCCCTCTTCTCCCGCGAGCCGGATCCGCACCAGAAGTTCTACCCGCTTGGCCTGGTCCGCCAGTGCCGCCTGGAGCCGGACGAGCTCCTCCACATCCGCGTAGGGGGTGGCCCGGGTCAGCTCCTCCAGCCCGCGCAGCAGACCGTCCAGATCCGCCGTGGGGAGGCCCTGCTCGCGGACGGCGTCGCGCAGCGCGCGCGCGTCCTCCAGCCGCTCCCGCGCCTCGGCGCGGTACTGCCGGACCGCGCCCGCGCCGAAGCCGCCGCCCGCATCCATCCCCTCCCCGGGCGACTGGCCGGCGGGACCCTGCTCCCGCAGCTCCCGCGTCCGCTCGCGGAGCGACTCCAGGCCGCGGGACAGGTCCCGGGCGCGATCCACAGTCTCCGCCTGCTCCTGCCCCTCCCCGGGCCGGAACTCGCCGCCGATGCCGCGCAGCCTGTCGCCGAGCTCGTTCATGTCCTCGCCGATGCTCTCCTCGAGCCGGCGCACGTACTCCTCCTGCGCCCCGCCGGCGGCAATCCGCCGGGAGAGCTCGATCTTGTCACGGAGCCTCGTCTCGTCGATCGCGGTGGCGGCCTCCCTCAGGCGGCGCGCCGCGTCCGGCTGCCCCGCGGACGCCTCGCCGGCCAGGTCCCGCAGCTCCCGCTGGAGCCGGTCGAGCGCCTGGAGCTGCTGTTCCTTCTGCTGCTCCAGCCGGCGGCCCTGCTCGAGGCGCTCGCCGGGCGCGGACTCGAGCATCTCCTCCATGGCGCGGCCGATCCGCTCCTGCTCGCGGGCCATGTCCTCCGCGCTGCGGGCCACCTGCTCGGCCCTGCGGCGGAGCCCTTCGCCCTGCTCGCGCTCGAGCATGCGACGGGCGTCCCGCAGCCCCTCCACCGCACGCTGCTCACCGCCCCCCGATGCGGCGGAGCGGCGCATGGACTCGGCGGTCTCCTGGAGGCGGCGCGCGGCGTCGGCGAGGCGCGGATTGCCGCGCTCGCGGGAGAGGCGCTCGAGGCGGCGTGCCTCCTCCTCGACCTGCTCCGCGATCTGGCGCTGGGCCGCGCCGCCGGCGGTGCCGGTGCCCTGCACGGCCTCCCGGCGCCGGCGCTCCTCCTCCCGCTGCTGGCGGCGCGCGAGCTCTTCGAGGCGCTCCATGGTCTCGTCCACGGCCGCGCTCGTGGAGTCGCCTCCGGCGGCGCCGCCGCGGTCCACGGTCTCGTACTGGTCCTGGAGCTTGTCCAGCTCCAGCTCGAACAGGTCCGCCAGGTCCTCGGCGTTCGGCGTGGCGCCGCCGCCGCCGCCCTGCTGCTGGCCCGTCGAGACCTGCACGTCCCGGAAGACGGCCTCGGCGCGCTGGAGGTGCTGGAGGGCACGCTGTTCGGAGGGGAGCGCCTCGCCGGCCTCGAGAGCGCGGAGCCGGGCGGCCGCCTCCGTCATCTCGGCCGCGGCCTGCGGCAGGATCTCCGCGATCTTGCGGAACGCCGTGTCCCGGGTGACCTGTCGGGCGATCATGCGCTGCGTCAGGACGTCGACCTGGTCGCGGAGCCGCTCCTGTGCCAGCGCGAGCGTGTTGAGGTTCTCGCGGACGGCGTCCGGCCGGAGGCCCGCCGAATCGCGTACCAGGTTGAAGGTCCCGGCGATGATCTGGCGCTGGCGCTCGGACAGGTCGCCATCCGGCCCCTCCGCCTGCTCGCCGCCCGGCTGGCCGCTCTGCTCCTGCGCCTGGAAGTTCCGCTGGAAGGGGCGGACCTGGATGAAGTAGATGTCGCTGGTGGCGTCCTTCCGGCCGTCGACCGCGTCGTTGTCCGAGGCGGTGACCCAGTAGGCGACCAAGTCTCCGGGCTCGAGCCCGTACTCCTCGAGGTAGAACGTCCGGCCGGCGGAGACCTCCTTCAACGACCCCCTCCCGCCGTACAGCGCCTCGGTCCGCTCCTCGCCGCCGTTCACCGACCAGTGGATGGTCAGGGCGCCGATGCCGTAGTCGTCCTCCGCCCGCGCCTCCACGTAGACCTCGTCGATGGCGGTGGCCCGCTCGTCACGGCCGGGCTTCGTCACGGAGACGATGGGCGGACCGTCGCTCATGGCATCGACGACGTACCGCGGCGACGCCTCGACCGCTGCGCCGCCGGGCCCGTCCAGCACGATGTGGTAGAAGCCGTCGCTCCGGACCGTGAACTCGCCCGCCAGGGTGCCCGATCCCGAGTCGGGCGTCAGCGCCACGGGCGGGGCTCCGTCGACGACGATGCCGCCGCCGGAGACGGGGATCGTCGGCGTGACCACGACGCGTACGCGGGTGCCCCGGAGCGCGGCGACGTCGCCGCCATCTTCGACGGTGCGGGAGGGGAGCCCGGTGTAGGACGGGAAGACGAGCTCGAGGTCGAGGCGCCGTGCGTAGGGGAGCTCGGCGACCTCCAGGACGAACATCGGCGAGCGAACGCCGGCCGCCTGGACGTAGTACTCGGTGCGGTCCTCCAGGTCGAACAGCAGATAGCCGAAGCCCCCCTCCGGGGAGGCGGCCATGGGCAGGTGATCGAACGTCGAGTCACCCTCGGTGCGTACCGCCAGCTCGACGAGACCGGCCTCGAAGCCCCGGAGCCGCGCGCTGACCGCCGCGTCGGCACCCCGGGAGACCGTGGCGTTGCCGGGCTATACGAGGACGGCCACGCCCTCCGCCGCTTCCGCCGGCCGCGGCGAGGAGAGGAGGCGCGCCGCGCGTCCGCCCGCGCCGGGGATGAACCCCAGGAACGCTCCCATGACGACGACCGCCAGCAGCGCCGCGACGCCGCGGGCGAGCCGACCGCGCTCGATCCAGCGGCCGTCGCCGGTGGCGTGCACGCCGCGGATCGCGGTCTCGAGGGTGCGGCGGAGCAGGGCGTCGGAGACTGGAGAGCCGGACGGCCCGCCCGCGCTCCGGGCCTCGATGGCGCTGAGCACGGCGGCCTCGAGCGAGGGCTCGTGCTCTTCGAGATAGAGGGCGATCTGCTCGTCGGAGGCGCGGCGGAGCAGCGGGCGCACGAGGAGCCAGGCGGCGGACAGCGCCACCACCGCCCCTGCGGCCGCCCGTACCCACGGCGCCGCGGCGGAGGCATCACCCAGCCGGTCCAGCGTCCAGACCGCGAGGAGCCCCGTACCGAGCGCGGCGGCGCCGGTCGCCGCGAGGCCGCCCAGGAGCCGGCGGAGCCGCCACCGTCGGCGGACGCTCCGGATCACCGCCAGCAGCTCGTCGTGTGCCTGGTTCCGATCGCTCGTTCTCATGCCGTTCTCCTCACACCTGCACCGTGGACCGCCGCCCCGAGAGGGCATTGGCCAGCACCGTCTCCACCGCCATGACCACGAACGCTGCGGCGAGCACCCACCACCACAGCGACTGCGTCCGCTCCCGCTCCACCGGCTCCGCGGACACGGGGATCACCGGCGCTCCGCCGACCGTCAGCGCCGCTTCCACCACCGCCGTGTCCAGCGGGTCGAGCTCCGACTCGCCAGGGTCGCCGTTCACCGCCACCGCCGCCGGGGCGACGCCCGTCCGCGGGTCCCGCACCTCGTAGAACCCCCGTTCGTCCAGGGAGATCATGGTCCGCTCCGGCGTCACCCGGATCCGCCGCCCCGACGGCGTCCGGACCACGGGAGCCGTGCCATCGTCCGGATCGGACTCCGGGGCCGCGGCGAGAAGCGGCGCGACGTCCAGCAGGTCCCCCACCGTACGCCAAGCCGGCACCACCGCGCGACCGGAGGCGTGACGGACCAGGCGGTGCGCCAGCGGAACGAAGACCGGCTGGAGGACCAGGTCGCTCCACCGGCCGTCGAGCGGCGCAGTGAGCGCCAGCGCCCGGCCACGGCCGAGGTCCCGCGCGGCCATTGCGGTAGTCCCGTCGTCGTATCGGGCCAGGACGCTCGCGGCGGGATCGGCGTCGAGCTGCCGGTACCGGAAGAAGCGCGCCCTGGAGAGCTGGCCGGCGGCGCCACCGCGGAACGGCTCGAAGACGGGGTGCTGGGCATCGACGCGGGCCAGCGACGCGCCCCCGTCCGCGCTCCGGTCGCGGGTCCCGGCAACGCGCCCCAGCCCCAGCGCCTCCGTTCCGCCGCCCCTGCTCCGCTCCCCCAGCACGACGATGACGCCGCCGCCCGCCTCGACGAAGTCCCGCAGCCTGCGGCCGCCTACGTCCCCGGCGGGGTCGGCGTCGTTGAGGATGACCACGTCCGCCCCCGCCAGCGCGGCGGCCGTCAGCGCGGCGGTCGGGAGCACCGCCACGTCGTGCTCGGTGCCGGCCTCGAGGGCGCGGGCGAGATAGAGGCTCGCGCGGGCGTCGGCCCCCGGGCCCTGGCCGATCACCACCCGGAGCGGGCGGTCGCCCTGCAGGGTGAGGTGGAGGGCGTCATCCGCGGCCATGTCGTCGGCGGGGATGCGGACCACGGCGCGGACCGGTCGATCCGGGAGAGTGACGGGGTCGAACGTGACGCGGCCGACATCGCCGGCGGCCACGGTGAGGTCGCGCTCCTGCACGACACGCCCGTCGAGCTCCAGCGAGACGGGCCCGCGGAACTCGCCGCCGCGGGCGGCCACGGTGGCGGTCACCCGCGCCCGCTCGCGGCCGGAGAACCGCTCGCGACCCGCGGCGGCCTCGGCGACGGCGGTGTTGGCGACCGGCTCGCCCAGGCGGATGAGGCGTACCGCGGTGCCGGGCGGCGCGGCGATCGCGGATTCCTGGTCCCACGCCCGTCGCTGGAAGTCCGAGATCACCACCAGCTCGCGGCGCGGGAGGGGCGACCCGGCCAGGAGGCTCTCCGCCAGCCGGAGCGGCGGCCCCAGCCGCGTCCCGCCGTCGCCGGGCCGGAGCGAGTCCGCGGCCGCGCGCAGGACGGCCGGGTCATCGGTGGCGCGGTTCGCGGCGGCGGCGGCGTGGTCGAAGGCGACGAGGGTGGCCCGGTCGCCGCGCCGGATGCCGGCCGCGATCTCCGCCACCTCACCGCGCGCGCGGTCCATCCGGTCCCCCACGGCCATGGACGCCGACCGGTCCACCAGCACCACGAGCTCGCGGCCGCCGTCGATGGTCACGGGCGGCGCGTCCGGATGATCGAGGAACGGGCGCGCGAACGCGCCGGCGACGAGGATCAGGGCGAGACACCGGACGGCGAAGAGAACGAGGTTGCGGAGCCGTCGCCTGCTGGACGCCTGGTACTCGACCTTCTCGAGGAACATGAGGGACGGAAAGCGGACGACGTCCTTCTTCGGGCGGTTGGCCAGGTGGATGAGGACCGGGATGGCCAGCGCGGCGAGGCCGGCGAGGAAGACGGGAGCGAGGAAGGCCACGGGCATCAGCGCACCCGGCTCTTCCGCTGCCGGTCCGAGAGGTACCGGAACAGCGCATAGTCCAGGGGCGTGCCGGTGTCGAACAGCGAGTAGTCGATCCCCTCCTCCGAGAAGCGGCGCGCGAGCTCCGCCACGTGGGAATCGATGAGCTGGCGGTATTTCGCCCTCATGGTTTCGGGCACGACCGGGATCCGCTCACCCGTCTCCAGGTCCTCGAAGCCGCTGGCGTCCTCGAACGGGAACTCGATCTCGGCCGGGTCCAGCACGTGGAACACGACGACAT
>JAHWKI010000203.1 GCA_019347975.1 Gemmatimonadota bacterium
CGGGTCCAGGAACTCCGCCGCGGTGAAGCGGATGGCGTTCGAGCCGATATCCACAGCCGCGACCCGCAGCGGGTACGTGCGGTCGGCGCAGGATGCGGGGGAGCCCGGGTCGTTCATCGGCGCAAGATGACGACCCGGGCTGGGGGATGGCTACCGCCGGCGTCGTCTGCCGGCGAGCCAGGCGCCCGACGGGAGCGCCACGAGGAGGAGCAGGGCGGCACCGGCCCCCGCGGCGAGGCGCGCGGACGTCGCCGCTTCGCTCATGGCCGACGCGGTGACGAGCAGCTGGTCGACCTCCGCGGTCGTAGCCGCCCGGGGCACGATCCAGCGCCCGTTCTCCACCGAGCGGTGCGGCACCCGGACCGTGAGGATCTCGCGGTCGTGGCTCATCGCGATGAGGGCCGTCGCGCCACCGGTGCCGGCCCCGCGGGTCACGGTCACGACGGATGCCCCCGTGCCGGGCAGGGTTCCGCGGATGGCGTAGACGCCCGAGCGCGAGGTCGCGCCGACCTGGAGCGGGGTTGAGACCCGCCGTCCCTCGACCACGGCGACCGCCCGGGCGCTCATCTCGCCGCCCGCCGGGCTCTCGTGATGGTACGTCCGGACCACCAGCAGCGCGTCCCGGGTTTCGGGGTCGTGGGGATTCGCGGGGTACTCGATGGCGATCCACGGCGGGCCCGCTGCGGCGATGAGCGTGGCGGCGGACGCGAGGATCAGGAGGAGCGAGCCGGTGCTGCGGAAGATCGTCATGGAGGTGGCTCCGGTCGGAGGTGAATTCGGAGCGAAGCCGGCACGGCCCCGCTCCCGCTCGTTGCTGAGACGGCCGGACTACCGCCGGTGTTTGGATCGGCCGGTCAGTCGCGGTCCAGGGGGCGCACCGTCACCGATCCGCTGAACGTCCGGACCGTCACCTCCGCGCCGCCGAAGCCGCTCGTGAAGGAGAGCTCGCGCCCGCGGAGGCCGGTCGCCTTCCGGGCGTCCCGACCGGTCAGCAGGTTGCGCAGCCCTCCTTCCAGCGTGGACATCAGGAAGTCGACGTCCGTGCCGGCGGGGAGCGCGACCTCCACGGGTCCGTCATGGCTGTTGATCACCAGCGTGCTGCCGGCCGAGAGCGCGGTTCGTACGCTGACGCTCCCGCCCACGGTCTCCACGAGGGCGCGGCGGAGCGGAGCGGTCGTCGACACCACGATCCCCCCGTTGACGCTGGACAGGGTCAGGTCGGGGCCGCCGCCATTCACGTCGATGTCCCCGGCGCCGGTGCGGATCCGGGCGACGCGCGGCTCCCCTTCCAGCCTCACGCCCCCACCCATCGACTCGGCGTGAAGCGAGCGGGGGCTCCCGGCCAGCCGGATCGCCCCGGTCACGGAAAACGCGTCGACGGAGCCCTCGATCCCCGCGACGTCGATGGCTCCTTCCGACGTCTTCACCCACACGCTGGCGCCGCGGGGGAGGAACACCTCGACGTGCGCGGGGCCGCCGTCCTCTATGCCCATCTTGCCGCCGTCGCCCTTGCGCGACACGCCCATGTAAAAGCCGCGGCGCCCCTCGGCGGTGACCCGCGCAACGACCCGCACGCTGTCCCGGTCCCACGCCCGCGCCCGCACCGTCCCCTCCATCACCATCACCCGGAACGCCCCGTCACGCGCGAACGGCACGGTGCGCTCGACCACGGTCTGGCCGGCCACCGGCCAGGCGATCAGGAGCGCGGACAGGGCAGCGAGGGCAGCCCGAGCGGTCCGGGAGCCCGACGGGGGCAGGTGCGTCCTCATGTCGCCTCCTCGGTGTACGCCGCGATCGCCGCGGCCTGACGGAGGACATCGAGTCGCCGACGGTGCGCGGTGAGCACCAGCTCACGGAGCACCGGTGACGACGGGTCCTGCAGGAGCGCCGTCCGCGATTCGGCCAGGGCGCGCTCCACCGCGGCCACGTTGCCGCGCAGGAGCCGGGCGGTCCCGGCGGGGAGCCGCGCCGTCGCCGCGTCGACGCTGGTGCGGAGCTCGTCGGCCGCTCGCGCGTACTCCCGGTCGAGGGCGAGGACGGTGGTCTCGGCGTCTCCGGCCGCGGCCGCGGCCATTTCCGCTCCGGCTCCCTCCTCCATTCCCCGCACCAGGACGGTGGTGAGCGCGCCGGCGCAGACGACCAGCACCGCGGCGGCGGCCAACCGGCCCCGACCCGGCAGCCGACGTTCCCATCCCGCGGGCTCTGCCGCGCGGCGGGCTTCCGTCCGCCGTGCCACCTCGGCGCGGATCGCCGGCCGCAGGTCCACCCCCGGATCCAGGGAGGCGGGAAGCGTCCCCGCCTCGGTCCGCAGCGCGCGCAGGGCATCCGCCTCGGCGGCGCATTCCGGGCACCGGGCCAGGTGTTCGACCACCGCCCTCTCGGCCGTGGCGTCGAGCAGCCCGTCGATGTGGTCGTGCAGCAGGTCGGCCGGCATATGGCGCTCGCTCATCGTTCCAGCCTCTCCCTCACCAGGCCGCGGGCCCGGTGGATCTGCGCCTTCACGGTTCCAATGGCGGTTTCCATCAGCGTCGCGATCTCCTCGTACGAGTACCCTTCCACGTCCCGGAGCACGAGCGCTTCACGGGCCCGGTCCGGCAGCGCCGCGATCGCCCGCTCCAGGTCGATCCGCAGCCCCGGCCGCGGTCGTCCACGGTCCGGCATCTCGAGCCCCGCCTCCTCGGGGGCGAGCCGCCGCCACCAGCGTGTCCGCCGCCGGCCGCTCTCCAGCGCCACGTTGACCGCGATGCGGTGGAGCCACGACGAGAGGCGGCTGCCGCCCCTGTACGTGTCCAGGCGCTCCCAGGCGCGGACGAAGGTCTCCTGCGTCAGACGGCGGGCCTTCGACTCGTCCCCGCAGAGGCGCAGCGTCACCGCGAAGACGCGGCCGACGTTCGCCTCGTAGAAGAGATCGAAGGCCTCGGCGTCCCCCGCGCGGATCCGTCGCGCCAGATCCAGATCGTCACCGCGCGCGGGCAGCGTACCCTCGCCGGGCGCATCGACGTCCGACAGGCGGGCTCCTGTGCTGGCGATGGACGTGAGCTCCTTCATTCGTGACCGGTCGGGCTACCGGGATGAGACGGTCGAGCGGGTCGTTCGGTTTGAAAGGTAGCGCGCCGGAGGAGGCCGGCCACTGGACCGCACGCACGTGTCCCGGCATCATCAACGGATGAAGACCATCGATCTCCCGGTACGGGGAATGGACTGCGCGTCCTGCGCGGCGCACGTCCGCTCGGCGCTGGAACAGGTCGACGGCGTCGAGTCCGCGGACGTCCTGGTCGCGGCGGAGAAGGCCATCGTCCGGTACGACGAAGGGCGGGCCGACCTCCGCGGCATGGCGGACGCGGTGGCCTCCGCCGGGTACAGGGTCCCTGCCGAAGCCCTCGCCGATCCCGAATCCGCCGCCGCCGCCCGGCAGTCGGAGGCGGAAGGGTTCGGGCGCAGGGCCATGGCCGTCACGGGACTGGCCTTCGGCGCGGTGCTCCTGGTGGTGGTGGTCGGGGAATGGCTCGGGCTGTTCGAGGCGGCGACGGACTGGGTCCCCTTCGCCGTCGGGATCGTGATCGTCGCGCTCGTCGGCCTCCCCGCCTTCACCGGTGTGCTCCGGGCGGCGCTGCGCGGGCGCGTGATCTCCCACACGCTCATGACCGTCGGCGTCCTCGCGGCGCTGGCGGTTGGGCAGTGGGTCACCGCCGCGGTCGTCGCCTTCTTCATGCGCGTCGGCGATTTCGTCGAGGGGTTCACCGTTCGGAAGGGGCGCCGGGCGCTCCGGGACCTCGAGGCGATGGCGCCAGCGACCGCGCGCGTCGAGGCGGACGGGACGGCGCGGGAGGTGCCCATCGCGGAGGTCAGGGTCGGCGACGTCGTCGTGGTCCGCCCCGGGGAGCGCATCCCGGTGGACGGCGTGGTGGTGGACGGCCGGGCGTCGGTGGAGCAGGCCGCGATCACCGGCGAGTCCATGCCGGTGGACGCCGCGCGCGGCACGGAGGTGTTCGCCGCGACCATCGCCCGGGGCGGCGCGCTCCGCGTCCGGACGCGGCGGACGGGCGCCGACGCCACGTTCGGCCGGATCCTCCGCATGGTGGAGGACGCGGAGGCCAGCCGCGGCCGGGTCCAGAGCTTCGCCGACCGCTTCTCGACGTGGTACCTGCCGATCGTCGGAGCGATCGCGCTCCTGACGTTCGTCATCCGACAGGACCCGCTGGCGACGGCGGCGGTGCTCGTCGTCGCGTGCTCCTGCGCCTTCGCCATCGCGACGCCCGTCGCCATGCTCGCGACGATCGGCTCGGCGGCGCGGCGCGGGCTCCTGATCAAGGGCGGCGCAGCCATCGAGGCGCTCGCCCGGGCCGATGTCATCCTCGTCGACAAGACCGGCACGTTCACCGTGGGCCGGCCGGCGGTCCACGAAGTGGTGTCGCTGAACGGCGCCTCACGCGACGAAGTGCTCCGTCTGGCCGCGTCCGCGGAGCGGGACTCGGAGCACCCGCTGGCCGACGCCATCCGGAGGGAGGCCGCCCGTCGTGGTCTGGCGCTCCAGGCGCCGACCGGGTTCAGCGCCCACGAAGGGAGCGGGGTCGCCGCCACGGTCGCGGGGGCCGCCATCGTCGTGGGAAACGCGCGGGCCGTGGGGGTGGAGGCGGCCCCGTCGGCGGACGTGGATCGCCTCCACGCGGAGGGCGCCACGACCGCTTGGGTGGCTAGGGACGGAGAGGCCATCGGCGTGATCGCGCTTCGGGACGAGGTCCGTCCGGACGTCCCGGCCGCCCTGGCCGCGCTGCGGGAGATGGGCTTCCAGGCCATCGAGCTGCTCACGGGGGACCACGACGCGGCCGCCGCGCCCGTGGCGCGCGCGCTGGGCGTTGGGTGCCGCGCGGGGCTGCTGCCGCAGGACAAGATCCGGATCGTCGAGGAGCACCAGGCGGCCGGGCGCGTCGTCGTGATGATCGGCGACGGCGTCAACGACGCCCCCGCGCTCGCACGCGCGGACGTGGGGATCGCCATGGGGGCCGCCGGCACGGACCTGGCCCTCGAGGTCGCCCACGTCGCCCTCATGCGCGACGACTGGAGCCTGGTTCCCGACGCGTTCCGCGCCGCCCGGCGCACCATGGGCGTCGTGAAGGGAAATTTCGGCATGACGGGTGTCTACAACGTCATCGGCCTGACGCTGGCGGCGCTCGGCTTCCTCCCGCCGATCCTGGCCGCGGCCGCCCAGTCGATCCCGGATCTCGGGATCCTGGGCAACTCGGCGCGGCTCCTAAGGCGGTGAAGGGGCGGAGACGACGCGGGCCTCCTGCACCCCGCGGCCCCGTACGGCGGTGACCTCCAGCTCCACGTCCTCGAACGTGACGCGGTCGCCGACGGCTGGCGGCCGGCCGAGCTCGTAGAGGACGAGCCCGCTCACCGTGTCCACCTCGGGGTGCTCCAGTACCAGCCCGAGTGACTCGCCGAGCTCCTCGAGCCGGGCGGTTCCGGCTACCCGGGTGCCGCCCCCCTCACGGCGAACGATGCCGTGGCGGCTGGGGTCCCCGAGCTCCCCCACCACCTCCTCGAAGAGGTCCTCCAGCGTGAGGATCCCCGCCGTTCCGCCATGCTCGTCCATCACCACGACCATCTGCGCCTTCTCGCGGCGCATCTCCGAGAGCACCTCATCCAGCGGCTCGGTGGCCGGTACGAACAGGACGGGGCGGGCGAGGTCGCGCTCGAGCCGGGCGCCGGGGCCGACCCCGCGGAGCAGGTCCTTCACGTGCACGACGCCCACGATCTCGTCCGGGCTCCCGTCCACGACCGGGTAGCGGGTATGCGGCTCCTGGCGTAGGAGTGCGGCAATGGTCTGCGCGTCGGCGCCCAGGGGGAGCGCCACCATCCGCGTCCTGGGCACCATGACCTCACCCGCGGTGAGGTCGCCGAACTCCAGCAGCTCCTGGATCACCCGAGCGGGCTCACGGGCGAGCATTCCGCCTGCCCGGCTCTCGGCGACGATGTACGCGATCTCGTCCGCCGACCGGTACCGCTCCTCTCCCCCGGCCGTCCGATCGACGCCGAACAGTCGCAGGATCCCGTTGCCGATCCCGTTGAGCGCGATCACCAGCGGGTAGAAGGCGAGCTCCAGCGCGCGCATGGGCACCGCCACCGCCATGGCCACGGCCCCGGGGGACTGGAGCGCCAGCGACTTGGGGACCATCTCGCCGAAGACCACGTGCAGGTAGGTCAGGAAGGACACGGCGACGATGCTGGCGAGGGCGTGGGCGCCGATCCACCGCAGCGCGCCCAGCGCCTC
>JAHWKI010000030.1 GCA_019347975.1 Gemmatimonadota bacterium
AAGGAGCTGCTGGCGCAGGCGCTCCACTACAACGGCCCGCGGGGCGACCAGCCGTTCGTCGAGGTGAACTGCACGGCGCTGCCGGCCAATCTCCTGGAGGCGGAGCTCTTCGGCTACGAGAAGGGCGCGTTCACGGATGCGCGGGCGGCCAAGCCCGGGCTGTTCGAGGCGGCGCACCGGGGTACGCTCTTCCTGGACGAGATCGGCGATCTCCCACTGGACCTCCAGGGCAAGCTGCTGCGCGTCCTCGAGGAGCGGCGGGTGCGGCGCCTCGGGGCGCTCAAGAGCGTCGATGTGGACGTACGGATCGTCGCGGCCACCAACGTCGACCTTGCCGCGGCGGTCCGCGACGGGCGATTCCGCGAGGACCTCTTCTTCCGCCTCAACGTCGTGCCGATCCACCTCCCGCCCCTGCGGGAGCGCGGCTCCGACGTCCTCCTCCTCGCCGAGCGGTTCCTCGCCGCCTTCGCCGAGGAGTACGAGCTCGAGGTCGCTCCTCTGGACGACGAGGTCCGCCGCGCCATCCTGGCTCACGACTGGCCCGGAAACGTGAGGGAGCTGCGGAACTCCCTCGAGCGCGCGGTGCTCCTGAGCGACGGCCGCATCCGCCCCGAGGACCTGTTCCGCGCCACGCCCACCGCGGCGCCGGCCGGAGCGCTCCCGTTCCCGGCATCGCTGGAAACCATCGAGCGGGCCGCGGCCCGATCCATGGTGGACCGCTTCCAGGGCAACAAGAGCGCGGCCGCTGAGGCCCTCGGGATCAGCCGCTCCCGCCTCTACCGGCTCCTGGATGAGAGTGCCGGCGAGGACGCGGCGGATCATGTGTAGCGAAACGGTACGGGTGTCGCGCGGCGGGACGCCCGACAAGCGACGATTTCGCGGAAGTACGCGGATTTCCGACGGGAACGGGCCGTGCCGGAGGTGTGTGGCGGACGAGTCGCCGGCGACGCGGCCCGTGACCCGATACGAATAGAGGAGGCCAGACGATGATGCGACGTGCGCGGTGGCCGATGATCCTGGCGGTGCTGGCGGGAGTGGCAGGGGCGTGCCAGGACACGGCGGGCCCCCAGGAGGGGGTGCCCGAGTCGGATCTGACGTTCCTCCGGTTTCCGCCGGACCTGCAGCCGCTGGTGACGCGTACGGCCAGCTTTTACGCGGTGAAGGGGGAGAGCCGTGAGCTGGTGATGCGGTACGTCCCGGAAGAGGTGGGCGAGGAGGGGGAGGAGTTCCTCGAGTTCCGGGTTCCGGGGAACGCGCTTCTGCGTCGCCCGGACGGGACGCTGTTCCAGCAGCGGGACTCGGTCCTGATCCGGGTGGACGTGGCGGAGGACGGTCGCTTCCTTTTCGACTTCCAACCTTCGGGGCTGGAGTTCGACGCCGCCCACCCACCCCGGCTCCGAGTCACGTACCGGGCCGTGGAGGGAGACTACGACGGGGACGGCGACATCGACGAGGACGATGACGAGTTCGAGGAGGAGCTGCGGCTCTGGCGACAGGAGGCGCCCGGGGAGCTCTGGTTCCCGATGGGCGTGATCAAGCTGGACGACGTGGACGAGATCGACGGCGAGATCTTCGGGTTCACCGGGTTCGCCATCGCGGGATGACCCGACCGTGAACGGCCGCGGGTCCCCCGAGCTGCTGGCGCGGGCGCGCATCCTGGAGGAGGCGCGGGACTACCCGGGCATCGTCGCGCTCCTGGAGCCACCCGACGACACACACCTGGCCGAGCCGGAGCTCGGCTACCGTCTCGCCTACGCCTGGCGGCGGGTCGGCCGGAGCCGGGACGCGCTCTCGCTCACCGAGGCGCTCGAAGCGCCCGTTCGACGGAGGGCGGAGGACCCGCTCGCGCGGCGCCGTGTGAGCCTGGAGGCCATGCTCCGCTACGACATCGGGGAGGTGTCCCGCGCCGAGCAGCTCTGGGAGCGTCTCGCGGCCGATGCCACGGAAGCGGGGGATCACGTCCTGGCGGCGGCGGCCTTCAACAACTTGGGCGTGGTCCGCACGCTCCAGGACCGCACGGAGGAGGCGCTCGCCAGCTACAACCGCGCGCTCCTCGCTTCGCGGCGGCTGGGCGACCGCCGGGGCCTCGCCCAGGCGCACCAGAACCTCGCCATCCTCTACCGGGAGAAGGGGCTCGGTCGGGAGGCGGACTCCCACTTCCGGCAGGCCATCGATCACGCCCGCGCCTCCGGCAGCGAGGACGTGCTCGGGCGGGCGGAAGAGGAGCGGGCGCTGCTGTTCCTCGACCGTGACGACGAGCCGATGGCGAGCATCACCGCGCGTCGCGCCCTGGAGCGGCTCGGCGGCATCGACGACGTGGGGGGCGCCGGCGAGGCGCGCCGCGTCCTGGGGATCGTAGCGCTGAGGGGACGGCACCAGGCGGAAGCGCGCCGGTTCCTCCAGGAAGCCCTCGAGGACGCGCGGGTTTCCGGAAGCGCGCTCCTGCGGGCGGAGACGCTGGAGGCGCTCGCGCTCCTCGAGGCAGTCGAGGGCCGCGCCGACCGCGCCGAGAGCCACCGCCGGGAGGCCGCGGACCTCTTCGACGGCATGGGGGCGGCTGCGTGGGGGCGCCGGATCCGGTCGAGGACGGCTGCCTTCGCCCGAGTCTGAGCCACCGTTCCGCGGCCTCCATCGGCACGCTAGATTTCACCGTTCCGGCTGCGCTTCGGCAGCCGGGACGTTTTGCTTCCCTGGAGCACCGGATCGATGAGCATGAAGATGCGTCCGTTTCTCGTGGCTATGGCGGCGGCGCTGTCCGCCTGCGCCTCGGCGTCCATGGAGGTCGCGCCGGAGCTCACGGCCGTCGAGCGTCTGTCCGTGGAAGGGCGCGGCGGATGGCGCGGGTCCCGGCGGGCGGCGTTCGGCCCGTGGGAGGCGACGGGTGTGGACCGCTCGTGGACCGGGGGGAGCGGCTGGCGGATCGCGGTAGGGCCGATCGGCGGCGGCTCGCAGAAGTCCACGCAGGAGTACACGTTCCTGTTCCTGGAGGAGGGCTCCGAGATCGGCCGGGTCGACTGCGCCGCGGTCGGGGTCCGCCGCACCGGGGGCCGCCGGATCCTGGACGTGGACCTCTCCGCGCGTGAGGCGCTGGAGTGCCGGCAGGACGGGGAGGCGGGAGAGGAAGAGCCGGTCTGGGACCTGGTGGTCGAGGCGACGAGCGAGGGCCACCTCGAGGGGTTCCTGCGGATCGGTGAAGCCCGTTACGTATTGAGCTCCGCCGGCACCGGCGGGAAGCTCCTGCCGACGGTCATCCACGGCTTCGAGTTCCGGGATCCCGCCAATCGCGTGGTGGCGGCGGTCGAGACGGTGAACGAGGGCTCGGTGATCCTGTCCCCCGAGCTCACCGGGCCGGTCCGGACCGCGTTCGCCGCCGCGGCGGCCGCCCTCCTCCTCTACGAGCGGGTGGAGGCGGACTAGCTCACTCGGGGGCTCGCGCGCCCTCGGCCGCCACGTCGAGGAGGCTGAGCGGGTCCACGGTGATGGTGCCGTAGCGGACGATCCAGTGGAGGTGCGGCCCGGTGACCCGGCCCGTCGCTCCCACGCGGCCGATTACGTCCCCGGCCTGTACGGTGTCCCCGGCCGCCACCAGCTGCTCGCTCAGGTGGAGGTAGGCGGTAACCAGGCCCGCGCCGTGATCGATGTAGATCACGTTGCCGCCCAGGTGGAACTCGTCGACCAGCGCGACGACGCCCCGCGCCGCCGCCCGCACCGGCTCGCCGACGCCTCCGGCGAAATCCGTCCCCATGTGCCGGCTGGTGACCCGTCCATTGAACTCGCGGCCGTGGCCGAACCCGCTGGTCACCCGGGTCGGCCGGGGGTGGACCACCACGTCCCAGAGCCGGCGCGTCCTGTGGGAGCGCTCCGACACCTCTCGCGCCCGCTCCGACTCGCGCCGCATGCGCGCCTGGAGCGCGGAGTCCGGCGGCGCGCCGTAGCGGGGCCCTACCGTGAGGCGCTCGAGCCGGTACTCGCCCGCTGCGATGGGGATGGCCATGGTGAGGGAATCGGTGGCGCCGTCCATCCAGCGGGCGGAGACCGGCAGGGTCAGCTCCCCCGCCGCGTCGATGGGAGCGGCGGCCAGCGCCACGAACTCGCCCGGCGAGCGCTCCGAGAAATGGAGCGGCTGACCGGACAGCTCGGCGCGCACGCCCTGGAGGCTCTCGGGACGGTCGGCGTTGACGATCACCTCGAAGAGCCGCCCCTGCACGGGGATGTCCGGGTCCCACCGCACGTCCACCCGGGGGATCTGCGCGAGCGCCGTCGCCGGGAGCGCCAGGAAGAGGAAGGCCGCGGCCCGAAGGGCACGGCCCGGCTGTGTGCTGATCAAGCGATTCACCAGAGTGGAGTTACGGTCCGGGCGAGAGCCCCGCCCGCGCCAGTGGCTCCGGCTCCGGCAGCGCGGCGACCGCGGAGAGCACGATGCCGGGTGTCAGGAGCGATGGGAGCAGCACGGGCTCGGCTGCGGGGTCGGCCGGGTACAGCACGTACAGCGGCACACCGCTCCGGCCGAAGGAGGCGAGGGCGCGGGTGATCGCCGGATCCCTGCGCGTCCAGTCGGCCTTCAGGAGCGCCACGCCCGCGTCCGCGAACGCCTCGCGTACGGCCGCGGTCTCCAGAGCCACCCGCTCGTTCACCTTGCAGCTGATGCACCAGGCAGCGGTGAAGTCGACGAACACGGGCCGCCCCACCGCGCGGTAGGACGCGACCGCTTCCTCCGAGAACTCGCCCCATTCCAGCGCCACGCTTTCCGCCGTTTCCCCGGACGGCAGCGGCTCGTCTCCGGCCGCCGCGGCCACTCCGGCCAGGACGGCGACGATCATCACCGCCAGCGCCGCGGCCCGGCTGATGAGCCGTGGACGACGGGGAGACGTGGCGGGCCACCGGCCCAGGATCCACACGGCCAGGGCGAGGAGCAGGAGGGCGAAGAGGAGCCGGGCGGAGCCTCCCACGCCCACCTGGAGCCCGAACACCCAGACCAGCCAGACGGCGACGGCGAACATCGGGAAGGCCAGGGCCTGCCTGAAGGTCTCCATCCAGCGGCCGGGCTTCGGCAGCCGTCGGGCCAGCGCCGGCCAGAAGGCCAGGGCCACGTACGGAGCGGCCATCCCGACGCCGAGGCCCGCGAAGATGCTCAGCCCCTCCACGGGCGGTCGCACCAGAGCTGTGCCGACCGCCGCGCCCATGAACGGGGCGGTGCACGGCGTCGCGACCACCGTCGCCAGGACGCCCGTCAGGAACGCGGAGCCGGGCCCCTCCCCACCGCCGATCCCGCCCAGCCGCGTCAGCGAGGTGCCGACCTCGACGGCACCCAGCAGCACGAGACCGATGGCGAACATCAGCGCCGCCAGCGCCGCGACGATGCCGGGGCTCTGGAGCTGGTAGCCCCACCCCACCTCGGCGCCCGTGGCCCGCACGGCCATGAGGAGCGCCGCCACGGCCAGGAACGACAGGACGACACCGGCGCCGAACGCCAGGCCGTCGCGGCGCATCCCGGCCCGGTCACCACCGCGGCCGGCGAAGCCCAGCGCCTTCAGCGACAGGATCGGGAAGACGCACGGCATCAGGTTCAGGATCACCCCGCCGACCAGCGCGAACAGGAGCGCCGCCAGCAGCGTGACCCCGCCCGTCGAAGCCGTGGCGGTGCCGCGGGGCGCGCCGATCGGCGTCGTGGGCTCCTGCGCCCAGGCGGCCGTGGCGCCGGTCTCCACGGGCACCGCGACTTCGAGCGCGCGGTGCCCGGCGGCGTCGAACGCGGACCCTTCGGGGAGCACCAGGAGCCCGTCCATACGGTCCGGCTCGGCCTCCAGATACGGCGACTCCGTCAGCCGGAGCCGCGCCTCACCGTCCGTCGACCGGCCCACGGGCTGCGGGGCCGCGTGATCCAGCGCCGCCGGGTCGGCGGGGAAGAAGTAGGCTCCACCCATGGAGCCCGGCCACCCTCCGGGGGGGCGGGCGCCCAGCACGAAGCCGCTCTCGGTGCGGGCGGCGCGGACCTCCCAGGCGTCCGAGCGGATCGGGAGCCGATCGCGGTAGCGGTCGATGAGCGAGGCATCCTTCGATCCGCCGGCGGCGGTCGCGGCCGCGACGACCGGGAGCTCGATCGAGACGCGCGCGCTGGCCGGGATGCAGATGTCCTCGCACACCAGGAACTCGAGGTCCGCCGCGATGCGCGCGCGATCGCCGGGCCGGAGGCTCCCTGCCGCGCGGCCGGGGACGAGGAAGACCACCTCGTCGTTGTAGCCGTAGTTGACCAGTGGCGGGTACGGAATCCGCTCCGGCCAGGGGTGGAGCAGGGAGTCGACGACGACGCCCTCCGGAAGCGACCAGCTCGCCACCAGCGGGGCACCGGCGTCCCCCGCGTTCTTCCAGTAGGTGTGCCACCCGGGATCCAGCGTGATGTGGATCCCGAGCGTGAACGGCTCGCCGGGAATGAGGGCGGCGGTCTCGCTGATCAGCCGCGCATCGCTGTGGGGCGTGGTGTCCTGGGCGGGGAGAGCAGCGGGCAGCACGCTCGCCGCGACGGCACCGGCGACGGCCAGCACGAGCCCGAGAGGGCCCGTGCCCCTCCGGAGCATCCGCCGTCGCTCGATTCCGCCGATCGCCATCTCGTGCCTCGCGTTGAGTGAGCCGGATGATCGCGCATCCGCGCCCTCTCTGCCACCCCATTCCACCGCGAGCGTTCCACCCCTGTCCTGGTGACCCCCCGGACCCCATGTGCAAGATCCCCCGGGTGGTTCGTCCCCCATCCCCGGAGACCCGAACGGAGGAGACCGAGATGCGAATCATGCGAGAGACGCGGGGCCGGGTGCGAGAGACGTCCGACGAGAAGGGTGACGTCCGCGGGCGACTGCGCGTGACGGCCCTGACCCTTGCCGCCCTCGGCTCGCTGGCCGCGGCCGCGCCCGCGGCGGCGCAGGGCTGGATCGATCCGCTGCCGCAGACGCGGGAGTGGGGGGTCGTGAAGCTCAGCACGGACGTCCGCGTCCGGATCACCGGGCGCGTGGCCGAGGTGGAGGTGGAGGAGTGGTTCGAGAACCGCGGCGGCGGGCTCGGCGAGGGGGACTACCTGTACCCGCTCCCGGGCGAGGCGGTGTTCTCCAACTTCTCGCTGTACCAGGGGGACCAGGAGCTTCGCGGCGAGACGATGGACGCGACGACGGCCCGGAGCATCTACGAGGAGATCGTGCGTCGGCAGAAGGATCCGGCGCTGATCGAGCTGGTCGGGCACGGGCTCATGCGCGCGCGGGTATTCCCCATCGAACCGGGGCAGCGTCGCAAGATCACGCTGCGCTATACCCAGACGCTGGACCGGGCCGGAGACGCGCTCCAGTTCCGCTACGCCGCGGGCAGCGAGGTCAGCGGGCCGGGCACCGGCGGCCCGGTGTGGACGGAGGAGATCCCCGTGCCGATGCCGCGCCCCCGCGAAGACGTGCGCCGGATCCCCCGGCCCGGCCGGGCGCCGGAGGTGGTTCGGGAGCGACGCTCCGGCGTGCCCGTGCGGTTCACGCTGACCGCGGACGCCGAGGTCTTCCGGGACCCCTTCTCGCCGACGCACGAGCTGCGGGTGGAGCGCCGGGGTGGGGAGATGCGGGTGGAGGTGGATATGGGCGAGACGCCCCGGCGGGGCGTCTTTACCGTCTTTCTGCCGCTGGCGCGGGGCTTGGTGGGGCTCGCGGTGGCGGCGCACCGGCCCTCGGGCGAGGAGGGCTACTTCATGCTGACGCTCTCGCCCGGGACCGTCGAGGGCGGGGCCACGCCGCGGGACATCGCGGCGGTGGTGGACGTCTCCGGCTCGATGTCCGGGGAGAAGATGGAGCAGACCAGGGACGCGCTGCACCATCTCCTGGGCACGCTTTCCCCCCGGGACCGGTTCCGGCTGGTGTCCTTCAGCAACCGCATCGCCACCAGCGATGAGGGCTGGACGCGAGCCGACGCGGCCGGGATCCGTGAGGCCCGGCGCTGGGTCGATGGGCTGCGGGCGGAGGGCGGCACCGCCATCGCGGCGGCACTGGAGGAGGCGTTCAGGCTGGATTCGCCCGAGGACCGGCTCCCCATCGTCGTATTCCTGACCGACGGGTTGCCGACCGTGGGGGAGCAGGACCCGGAGCGGATCGCGGCGACGGCGCAGCGGCGACGCGGCCGTGCGCGGGTGTTCGCGTTCGGGGTGGGATACGACGTCAACACCTTCCTGCTCGACCGGCTGGGCGAGGCGGGGCGGGGGAGCACGGAGTACGTGCAGCCGGGGGACGACGTGGAGCGGGCCCTGGGCACGCTGGCCGCCAAGATCACCCACCCCGTGCTGACGGACCTCGAGATCGAGGGCGCGCCGGTTCGCCTCACCGAGATCTACCCGGGCGAGCTGCCGGACCTCTTCGCCGGCGAGGAGCTGGTCCTCTTCGGCCGCTACGTCGGCCGGGGTGAGGGGACGCTCGAGCTGAGCGGCCGGCGCGTCGGACGGGTGGAGCGGTTCGGGACGACCGCATCGTTCCCGGCGCGGGCCGAGACGAACGACTTCATCCCGCGCCTCTGGGCGTCGCGCAAGCTCGGCGAGCTCACGCGTCAGGCGCGGCTGAACGGTGCCAGCCCGGAGCTGGTCGACGCGATCCGTCAGACGGCGCTGCGGTACGGGCTCCTGAGCGAGTACACGTCGTACCTGGTCCAGGAACCGGGCGCGCTGGCGGATGGAGCGTTTCCGCAGGCGAGGAACGCGGTCGCGCTCCAGGGCATGACCGTCGCTCCGGCACCCGCGCCCGCAGCGGCCACGGGCGCCGTGGCCGTCAAGGCGTCGGAAATGTCGCGGGCGCGCCGCGAGGTCGCCTCGTCGGCCGCGCTCGACGAGGCCGAGCAGGCGCTGGAGGAGCGCGCCGCAGAATCGGGCCTCCGGGTGGTCGGCGGACGGACGTTCCTCCTGCGGGACGGCGTCTGGATGGAGCCGGGCATCGCCGACACGGCGCGCGTGGTGAAGATCCGCGCCTTCAGCGACGCGTACTTCGCGCTGCTCCGGCGCGCGCCCGAGCTGCGCGCCGTCGTCACCGAGCTCTCGCCGGTGCGGCTGGGCGGAAGGGACGTGGCGGTGGAGATCGGTGAGGAGGGCGAGAGCACGCTGTCGCCGGAGCGGGTGACGCGGCTCGTCGCCGATCTGCGCGGCCGCTAGACTGGAGCCATGGCCGTAGACTGGGCGCGCGTGTACACGAGCTGCTTCCCGGACCTGGTCCGCTACCTCTACCGCAAGGTGTGGGACGCGGACCGGGCCCGGGACCTGGCCCAGGAGGCGTTCGCCCGGTCGCTGGACCGGGACCCCGAGGACCCGCGGTCGTGGGTGTTCACGGTGGCTGCGAACCTCGCCCGGGACGAGGCCCGGACCGAGATCCGCCGACGGCGGCACCTCGCGCTGGTCAAGGTGGAGAAGGAAACGGAGCCCGGCCCGCCCGACGCGCTCGGCGCGCTCGAGCGGAAGGAGGCGGCCGAGCGGGCGCGGGCCGCCCTGGAGCGGCTCTCGGAGCGGGACCGCGAGGTGCTGCTGCTGTGGGATGCCGGGCTCGGATACCGTGAGATCGCGGACCGGACGGGGCTGTCGGTCGGGGCCATCGGGACCACGCTGGCGAGGGCGAGGAAGAGGCTGGTCGAGGCGTACGAGGCGGCAGAGTCCGCCGCCCGCACGCCGGGTAAGAACCGGGAGGGATGATCATGCCGCACGTCGACGAGGGAACGCTTCACGCGCTGCTGGACGGCGCGCTCAGGGCGATGGACCCCGAGCAAGCCGAGGCCGTGGAAGCGCACCTCGAGAGTTGCGCCGAGTGCCGGGCGCTGGCCGCGGAAGCGGCGGCGCTGCGCGGCCGGGCCGGGGAGGTCCTGAGCGTCCTCGAGCCCGACGTCGCACCGGATTTCGAGGAGGTGCTGGTGCGCGCGGGCACGGCCGGCGCTGTGCGGGGACGTACAGGCCTGGCGCGGCAGGCGCGCTGGACCCGCGGCCTGGCCTGGGCGGCGACCATCGTGATCGCCCTGGGGACGGGCTACCTGATACGGGACCGGCTGGTGCCGGAGCGGGCGGCCTCGTTCAGTGTCGAGGCACCCGCGGAGAGCGGTGCACGTCGGTCGGAGCCCGGATCGCAGGCGCCGGCAGCGCCGCGGCCGGAGACGGAGCAGTCGATCGAGCGGACGCCGCCCGGGGACGGCGGCGGAGCGGACACCCCGACCGCCGCTGGCGAGGAAGCGGAGGAGGTGCCCGCGGGCGTTGCCGGCGCGGCGGCCGACGTGACGACCGACGCGGCCGTCGCGCAGCCGGAAGCGGAGCGACGCACGAGGGTGGCGCCCGCGCCGCCCCAGCCGACACCCGCGGTGGCCGCCGCGCAGCCGGCAAGCGGAGCCGCGGAGGCACGAGCCGCGGACGAACGGGCGCGGGAGTCCCTCGTGCCGGTAGAGTCGGCGCCGGCGCTGAGCGATCGGGTGGGGCAGGAGCCGGTCGCGCTTCAGGAGATGGCGGTCGTCGCCGCATCCCCCGCCCCGGGCGCGCGGGTCGTGACGCCCGAGGAGGCCGCCGAGGTCCTGGGGGCGCCCTTCCTGGTGCTCCCGCGGGCGGAGGTGACGCTGGTGACGGTGGAGCCCGGTGAGGCCGGCGAGGTCGTCGTATCGCTGCAGCGGCTCGCGGAGGGGGCGGTGATTCGCGTCACGCAGGGGCCGGAGCGGGAGCCCGCACCGCTCGGCCGCCCGGCGGATGCGCGGGCGCTCTCCGCCGCTCCCGCTCGATCCATGCGGATGAAGGCCGCGGCCGATGAGAGCGACGGGAGCAGCACGGTCCGGGTCCGGGTCTCCGGCGCGGAGCTGGTGCTCGAAGGGGCGCTGCCGCCCGACGTGCTGGAGCTGCTGGGCGGCGCGGCCGCGCCCTACGCGCGGCCGCGCTGAGCCGTACTAGTTCCGGACGTTCTTGCCGGCGTTCTCCCCCTCCTTGCGGCGGACCTTCCCGCCGGTCTTGTCGTCCCCGCGTACCTTGTCGAGAGCCGACCGGTTGCTCTCACCGGCGTGGTCGCTCCGCCCCCGCTCATCCCGCGGGTGGCCGTGGCCCTGATTCTTGGAGGTCTGCGACTCGTCGTAGTCCTTGTTCGTTCCGCGCGTGTCCGCCATGCTCTCGCTCCTGGAATCGTGGATGGGGCAGAACCAGCGGGGCAAGACGTATTCCGATCCCCGGTGAAGGCTTACTCCAGGAGGCTTCCGGGTCGGATCGCATCGGGGCCGAACCGCTCCCGGAGCGCGTCCCCGGCGCGTGAGAGCCGCCGGTCCCGGTCGGACTCCAGCGTGGCGTCCATGGCGCCGTCGAAGAGCACGAGCTGGGTGCCTTCCTCCGCGGTGGCGAAATGGGAAACGGCCACGCCGAGCAGCCTGGCGGGTGTGCGGCGCCGCTTCCGGAGCGTCCTGAGGAGGTCGACCGCCAGGCCGTGAATGGCGCGGTCGGACTCCAGCGGCACGTCGACCGTGCGGCTGGCGGAGCGGCTCTGGAAGTCGCCGTCCTTGATCTTGACCGTCACGGTGCGCGCGCGGAGCGCCTGGCGCCGGAGGTCGCTGGCGACGCGGATCGACAGGGCGAGGATCTCG
Organism: Gemmatimonadota bacterium; assembly: GCA_019347975.1. Lineage (GTDB taxonomy): Bacteria > Gemmatimonadota > Gemmatimonadetes > Longimicrobiales > RSA9 > JAHWKI01. The sequence continues at coordinate 11,590 of JAHWKI010000030.1, forward strand.
CGCTCGAGCTCGTCGTCCGCGCCCAGGTCACGGGGGAACGTCTCTTCGCGCGAGATCTGCTTGGCCGCGACGTCCGGCTCCACGGTGTCGCTCCCGCGGCCGCGCATCCGCTCGAACAGCCACGCCCCACGTCCGGGGCCGAGCATGTCCTCGAGCTCCCGCTCCGAGAGCGGCAGGGCGTCGCGGATCGCCACGAGCCCCATCGCCCTGAGCCGCTCCGCCAGCACCGGACCCACGCCGGGGATCTCACGGAGCGCGAACCCCGCCATGAAGGACGCGGCGTCCTCCGGCGCCACCACCAGGACTCCGGCCGGCTTCGCCCGCTCCGCGGCCAGCTTCGCCACGACCCGCGTGGCCCCGCCGCCGATGGAGACCGTGATGTCGGTGCGCTCCTTCACCACCGCCTGGATGCGTCGCGCCGTGGCGTCCAGCGACTCCCTTCCGTGCAGCGCCTCGGTGCCCGTCATGTCCAGGTAGGCCTCGTCGATGGACGCGGCCTCGACCAGCGGCGTAAACGTCTCCAGGACCTCCCTGACCTCGCGGCTCTTCCGGCCACACATGTCCCTGGGCACCGGCACGACCTTCGCCTGCGGGCAGAGCCGGAGCGCCTGGGCCGTGGGCATGGCCGAGCGGCAGCCGAAGACCCGCGTTTCATACGACGCGGACGTCACCACGCCCCGGCCGTCCGCCGACCCGCCGACCAGGAGCAGCGACTCCCGGCCGGCCCCATCGGGATCCGCCAGGCGGGCGCACTGGACGAAGAACTGATCACAGTCGAGGAGGAGGAGGCGTCGCATGGTGGGAACCTACCAGCGGCCCCCTGGGCTGGGAATCGTCGGTGAGGCTAGATCTCGGGCTGGGCGTCATCGGCGGGATGAACGCCTCCGGCGACCACCCCGTCCAGCGTCAGCCGCACCTGCTCGACCAGGGCGGCCGGGGTGAACGGCTTTTCCAGGAACGCCGCTCCGACCTCGCGGGCGCCGTGGCGCAGGATCACGTCGTCCGTATACCCCGACATCAGGATCACCGGCATGCCCGGTCGCTCGGCGGTGATCCGCTCCACCAGCTCCCGTCCCCCCAGCTCCGGCATCACCACGTCCGACAGCACCAGGTCGATAGGATCCGCGGCCGCGCGGAAGATGCTCCACGCTTCGGCGCCGTTGCCGGCCTCGACCACGCGGTAGCCGCGACCGCGGAGGATCCGGCCGGCCAGCTTGCGGACGGAGGCGTCGTCCTCCACGAGGAGGATGGTCTCGCCGCCCATCGCGGCCACGCCGGCTGGCCGGGACTCTGACACCTCGGGTCGGCCGACCACGCCGGGGAAGTAGACCTGGAAGGTGGTTCCGCCACCGGGGAAGCTCTCCACGCGGATGTGCCCCCCGCTCTGCTTGATGATCCCGTAGACGGTGCTCAGGCCCAGGCCGGTCCCCTTCCCCAGCTCTTTCGTGGTGAAGAACGGCTCGAACAGCCGCTCCATCACCTGCGTCGACATCCCGTGGCCGGTGTCGGAGACCCCGAGCTCCACGTACTCGCCGGGCTCCAGCTCTTCCGCATCCGCCAGGTCGCGGCCGCTGAGGCGGACGCGACCGGTACGGATCGTCAGCCGGCCCCCCACCGGCATCGCGTCCCGCGCGTTCACCGCCAGGTTCAGGATCACCTGCTCGAGCTGACCGGGATCGACGAGGATGCAGCCCGCGTCGGTCGCGAGCTCCGTGGACAGCTCTACGTCCTCGCCGATCACCCGTGTCAGCATCCGGCGCAGCTCCCTCACCGTCTCGTTCGGGTCCACCACCCTGGGCTGCATCATCTGCCGTCGACTGAACGCGAGCAGCTGTCGCGTCAGACCGGCGGCCCGGTCCGCCGAGCGCGCCACCTCCTCCAGATTGGGGCGGACCGCGTGCTCTTTCGGAAGCTCCTCCAGCGACAGCTGCGTGTAGCCCTGGATCCCGGTCAGGATGTTGTTGAAGTCGTGCGCCACGCCGCCCGCGAGGCGGCCGATGGCCTCCATCTTCTGCGCCTGCTGAAGCTGATGCTCCAGCTGCACGCGGTCGGTCACATCCCGGGCGTTCACGACGATCCCCCGCACCGCCGGATTGTCCAGCAGGTTACGGGCGCTGCACTCGAGCGTGCGCCAGGACCCACCCGCGTGCTCGATGCGCAGCGCGGCCTGCGCCGTGGCTCCCGGCGACCCGTAGACCTCCTGCCACAGACGCTGCGCCTCGTCCCGGTCATCGGGGTGGACGAGAAGCAGCTCGCTGGAGTCCCTGCCCACGACGCCGCCGGGGGAGGTGCCCAGGATACGCTCCCGATTGGGGCTGGCGTAGAGGATGCGCCCATCCGGCCCCAGCACCACCGTCAGGTCCGAGGACTGCTCGATCAGCGCCCGGGACCATTCCTCGCTGGCCTCGAGGGCGAGCTCGGCGGCCTTGCGGTCGCTGATGTCGGTGGCGCCGGTCAGCGTCCGGAAGTACGCCTCGCTGCTCCGGAGCTGCCGCTCGGTATCGGCGGCCAGCGTCCCGTCCGGTGCCTGCTCGAGGATCAGCCGCTGCTGACCGCGCGCTTCAGCCAATGCCCGCCACGTGCGCCGGGCGTCCGTGGTTTCCACGTGCACCGCCACCACCCGGACCGGGTCGCAGCCCTCCACGGGATACAGCGTCACGGTGAGCCACCGCTCCGGTCCGCCCGGGGCGGAGGACTCGTATTCGTGCGTGAACAACGCGGAATCACCGGCGAGGATGGCGGAAAGCCCTGCGCCCACCGTGGCCGCATCCGCCTCGTGCGGGAAACGGGCCGCCTCCATATGGCTCGCCCCCACGCCGCCGGAGGGGTGCGTCCAGCCGCCCTCCGCGGCGGCGCGACGCCAGGCGGCGTTCACCGCCACGACCACCCCCTCCGCGTCCAGGATGGCCGTGCGGCCGGGCGCGCTCTCGAAGAGCGCGCCGAGCACGGCATCCCGCTCCGGGAGCCGTGGCATGGAGCCGACGGGGGGTTCGATACCGGCCATTGATCCTCCGAACGGACGAGCGACGGTCTGCGGGTGGAGTATCGGCCCCACCGCCGCGAGTCTTTACCCGTGGACCGCGCCGGCTGGAATGGTCGTGGAGGGGTCGCGCACGAGACGAGGCCCGTTGTCCCCCCGTCGGATCGGAAGAATGCCCGGGCTGCGACCGGGCGGCGACCTAGAACAGGCCGAGGATGGTGCCGTCCTCCTCCACCCGCATGGCTTCCGCCGCCGGGTGCGCGGCCAGCCCCGGCATCGTCATGATGTCGCCCGTCTTCACGACGACGAAGCCGGCCCCGGCGGACGGCGTCACCTCGCGGACGGTGATCCTGAACCCGCGCGGGCGGCCCAGCTTGGTGGGGTCGTCGGAGAACGAGTACTGGGTCTTGGCCATGCAGATGGGCACGTGGCCCAGGCCGATCGCCTCCAGCTGCGCCAGCTCCTTCTTCGCTGCGGGGAGGTAGTCCACGCCGTCGGCCCCGTAGATCTCCTTCGCGATGGTCTCGATCTTCTGCGCCAGCGGCATCTCGGACGGGTAGAGCGGACGGAACTCGGACCGGCCTTCGTTGGCGATGTCCGTCACCGCGTCGGCCAGCTCCAGCACGCCCTGCCCGCCCTGGCCCCAGGGGTCCGCCTCGACGGCGGGGACGCCCCAGACTCCGCACGCTTCCAGCACCACGGCGACCTCCGCGTCCGTGTCGCTGGCGAACCGGTTCAGCCCCACGATGGGCGGCACGCCGAACTTGCGGATGTTCTCCACGTGCGCCTGGAGGTTCTCCAGACCCTGCTGCAGCGCGCTGATGTTCTCCTTGCCCAGCTCGTCCTTCGGCACCCCGCCGTGCATCTTCAGCGCGCGGATCGTGGCCACCACCACCGCGACGTCCGGGTTCAGGCCGCCCACCCGGCACTTGATGTCGAAGAACTTCTCCGCACCGAGGTCCGCCCCGAACCCCGCCTCGGTGACCACATGGTCCCCCAGCTGCAGCCCGGTCTTCGTCGCGATGATCGAGTTGCAGCCGTGCGCGATGTTCCCGAAGGGGCCGGCATGGATGAAGGTCGGCGTACCGCCCAGCGTCTGCACCAGATTGGGGGAGAGCGCGTCCTTGAGCAGGAGCGTCATTGCGCCCTGCGCCTTCAGGTCCCGCGCCCGGACGGGCTCCTTGCCCCGGGTGAAGCCGACGATGATGTCACCCAGCCGCTTCTCCAGGTCCTTCACGCCGGTCGCCAGCGCGAAGATCGCCATCACCTCGGACGCGGCCGTGATCACGAAGCCGTCCTCCCGGGCCATCCCGCCGTTCAGGCCGCCCAGCCCGACGACGATCTGCCGCAGCGCCCGATCGTTCATGTCGACCGCGCGGCGCCACGTCACGCGCCGCGGGTCGATGTCGAGCGAGTTGGGGCGGAACAGGTGGTTGTCCAGCAGCGCGGACAGCAGACCGTGCGCCGAGGTAATGGCGTGGAAGTCCCCGTTGAAGTGGAGGTTGATGTCCGCCATCGGCACGACCTGCGAGTACCCGCCCCCCGCCGCCCCGCCCTTGATCCCGAACACCGGCCCGAGGCTCGGCTCCCGCAGGCACAGCACGGGGTTGCGGCCCCGCAGCGTAAGCGCGTCCGCCAACCCGACGGACATCGTGCTCTTCCCCTCTCCCGCCGGCGTCGGATTGATCCCCGCGACGAGGATCAGCTTCCCTCTCGCCGGCGCGTCCTTCCCGGCCACGTCGAGCGGGACCTTGGCCTTGTAGCGGCCGTACGGGATGATGTCGTCCGCGGACAGGCCCAGCTTCCCGGCGATCTCCGTGATCGGCCGGAGCTCCGCGCCCTGGGCGATCTCGATATCCGTCTTCATGCGCCTCTCGCGATCGTGGCCATTCCCTCGCGCCGGCGGCGCGGCGGGCGAAAGCCTGCCGCTCGGGCACACGCGTGTCAAGTCGACCAGCACGTAGCCACGAGCGGTTCCGCGGACGACGAGGGGGCGCCCCGTTACACCGGAGCGCCCCCTGTCATCCCGGCGCGCGGCTCGCGCTCCTTCCGCCCCTAATCCCGCGGGTTCAGGATCCGATCGACCCGCACCAGCGCGTCCTCCAGGTGCAGCCGCGTCGCACGGTCCGGCGCCCGGGGCACCGCCCGTCGTATCTGCGCCTGCAGCGCGTTGAGCTGCCCGCGGACGAACGGCCGGATGTCGGACATGGCGACATCCACGTCGTTCATCGAGCCGCGGAAGAAGCTCGGGAGCTCGCCCGGCTCCTCGGTCATGAGCCAGTTCATCCGCTCCAGATAACCCCGCTGCAGGTTGCGACGGAACGGGTCGATGGCGCGGCCGGCGGTCAGTTCGCTCCAGATCTCGGCCCGCAGGTCGTCCAGCATCTCGCCGAGCGTGTACGCGTTGCTGCCGAGCTTCACCTCGGCCTCGACGAGCCGTTCCAGGCGCCGCGGATCGAGCAGCCGGTCCAGCACGCCGGTCTGAAGATTCCGGATGCGATCGATCGAGCCCGCCGGAGACACGCGGCTCAGGACATCGTAGTTCAGCATCCACTGAGGCGTGGCGAACACCTGGTCTCCCACCCACTCCATGGCCCGCCGCTGGGTCGCCTCCGGTACCTCCACGTAGACGGGACCTTGCTGGCCGTAGGCCTTCCGGGTCTGCGTGACCCCGCCGATGTTGGTCAGCACGTGGCCGGTGTAGCGGCTCCACTGCCCCAGCACCTGGCCGTACAGCTCCTCGAGCTCCTCGTACGGGCGCCCCTCCTGGAACGTCCAGTCGATCAGGTTCGGCACCGTCCGCTTCAGGTTCTCGATGCCGTAATCGCTGGCCCGCATGGCGTCATCGCCGATGGCCTCGGTGAGCGACTCCGGATCGAGCTGGCTGGGATCGCCATACCGGTACATCGGATCGTTCTCGCGCTCCCGGATCCACTGGTTGAGGACAGGCACCTGCTCCTCCGGCGTGTCCGCGCCGAGGATCGGACGGTAGCCCCACATGATGGAGTACCTGTCGTACGGACCCACGTCCGGCATGAACGAGACGCCGGCGTCGCCGGGCTGCGCGACGTAGTTGAACCGGGCGTAATCCATGATCGACGGCGCCGTGCCGAACTCGCGCGTGAACGTCGCGCTCCGCAGCGAGTCCACCGGGTAGCTCGAGCTCGCCTTCATGTTGTGCGGCAGCCCCAGCGTGTGCCCCACCTCGTGGGCGGACACGAACCGGATGAGCCGGCACATCACGGGATCCTCGAACGCCACGCCCCGGGCTTCCGGGTTCGCCGCCGCGGTCTGCACGAAGTACCAGTTCCGCAGCAGGTTCATCACGTTGTGATACCAGCCGATGTCCGACTCCAGGATCTCGCCCGTCCGCGGGTCGTGGACGTGCGGTCCGTAGGCGTTCTGGACGGGCGAGGAGAAGTACCGGATCACGGAGTAGCGGGCGTCCTCGGGGCTGAACTCGGGATCCTCCGCCGGCGGGGGCGGGTCCTTCGCGATGATGGCGTTGCGGAAACCGGCCTCGGCGAACGCCCTGTTCCAGTCCTCCACGCCCTCCTTCAGGCACGGCCGCCACTTCATCGGCGTGGCCGGATCGATGTAGTAGACGATCGGCTTCACCGGGTCCACCAGCTCACCCCGGCGGAACGCCGCCGTGTCGCTCGGCTCCAGCCGCCACCGCGTGATGTACCGCTTCCGCGTCGCTTCCTGCGAGTCCTCGCCGTAGTCCGTCTGGTTGACGCTGAAGTAGCCCACCCGCCAGTCGTACGGCCGCGGCGTCATGGGGTCTTCCGGCAGCTTCACCATCGACTGGTTCATCTCCACCGTGATGGTGTTGGTCGCCGAGTTCGAGGGCGGGCTCGCGGACTCGTAGGTCAGGACGTGGCGCACCTCCACGTTCTCCGGATAGCTCTTCGCCCACTCGATGTAGGAGCGGTCCGTATCGAGGCGGCGGACCTCGTGCCGGCGACGCGCGCCGGCCGGGATCCCCAGCGCCGGGACATCGCTCTCGTAGAGCTCCGTAACATCGATCACGACGCCGTCGTTCCCGGGCGACATCGCGGCGATCGGGAAGCTGCCGATGATCGGCTCGAGGTTCGAGTTCCGCACCGCCTCGAAGATCGGCAGCGAGTCGGCCGCCACGTTCTCGTAGCTCACCACGCGCAGCAGGACATTGTCCCCCTGGCGCTCCCACCGCACCACGTGCGTGTTCGCCTCCTCGCCGCCGTATCCCAGGTTCCGGGCGGTCCGGGCGATCCGCGTGACCAGCAGGAGCTCGTCACCGAGCCGCCCGTTCGGGATCTCGAAGAACAGCTTCCCTTCCAGGCGGTGGACGTCGAACAGCCCCTCGTCGGTTTCCGCCGCGGAGGTGATCACCTGGCCGTAGGGCTTGATCTCCTCCTGTCCGCGGGAGGGTCGGTCCCCCGCCGGGGTCGGAGTCTGCGAGCGCGCGGAGCCCGCGCACGCCGCGGTCGTAAGCGCCAGCAGCGCCACGCCGAGGGAGGATACGTGGTGTCGTTTCATCGGTTGCCTCGGTTGACGGGTCGAGATTCGGGCGAGCTCCGGAGGGCCCGTGCAGCCTGCGCGGCCGCACGGACCGGACGCCTCCGGCGCCCCGCGGCAGCGTTAGGCTGCTGCTCACGGACGACGCGGCAGGGCGCGGTTTCGTTGCGGAGAGTCTGCTTCAGGGACCCCGCGGCGGGCGCTTGACGAGCAGGTCCAGCTGGTGGTGCAGCCGACCCACCAGGATCCGGGTCGCCCGCAGGTCGTGGTTGGTCTCGATCAGCATCAGCGCGATGTCACCGGCGCCCCAGAGGAAGCCGGCGAAGACGAGCAGACGCGTCGCCTCGACGAGCAGGTTGGTGAGCGCGGCCGTGCCGGCCTGCACCAGGCCGAGAATGATCTCGGCGACCAGCAGCAGGAGAAGCAGCACCGCGAGCAGCTTGAACAGTCGAGCGATGTAGCGCAGCGCCGCGAACGGCTCCAGGTCCTCCTCGCGGACCCGTGCGTCCTCCGGCAGCTGCTCCTGCTCCGGCTCCTGCCTGTGGCGGCGCTCCTCGGCCGTCTCGTGCTCGATCATCCGGCGTTCCTTTCCCTACCAGCGTGCGCGGTAACCCCGCGTGTCCAGGTGCACGAAACCCGAATGTGCTCCGGGATTTGGATTGTAGACGCCGATGCCGCCGATGTACTGGGGGTAGGCCTTTTCCACCGCCTCCGCCGCATCGGCGATCACCTGTCCGTCCTTGCGATCGACCCGGCCGTCTCCGTTCAGGTCGTCCATGGCGCCGTTTCCGTCGTTGTCGATGTAGAAATCGATGGCGTCACCGTACATGTGCCGGGACAGCGAGCCCCGCCCGCCGGTGTTGCCGCCGTGGGCGTTGTAGTTCGGCGTCCGGAACGCGCTGATCATCCCGATCTTCTCCACCGGATTTCCCCGGCGCCCCATCTCCTGGAGCGTGAGCTCGAACTTGTCGAGGACGCGCGGCGAGATCACCACGTACTTCGGCCAGACGTTCTCCTGGCCCTTCGTCAGGAAGTCCCCGAGGACCAGATGGTCCGTGATGGGAAGGTCCACGTTCGACGGCGTCACGGCGATCAGGCCACGGGGGGGCGCGTACCGCTCGGAGGCGGTGGGGCCCCTCCGCCCGGCGGTCGACGGCCACTCGCCGATCAGGTACTGCCCGATGCGGCCGTTGCGGATCGTGCTCGAGGGGACGGGCGTGAGCACGGAGAACCCCGCGATGCGGCGGACGTTGTCGCGGGCCCGGATCAGGACGTTCCACGCGCCCGGGGAGCGGACGGCCTCCTCTGCGGCGGGTCGGGCGCCGCTGGTGTCGGCCTGCACGACCTCCAGGGTGGTCCCCGCCGGAAGACTGTCCAGCCCGAGCGTGTCCGCCAGCGCCAGGCTGTCACCCGGCTCCGTGATCAGCGCCCGGACCGCGCCGCTCTCGCCGCGCCACCGCCCCTCGTCCGCGGCCATCCGGACCAGCCGGTCCAGGACGAACGCGGCGGGCGGTGGGGCGTTCGCCGACAGGGGGTTCGCCGTGAGCTCACGCCCCAGAAGCAGGCGCTCGTCCCCCGCCGCCGCACCCGCGATGGCGAACGCCCAGCCGCCGGCGAAGAGCACGATGGTCCCGACGAGGGCGAGGTGGAGCCCCCGCTCCTGCCTCGACGAGAGCCCGGGGCTCTCCAGCCACGCCAGGCGCTTCCGCCATCCACTTCGATCCGGTCCGCTCATTGGTCTCTGGCTCGCTTCATCATCCGTGCCGCGCGGCCCTAGTACGGTCCTTGCCAGCCGCGGAGGCGCCGCGCACGTTGACCCGGGTTCCCCGCGCCCCAGGAGAAGACATGAACCGAGTCCCGTTGCGCCCGCTCACCGTCGCCGCCGTGCTGCTCGTCCTCGGCTGCGATGCAGGCGACGCGCCGCTTTCCGAGGATACGCCCGCCGTTACGAACGATGCTTCGGTCGAGTTCGCGCCGGTCAACCGGTCGGGGATCACCGGTACAGTCACCGCCGATCACGACGATGAGCACGCCACGGTGACCGTCGAGCTCGCCGGCCTCGAGCCGGGCGCCACCTACCCGGTCCATATCCATACGGGGCGGTGCGCCGCCGGAGGGCCGGTGGCCGCTCCGCTGGGCCGGATCACGGCCCGGGCCGACAGCACCGGCCGCCTGAACGCCCGCGTCACCGATGCGCAGATGGGTGATGAGCCGGCGTTCGTCCAGGCCCACGACCCCAGCGGCGCCGCGGTCTCCTGCGCCGATCTCCCCGGGCATGAGGCCGAGGCCGAGCCGCTGACCGAGCGCGCGGTTCCCGATTCCGCGCACGGCCCTCACGGAGAGGGTGCGTGAACGATCGGGACGCGCTGCGGGACCTGCTCCGCGCCCGCTCGGTCCGCAAGGGAGATTTCGTTCTGTCCAGCGGGGCCCGATCCTCCTTCTACATCGATGCACGGGTCACCACGATGGCGGGGCAGGGGCAGCTCCTCATCGGCCGCGTCGGCCTCGACACCATGGACGCTGCGGGGTGGGACGCCGCGTCGGTCGGGGGGCTGACCCTCGGGGCGGACCCCGTCGCCTACTCCATCGCCCACGCTGCCGCGGCCGCCGGCCGCTCTCTCGATGCGTTCACCGTGCGCAAGGAGGCCAAGGGCCACGGCACCGGCCGTCGGATCGAAGGCGGGTTTCAGCCCGAAACGGATGTGGTGGTGGTGGAGGACGTGGTGACCACCGGGGACAGCGCGCTCCGGGCGATCCAGGTGGTCGAGGAGAGCGGGGGCCGCGTGCTGGGCGTGCTCTCTGTCGTCGACCGGGAGGAGGCGGGGCGGGAGCGGCTCGAGCGCGCCGGCTACGCCCTTCTCTCCCTCTTTACGGCGTCTGCTCTTCTGGACGACTGACAGGAACGAGCGCCCGGAGCACGCCCGAGAGGGGCGCCAGCTCCCGGCGCGCGATGGCCGCAGCCTGTCCCTCCATGCCGAGCGCCTCCAGCGCAGCCTCCTTCACCGCCCGCGGTCGCATCCCCTCCTCGAACCCGAACACCTCCGCCCAGCCGGCGATCCGTTGCGACAGGCGCCGCTCCACCGCCGCCCGCTGGGCGATCGACGGCTCCAGCCCACGCCGGCGGGCCCGGTCGGCCAGGAGCTGGCTTCGCGCGGCGGCCGTCGCCACCGCCACCGCCTCGGCCTGGTTCGCGGTCCGGGTGGCGCTCTCGGGGCGGGGGCCAGCCGTGGCGACGTAGAGGTCCAGCTCTTTCGCCGTCAGCGCTCCGATGCCGTCCCCGGCAGGCCACCGCACCAGCGTGTCCGCCGCCGAAGCATCGGGCGCCGACGTGCGCCAGGCGTCCACCGCCGCGGTATCCACCATCAGCGCTCCGGCCTGCGTGGCGACCCAGTCCTGCGCCCGGGAGAGCGCGGAGGGAAGATCCACGAATCGCTCCAGCACATCCCTGCGCACCTCCTCGAAGGGCACGGCGCGGCGTTCCTCGAGGCGGATCACGTGAAACCCGTATTCGGTCTCCACCACGTCACTCAGCTCGCCCTCGTGCAGTGTTCGGGCGGCCGCCCAGAACTCCGGGACCCAGCTCCCTTCCCGCCCGGGCGTCAGCAGACCACCACGCTCCGCGGCGCCCGGCTCGTCGGAGTACTCGGCGACCACGTCTGCGAACCGCTCTCCGGAGCGCGCCCGCCGGAGCGCCTCCGCCGCCCGCGCCCGCGCCGAGTCACGGTGCTCCTCCGTCCGCCATCGCTCCGAAAGCACTACCAGGTGACGGACCACCAGCTCCGGCTCGGGGGACCGGGCGTACGCTTCGCGCAGCTCCTGCTCGTCCATTCCGGCGTCCTCCACCGCCACTTCCATCGCCAGCCGCTGGAGCATCAGCGACCGGAGCTCGCGCTC
>JAHWKI010000204.1 GCA_019347975.1 Gemmatimonadota bacterium
GACCGGATCATCGATTTCGATGCGGGGAAGCGGATCGTCGGGATCAAGAACGTGACGATCAACGAGCCGTTCTTCCAGGGCCACTATCCGGGCCATCCGGTGATGCCGGGCGTGCTGATCGTCGAAGCGATGGCACAGGTGGGGGGGCTGCTGCTGATGGACGCCATCGAGAATCCGGAGGACAAGGTCGTCTACTTCATGACCATGGACAACGTGAAATGGCGGCGGCCGGTTACGCCGGGGGACCAGCTGGTGTTCGAGCTGGAGATGATCCAGTTCCGGCGACACACGTGCCGGATGAAGGGGGTGGCCTATGTCGACGGCCAGCTGACCGCGGAGGCGGAAATGATGGCCCGGATCGTGGAGAAGTGATGGAAAGCAAGACGCTGAGCGCAGAGACGCCGCTCTGGACGGGGATCCACCCCTCCGCGCTGATCCACGAAGCCGCGGAGCTGGCGGACGACGTGAGCGTCGGCCCGTGGACGATCATCGGCCCGGGCGTCGTCCTCGGTCCGGGCACCGTGGTCGGGTCCAACGCGCTGATCGAGCGGGACACGGTGGTGGGGCGTGACTGCCGGATCCACCACGGGGCGGTCCTGGGAACGGACCCCCAGGACCTGAAGTTCGAGGGGGAGAACACGCAGCTCGTGGTGGGGGACCGAACGGTCATCCGGGAGTACGCCACGCTGAACCGGGGGACGCAGGCGTCCGGGCGCACGGTGATCGGATCCGACTGCATGCTCATGGCGTACGTCCACGTGGCGCACGACTGCCACATCGGGGATCACGTGATCCTGTCCAACGCGGTCAACATGGGTGGTCACGTGACCATCGGGGAGCGGGCGATCGTCGGAGGTCTCACGCCGATCCACCAGTTCGTGCGGATCGGCACGCACGCGTTCGTAGGGGGGGCGACCCGGGTGAGCAAGGACGTGCCGCCATACGTGCGGGCCGCGGGGAGCCCGATGGAGCTGTCGGGGCTGAACAGCGTGGGGCTGCGCCGGCGCGGATTCAGCGAGGAGGTGAGGCTGGAGCTGAAGCGCGCCTACCGCCTCTTCTTCGCCTCGGAGCACAACATTTCGCAGGCGATCGCGCGGGCGCGAGCGGAGCTGGCCCCGTTCCCGGAAGTGGAGACGTTCATCGCGTTCGTGGAAGAGAGCGAGCGCGGGGTCGCGCTCTGATGGCGTCATGGCCCTTCGAATAGGCGTCGTGGGGGTCGGCAGCCTCGGCTTTCATCATGCCCGGCTGGCGCGGGAGCTCCCCGGGACCACGTTCGCGGGGATCCACGACAGCAACCCGGATCGCCTCGCCCACGTATCCGGCGAGCTGGGCGTCCCCGCGCACGCGGAGCTGGAGTCCCTGCTGGACGCGGTGGACGCCCTGGTCGTGGCGGTCCCGACGTCGGCGCACGAGCGCGTGGGCACCGCCGCGGTGGAGCGGGGCGTTCATGTCCTGATCGAGAAGCCGATCGCCCCATCGCTGACGGCCGCGGACGTGATCCTGGAGGCGGCTGCGGCGAGCGGCGCGCAGATCCAGATCGGACACGTGGAGCGGTTCAACGGCGCGATCCGCGCGGCGGAGCCGTACCTGGACGAGCTGCTGTTCGTGGAGAGCCATCGACTGGCGCCGTTCGGACCGAGGGGCACGGATGTGGCCGTGGTCCTGGACCTGATGATCCACGACCTGGATCTGGTGCTCAGCCTGGCGAAGCGGGCGGTGACGTCCATCTCTGCCGCCGGCATTCCGGTGCTGACTCCGAGCCCGGACATCGCCAACGCGCGGCTGGAGTTCGAAGGCGGCGGAGTGGCGAATCTGACGGCGAGTCGCGTCTCCCTGGAGCGGATGCGCAAGATCCGCTTCTTCCAGCCGAGCGGGTACATCAGCCTGGACCTGGCGGCCGGGCGAGGGGAGTTCCTCCGGCTGCGGCCGGGCGTGGTGCTGGAGCCCGGGCGCCCGGCGCCGGCCGGGAGCCTGGAGAGCCTGGTGGAGCGCGTGGAGCTGGTCGGGGACGGCCGCGAGCCGCTGAGGGTGGAGCTGGAATCGTTCGTGGCCGCCGTCGTCGGAGAGGCGCCCATCAAGGTCTCGGGTGAGGACGGACGGCGCGCACTCTCGGCGGCGCTCGAGATCGTGGACCGGATCGAGGAACATGTCGCTGCTACGAATTCGGCGAGAGCGTAAGTCCGAGTCGATCGGGCCGGTTCGGCCGCCCAGGCTCAGCCGGCTGATCATCGGGCTCATCGTGGCCGCCATCGTCATCTGGTATCTCTCCGGCATCGGTTGATCGCCTGATGGCTTCGCGCCCGACGATCTTTCTTTCCGCGGGCGAGCCGTCGGGTGACGTTCACGGGGCGGCGCTGGCGCGGGCGCTGCGGCGGCGCTGGCCGGGAGCCCGGCTGCTGGGGCTGGCGGGACCGCGGATGCAGGCGGAGGGCGTCGAGGCGATCGTCCCCTTCGAGCGGCTCGCGGTGATGGGCTTCGCCGAGGTCCTTCGGCACCTGCCGTTCTTCGTCCGTCTGCTCCGCCGGTCCGCTCGCGTGCTCGAGGATGAGGGCGTCGACCTGGTCGTCCCCATCGATTACCCGGGGTTCAATCTCCGCCTCGCCCGAAGCGCCTCCGATCGGGAGATCCCCGTGCTCTACTACATCGCCCCGCAGGTATGGGCATGGCACCGGAGCAGGGCCGGGAAGCTCGCGGCCTTGGCGGACCGGCTGGCGGTGATCCTGCCGTTCGAGGAGGCGGTGTTCCGGGAGCACCAGGCGGATGTCCATTTCGTCGGCCATCCGCTGGCGTTCCGCGCGGAGACGGTGGAGGAGCGGGAGCCGTTCTGTCGCGGGCTGGACCTGGACCCCGCCCGCCGGATCCTGGCGCTGTTCCCCGGATCGCGGCGGCAGGAAGTGGACCGCCACCTGGATCTCTTCGTCGAGACGGCGAGGCGGGTGGTGGAGGCGCGGTGGCACCTGCAGCCCGTGGTGGCCCGGTCCCCGGACGTGGAGGAGGCCGCCTACGCCGCCTCGCCGTTCCCCATGACCACGGACGCCCGAGCGCTGCAGGCGCACGCCCATGTGGCGCTGGTGAAGTCGGGGACGACGACGCTGGAGACCGCCCTGGCCGGCGTGCCCATGGTGATCGCCTACCGGACCCACCCGGCCACCTACTGGCTGGCCCGTCGCCTCGTTGAGGTGGAGCACGTGGGGCTGGCGAATCTGGTCGCCGGGCGCCGGATCGCTCCCGAGCTCCTGCAGGAGGACGCCACGCCGGCGGCGCTGGCGTCGGTGCTGCTGCCGCTGGTGGACGAGGGACCCGCACGGGCGGCGGCGCTGGCGGGCGTGCGGGAGGTGCAGGAGGCGCTCCGGCCCGAGGGTACCGCCACTGCGTCCGAGCGGGTGGCGGATCTGGCCGCGGAGCTGATCGGCGGATGAAGCTGAAATACCGGGTCGGGGGCGCCGCGGGTCGGCTGGTGCTGAACGGTCTCCTGGGAACGGTGCGCTTCGAGGTGGAAGGACGCGAGCGGTACACGAAGCTGCGCGACGCGGGGCAGCCGGTGATCTTCGCGCTGTGGCACGGGCGCCTGCTGCCGCTGACCTATTACAAGCGCGGGGAGCGGGTCGCGCCCCTGATCAGCCGTTCGGGAGACGGCGAGTACATCGCCCGGGTGGTGGAAGGGTGGGGGTTCGCCACGGTCCGTGGCTCGTCCAGCCGCGGCGGGGGGGAGGCGCTCCGCGAGATGGTGCGACGGGCACGAGACGGGTGGTCTCTGGCCGTGACGCCGGACGGTCCGAGAGGGCCGCGCCAGAAGCTCCAGCCGGGCGTGATCACCGCCGCTCAGCTCACGGGCCTGCCCATCGTGCCGCTCACGGCGGGGTGCGCCCGGGCGTGGTGGCCGGGCTCGTGGGACAGATTCTGCATCCCGAAGCCGTTCAGCACGGTGCGCGTGCTGTACGGCGAGCCGCGGAGAATCCCGCGGAAGGCGGATGCCCGGGAGCTGGCGACGCACGCCCGGGAGCTGGAAGGGCAGCTCAACGCGATGACGGAGGAGGCGGACCGGGATGGCGGACCGGACCGGTAAGGAAGAAGACGGCACGGCTCCTCTCGGCCCGGTCGATGTCGTCCAGAGGCTGTGGGAGGGGCAGAGGGAGCCGGGCCTGAAGGCGCGCCTCCTCGGCGCCGTCCTCACGCCGGCGGAGCTCGGGTACCGCGCGGTCATGGGCGCCCGGAACGCGGCGTACGGCGCCGGTCTCGCACCCACCGACGTGACCCCCGTCCCGGCCATCAGCATCGGGAACATCACCGTCGGGGGGACCGGCAAGACCCCCATGGTCCGCTGGGTCGTCCGGCTCCTGCGCCGCCGCGGCTGGACGCCCGGTATTCTGCACGGCGGGTACGCCCCCGACGAGCCCGCCCTCCACCGCCTCTGGTTCCCCGACCTCCCCGTAGTCGCGGACCGGGACCGGCTCCGGGGCGCCGGGCGTGCCATGAGCATGGGCGCCGATCTCCTGGTCCTGGACGACGCGTTCCAGCACCGTCGGATCGGCCGCGACCTGGACATCGTCCTCGTCGCCGCGGAGGCGTGGACTCGCCCGGCCAGGCTGCTGCCGCGCGGGCCCTACCGCGAGCCCCCATCGGCGCTGCGACGGGCCGACCTGGTGATCGTCACCCGCCGTACCGCTTCGCCGGAACGCGCTGCGGCGGTCGAGGCGGCGGTGGCCCGCGCGTCGCGGCGTCCAACGGCGCGGGCGGCCCTGGAGGCCCGCAGGTGGATCCATCCGGACGGAACGGCCCGCGACGGGACGCCGCATGGGCGCGCGCTGGCCGTGGCGGGGATCGCTCGCCCGGACGACTTCTTCGATCAGGCCGAGGCCGCAGGGGCGCGCCTGGACGACGCCATTGCCTTCCCCGATCACCACGCGTACACCCAGCGGGAGGCGGACGCGCTCCTCCGGCTCGCGGCCGGCGCACCGGTCGTAATGACGGCGAAGGACGCGGTGAAGCTGGCGCCGCTGATGCGCGAAGCGGATCTCTGGATCCTGGAGCAGAAGGTCGTGTTCGAGGGAGGGCGGGACCGCGTCCTGCGGACGCTGGAAGGGCTGGTGCCGTGAAGGACGGGTGGCACACGGACATCCTCGTAATCGGGAGCGGGATCGCCGGGCTGACGTTCGCGCTGAAGGCCGCCGCGCACGCGCGGGTGACGCTGGTGACCAAGAAGCGGCGGGCGGACTCCAGCACGAACTACGCGCAGGGCGGGATCGCGGCGGTCATGGACCCCGCGGACAGCTTCGAGCTTCACGTGCAGGATACGCTGAAGGCGGGGGCGGGGCTGTGCGACGAGGCGGCGGTGCGACGGCTGGTGCGGGAGGGCCCGGAGCGGGTTCGCGAGCTGATGGCGTGGGGCGCGCGCTTCACGACGGAGCAGGGGCGGCTCTCTCTCGGCCGTGAGGGCGGACACTCGCGCCGCCGCATCATCCACGCACAGGACCTGACCGGCCGGGAGATCGAGCGCGCGCTCCTCCAGGCCGTCGCCGCGCACTCGCGGATCGATGTCCGGGAGGACCACATCGTCCTCGATCTCCTCGTCTCCCGCCGCGACGGCCGCCGCGCCTGCTCCGGCGCCCTGGTCTTCGACGAACGGGAGGGCCGGCTCCTCGCGCTCCGGGCCCCGCGCACGCTGCTGGCGACCGGCGGGCTCGGCCGCGTCTACCGCCATACGACGAACCCCGAGATCGCCACCGGCGATGGCGTGGCCATGGCCTACCGCGCAGGCGCCCCCGTGGCCAACCTGGAATTCGTGCAGTTCCACCCCACGGCGCTGTATCCGGCGGAAGGTCAGGCGGTGCTGATCTCCGAAGCCGTCCGCGGGGAGGGGGGGATCCTGCGCACCCGTGCCGGAGAGCCGGTGATGGCAGGTCACGCGGAGGGATCCCTTTCCACCCGCGACATCGTGGCCCGGGCGATCGACCGCGTGCTGAAGGAACGGGGCGACCCGTTCGTGCTGCTGGACCTGGCCCCGATCGGCCCCGACGTGGTGGCTCGCCGCTTCCCCTACATCGTCGCCGCGTGCGCCGAGCGGGGGGTGGACGCGCTCCGCGAGCCGATCCCCGTCGTCCCCGCGGCTCATTACGCGTGCGGCGGCGTGCTCACCGACGAGGATGGAAGGACCGGATTGCCCGGACTGTACGCCGCGGGAGAGGTGGCGTGTACTGGCGTCCATGGAGCCAATCGTCTAGCATCCAACTCG
>JAHWKI010000031.1 GCA_019347975.1 Gemmatimonadota bacterium
GCGCGCGAACCTCCTCATGGAGGGCTCGCGCGCCGGGACACACTCCGCGCCTGGTACCGGCGCTCAGGCTCTCCTCACCACCCGGGATTCTGAACGAGGCGATTCTCTCCGCCCACCCTGCTCAGCTCGATCTGGACCGGCGGAATCGGGAAGACGTTGTGTACATCCGTCACGGTGGCCGCCGCGCCGAGGTGAGGCATTCTCGTCGCCTCCACCGCGATGTAGTCGTTGAGCACCGGCTCGATGATTCCCCAGCGCTGGAGGTCGAAGAGTCGGTGTCCTTCCATCGCCAGCTCGAGCCTCCGCTCGTACCGGACGGCCGACCGGGCATACTCCTGAGTCGGGAAGGACGCATACTCGCCGATCTCGTAATCCGCCCACGTGATCGACGGGTCATCGATCGGCACTGCGATGTCATCGGCTGACGTGCCGGGGCCCTGCGCCGCCACGCCCGCCCGCGCACGGATCTGGTTGACGATCACCCGCGCGTTCTCGAGCGACCCCGCCTCGACTTCCGCTTCCGCCAGCAGCAGAAGCAGGTCCGCGTAGCGGTAGAGGTGGATGTTCACGGCGTTCAGGTGCTGGGCGTTCCACCCGACGTTGCTGACCGCGCCGCTCGCCTCCTCGTGGACGTGCTTCTTCGGGCTGTAGGGCCCTCCGAAGGTCGGGTCCCGGATCCAGTCCGGCTCGTGCACTCCCCAGTCCTTGTAGGGGACGCCGTCGCGGCCGACGGTCCAGTCCAGGCGCGGATCCACCGGGATCGTGCTCCCGCCCTCCAGCTCGGCGTCGCTGGCGTTCCACGAAGCGGTGGCGGTCAGCGGGGTCAGATCGCCACCGCTGATCGCGAGGGGCAGCCCGGCGGCGTCGACCTTGAAGAAGTTGACCATGTTCTGCGACGGCTGGTGGAAGCCGCAGCAGCCGAAGGGGCTGCCGGAGTGGGGGAAGTTCAGGCGTTCGGCCCAGTTCGAGTTGTCGCCGCTGGGACTCCCGTCGTTCACGGTGGCCTGGTAGGCCAGGATCGTTTCCGGTCCGTTCGCGAACTCCGCGAACCCGGTCCAGACGCGGTGGAAGTTCGCCTCGAGCTGGTAGGGCCCGTTGTCGGCCACGTCCCGCAGCGTCTCCAGCGTCCCGGCGTAGTCCCCGGAATAGGCCTGTACCCGGCCCTTGTACGCCTTGGCCGTCCACTCGGTGACCCGTCCGACCTCACCGTTCCTGGGCGTCGGGGGCAGCAGCCCGATGGCCTGGTCGAGGTCCGCCAGGATGAGAGGGATCGGATCGACGCCCTGGTTCGATTCGCGGAAGTCGGTGTCATCCTCGGTGTAGTAGGGGATGTTCTTCCACACCTTCCAGGCTTCGAAATGGGCATGAGCCCTGAGGAACAGGGCCTCGCCGCGGATGCTGTTGGCCTGGGCCTCCGTGAGCTCGCCCGGGGTCTGCTCCACGGCGGCGAGCAGGCGCAGTGTGGAATTGGCCCGCACCACCGCCTCGAAGACCGACCTCCACTTGGCGTTCAGGTAGGTCTCGGCTCCGCTCGTGCCCCACTGGTACAGCTCGAGGTCGTTGATGGCGGGCTGGTCGGAGGCCTCCGATCCCTTGTACGCATCGTCCGAGGGTACGCTGCCGAACGGCCAGTTGCTCGCGCTCGCTCCCCAGAGACCGACCCCGCCGATCCAGCCGCCCAGCATCCGGTAGGCGCCGATCAGGGTAGCTTCGACACCTGAGGCGTTGGCGAGCGTGAGCGCGTCCAGCTGCCCCTGCGGCGGGGTGGTGAGGAAGTCCTCGCACCCGTACGTGACACCTGCCAGCACCACCATCCCGATCAGAATACGCTTCCTTGTCAGCTTCATGGCCTCGCGCCTTTCGCGTTCTCGGGCTCTCGATGTTCTATGGTCGTCGGTGCACTGTCGATCTGCCATCTCAGAAGCCGAGCGTGAACCCTACGCTGAAGGTTCTGCTCGAGGGGTACACGCCCCGGTCGATCCCGCGTGCCTGGTCGCGCACGTCCATTCCTGCGTTGAACGCGTTGAGCGCCGGCAGCGACGGGTCGAGCCCGTCGTAGCCCGTGATGGTGAACAGGTTCTCTCCGCGCACGTAGACCTTGGTGTTCTCGAGCGCGCCGAACCGGCCCGCCGGGACCGTATAGCCGACCTGGAGGCTGCGGAGCCGGACGTACGAAGCGTCCTCGACGTAGAAGCTGCTCGGCGCCTGACTGAAGACGTCCGTCGCGTCGAGCTGTGGGTACTTCGCGTCCGGATTGTCCGGCGTCCACGAGTCCGTCAGCAGGTCGCGACGGACGTTCGTGGGGAACACGCGGAACACGTAGAACTCCTTCTGATTGTCGTAGATCTCATTGCCGAAGGTGCCGAACAGGCTCGCGCCGAAGTCGAAGTTACCCCAGTCGAGCCCCACGTTAAGCCCGGCGGTGAAGTCCGGGTGCGGGTCGCCGATGACGGTCCTGTCGGCCGCCGTCACCACCCCGTCCGGCACGCCGTCGGGCCCGCTTACGTCCGCGAAGCGGAAGCGCCCGGGCTGCGCGCCGGCCTGATAGACGGCGTCCGGATTGCCCGTGCTCGCCCGTGCCGCGGCGTTCAGCGCATCGATCTCGGCCTGGGTCTGGAACGTGCCTTCGTGGATCAGTCCGTAGAACGAGCCGATCGGCTGACCGATCTCATTGATCGTCACCGACGACGCGGTCCGCGTGCTGATGGGGCCGAAGAAGAAATCGCGCGACCCGTCGATCCGCACGATCTCGTTGGAATACGTGGCTCCGTTGAAGTCCACGCTCCAGCCGATGTCGTTGCGGAAGGTCCCGCGGAACCCGACCGACGCGTCGACACCGCGGTTCCTCACCTCGCCGACGTTGACGATCGGGGCCGCGGCCATACCGGCGGTCGCGGGGAGCGGCGGGTTGAAGAGCAGGTTGTCCGAGTCCCGCTGGTAGACATCCAGGATCAGAGACGCCGCTCCACCCAGGAACTCCATGTCCATCCCCAGGTTCAAGGACTCGTTCTGCTCCCACTTCAGGTCGGGATTGCCGATCGCGGTCTGGCGGAACCCGGGCTCCACCTCCGAGTCGTCACCACCGATCCCGTAGAACGAGGTCCCCACCGAGCCGCCGAACCAGTCGATCGTGCGTCCCGGAGCGATGTTCTGGTTCCCGGTGATCCCCCAGCCGAAGCGGAGCATCAGGTTGGTGAAGAGGTCGCTCTCCGCCATGAACGGCTCCTGGGACACCCGCCAGCCCGCGCTGAACGCGGGGAACGTTCCCCACCGGTTCGTGGGGCCGAGGCGGGAGGAGCCATCGCGACGCAGCGTGCCGCTCAGGTAGTAGCGCTCGTCGAAGTTGTAGTCCGCCTTTCCGAAGAACGACAGCAGCGCGCTCTGCCCGCCCGAGCTGAGGACGTTGCGGGTCGCCGGATCGCCGAGGGCGGGCTGGATGTAGCGGGCGTCCACGCTGGTCGAGACCAGGTTCGCCATGCTCGCGTTCACGCCCCTGGTCGTGCCCCAGATCGCCTCCTGGCCGGCCAGCAGCGCCAGGTTGTGGACGTCCGCGAAGGCGCGCCGGAAGTTCAGCGTGTTGTTCCAGGTGAAGGTGTTGAAGCGGAACTGACCTTCGAAGATCGAGTTGACCAGCGTCGGCTCCGAATTCTCGGGGAAGATCGGGTTGAAGCCCCAGAACAGGCCGGTCCCGCTGTTGATGCCGAAGCTGGAATTGGCCGCCAGCTGGTCCGTGATGGCGAGCCGGACGAACGCGTTCCCGAAGATCCGCGTGTTCAGGTTCCGGTTGTCCTGCCCGAACTCCGCGACCTTCACCGGGTTGGTGTTGTTCCCCAGCCCGGTCGCCTTGCCGGACGCGAAATTCCCCGCGATGTCGCGAACCGGGATCACCGGCTGCATCAGGATGTTCTTGCCGAGGATGTTGCCTTCGCCGAGGTTGTCGCCCGCGAGACCGCCGAAGCTCTCTTCGAGGGCGATCGTGAGGTTCTCGCCCACCGTCAGCCTGCCTGAGGTGAAGTCCGTGTTCACCCGCACCGTGCCGCGCTTGTACTGGTTGTGGATCGCGGTGCCCGACTGGTCGAAGTAGTTGAGCCCCACGGAGTACCGCGCGGCGTCGCTCCCGCCCCGCACGGCGAGATTCACATCGGCGACCTCGCCCGTGCCGAAGACCTCGTCCCACCAGTTCGTCCCGGCGCTGCCAGGCATGATCAGCCGGTTCGGAAAGGAATACAGGCTCTCGTCGACTTCGATCAGCCGACCCCACTCGTCCGTCTGCACGACGGTGGCGGGGTCGGCGAAGATGTAGCGCGGAATCGTCGGATTGTCCGGATCGCCGTAGATCGCCAGGAGCGACGCCGGGAGAGGCTGCCCGGCGTTGACGAACCGCCGCCGCTCGAACTCGAAATAATCCAGCGGATCCTGGATCAGGAAGTCATCGTAGCCCCGGACCGGGGTCGCGAGACCGAACCGCGCGTCGAGCGAGAACCGGGGGGCGGCGGTCCGCGCGCCCTTCTTCGTCGTGATGATGATCACGCCGTTGCTGGCGCGGGCGCCGTAGATGGACGCGGCGGACGCGTCCTTCAGCACCTGGATGTCCTCGATGTCGTGCGGGTTGAGGAAGTTGGCGAACGATTCCTCGACCGGGTTGCCATCGATGATGTAGAGGGGGTCGTTGTTCTGGAAGGAGCTGACTCCGCGGATCCTCACCGTGCTGCGCGTGCCGGGGGAGCCGCCCGCCTCCACGGTGACGCCGGGGACCGTGCCCGCCAGCCTCTGGAGGACGCTGGACGAGGTCTGTCGGTCCACCGCTTCCGCATCCACTGTGGAAACGGCGGACGTGATATCCGCCCGCCGCTGCGTCTGGTAGCCGGTCACCACGAGCTCGTTCAGCTGCGTGGCCGACACGCTCAGCAGGACATCGATGCTCGAGCGTCCGTCGATGCTCACCTCGACGGCCGAGTACCCGATGCGGCTGAACTGCAGCCGCCCGTTGGACGGGGCCTGGATGATGTAGCGGCCCGCGTCATTGGTGAACGCTCCCGCGTCCGTGCCCAGGACGCGGATCGCTACGCCCTCCAGCGGCTGGTTCGTGGTTGCATCTCTGACCGTCCCCGTCACCGTGGCTCGCTCCTGCAGCGCTGCCGCCTCGGCGGGAAGGGCGAGCAGCACCGCGAAGAGGGCGAGTGTGGCGGTCGTGAACAAAGCCCTGCCCCGACTCAGACCAGTCGTGCCAGCCATGCGATGTGTTCCTTTCACTGGGGATGGGACGCCTCGGCCATCGTCGGCGACGGGCGAAAAAGGTCGGTGCCGCGCTGTCGCGACACGGCCCTGAGCACTTCCGGCGGAGTGAACCGATGCCGGTCAGCCTTTTTCGATTGGGTGGCGGAAGGACGATCCATCCTCCGCGGAGTCTCCACGCTTGTCTATTTCAGTTTTCAGCTTCCGGCCGGGTCTTGTCAAGATCCTTCTTCCAGCCGCCGGTCCCCTGTGTCGGGCGTCCGCATCACCCGCGCGCGACCTGGCGACGATGGAGTCACCGACCGCCGCGCCGGGCATCGGCGGGAGGCAGAATTCTTGTCCCTCCGCTGTCCATGACCCCCGCGAAGCAGATCGTCCAGCGGCTCGATCGGGAGCGAGACCTCCCCGCCGGCCGCGAGCTCCATCTGACCTATCGCCTCGCGCCGGGCCACGCGATCCCGGCGATCCTGCTCCTCCCCGGGGCGCCGGCGCCCACGCCCGCGCGGTGCTCTTCATGTGGGGGTGGGCCACGGGGCGGGCCGCGGGGCTCGGCGCCGCCGGGCGGACGTAGCTTCGGAGGAGACCCCTGGGCAGCACCTCCACCGGACTGCCCGGCGGATCGACCGACTCCACCGGCGCGTGCGCGGTCCGCGTGCAGGAATTTGACCGCGGAACGTTCTGATTGTACGGTGAGGGCAAACCGGTTCAGATTGGAGTCGAACTCCGGGTACAGTTTCCCTCGAGAGGGCGCGTAGGACGGGCCGCCTGCAGGCTCTGCTCCTTCCGTGCCCGACTCTCCGGCTCCAGGATCCCGCAACGGAGGTCGAATATGTTGCCGAAGACTTGTCTGGCAGCACCCCGCCTCGCCGCCGCGCTCGCCTTCTGCGGGCTCGCACTCGGCTTTCCGCCCGGGCTGGCGGCTCAAGGCACAGGCACGATCCAGGGGCGGGTGTTCGACGCCTCGACCCAACGCCCCCTGGAGGGGACACAGGTCACGGTGGTGGGAACAGGCCGCGGGGCGCTGGCGAACGCGCAGGGCCAGTTCCTGATCCAGGGCGTTCCGGCCGGGGAAGTGACGGTCCGGGCCGAACGGATCGGCTTCGCGGCTGTGGAGCGTACCGCCAACGTGACCGCCGGCGGAACCACGATGCTGGAGTTCCAGCTCGGAATCGCCGCGGTGACCATGGACGAGATCGTGGTGACCGGTGTGGGCGAAGCCGCGCAGCGGCGGGAGCTGTCGACGTCGGTGGCGGTGATCGGCCGGGAGGAGATCGAAGCGGCAGCCGTACAGTCGGTGGATCAGCTCCTCCAGGGCCGCGTGGCCGGCGCCACCGTGAGCGCGGTCTCGGCTCAGCCGGGGACCGCCTCGCTCATGAGCTTCCGCGGGGTCTCCAGCGTCTTCGGCTCACAGACACCGGTCATCTACGTCGACGGGGTACGCGTGGACAACGCCCAGTCCACGGCCGCGGGGACCGGCGGTGAGCAGACCTCGGCGCTGTCGGACCTCCTGGTCGCGGACATCGAGCGGATCGAGATCACGAAGGGCGGCGCCGCGAGCACGCTCTACGGCTCGGATGCCGCCACCGGCGTCATCCAGATCTTCACGCGGCGCGGGACGCCCGGGGCACCGCGGTTCACCGTCCGGATGGAGCAGGGCTTCGACTCGCCGGAGCTCAAGTACATGCTGGACGCGGGGATGATCTACCCCGACTTCGTCTGGCCGGACCACCCCGACTTCGATCCTGAGGCCGAACGGATCCCGGCCGATTTCGTGGCGGAGAATTTCTTTCAGACGGGTCACTTCCAGTCCTACAACGCGAGCGTGAGCGGCGGTATGGAGGACGTGACCTACGCGATCACCGGCCGGGTCCAGCAGGCGGATGGGATCCAGCCCGACAACGAGAGCTCGATCTTCAATTTGAGGGGCAACGTCACCGCCCACCTCACGCCGTCCCTGCGGGCGAACTTCACGGGCGGATACACCCGCTCCGACTTCGGCCGGATCTTCAACGGCACCGCGATCGCCGATCCGCTCACCTCGCTGGAGGTCGGCGATGTCATGTTCTTCACCGGGCTCCCGAGATCGGCGAACAACTTCCGCGAGGCGTTCGACATCTATGTGATGCCGGACATCAACGAATCCGTCAACCGGTTCCAGTTCAGCACGGGGCTCCAGCACGAGGCCTCCGAGCGGTTCAGCAGCCGGGTGACGGTGGGCCTCGACAGCCGGAGCAATCAGCAGCGGATCCTGAGTCCGCTCGGCTTCACGCCGGGCGACCCGGAGGGCTCCCTGAATCGGTTCGACCGCGATTTCCTCTCGGTCACGATGGATGCAGCCGGCACGTTTTCCCACCCCTCGGAGGGGCCTCTCACATCCAGTCTGACGGTCGGGCTGCAGGGGTTCCGCGACAACACGAGCATCATCACGGCCTTCGGTCGCGGATTCGCGCTGCCCGGGACGGAGGCGTTCGATGAGGCGGCCGACATCACCGCCTCGGAAGCGAACCAGCAGGTCTTCACCGGCGGGCTCTACGTCGATGAGCGCATCGGACTCTGGGACCGGCTCTTCCTGAACCTGGGGGTCCGGGTCGATGCGGGCACGAGCTTCGGGGACGAGGTCGAGTACGAGGCGTACCCCAAGGCGGGGCTCGCATACAACGTGGCGGACGAGCCGGTCCTCCGCGACCTCGCGGCCGGCTGGCTCGACCACCTCCGGCTCCGCGCCGCCTACGGAGAAACGGGCAAGTTCCCGCCGCCCTTCCTCCGCGACGTGACGTTCAGCGCCACGTCCTTCCGGGGTGAGAGCGCGCCGCGCTTCGACAACCCGGGCAACCCGAACCTCCGGCCGGAGGTGACGAAGACCTTCGAGGCCGGCTTCGACATGGCCTTCCTGCGCAACCGGGTCGGCGTCGACTTCACCTACTTCGACGCGCGTACCAGCGACGCCCTCTTCTTCGTTCCGGAGCAGCCCGTCACGGGTCAGGGCACGCAGATCCGCAACGTGGGATCGATCAGCAACACGGGGATCGAGGTGGACGCGAGCGCGCGCGTCATCCACCGCCCGGATTTCTCGTGGGAGATCGGAGCGACCTATCAGACGGTGGACAATGAGGTGACCAGCATGGGCGGCGCGGCGCCGTTCAACATCGTCTCCTCCGGGACCGGGGGGATGCAGCAGCGCGTCGAGGAGGGGCACCAGGTCGGGGCATGGCGCGTAACCACGCCCATCGACACGAACGGTGATGGGAAGCTGGACGACTCCGAGTTCCAGTTCACGGGCCTGAGTCCCACACCCACGCGCAGCGGCAGCTTCAACACCAGCGTAAGCCTCTTCGGGAATCTCCAGCTCTCGGCGCTCGCCGACTGGGCGGCAGGGCACCAGGTCTACGACTGGGGCTCCGTCTGGGCGACCTTCAACGGGATCCGGCGGCGGGAGATCGTCGACTGTCCCCCACCGGGGCACCCCAGCTTCGAAGAGAACTGCGTCCCGAGCTTCCAGTTCCCGGTCCGGCATGACCCGGCGACGGGTGAGCCGATCGGACGCTTCAGCACCGGCGCGGCCGGCTCCGCGTTCCTCATGAATGGAGATTGGCTCAAGCTCCGCGAGATCTCCGCCCGCTACCACATGCCCGCCTCCTGGGCGGCGCTGCTGGGCGTGAATCGCGGCAGTCTCAGCGCCAGCGTGCGGAACGTCGCCATCTGGAGCGAGAATCCGCTCGTCGATCCCGAGCTCGCCGGCCTCGTCGGCGGAGGTCTCCAGCTCGGCGGACAGACCAGCGTCACGGTCTCACCGCCGCGCGCCTTTCGGTTCGGCGTGGAGCTCACCTTCTAATGGCGCGCGCGACGAAGGTCACCGCGACGATCGGCTATAGTCACGGAGAGGAAACGATGCGTACAAACGGACGCGGCGCGGGTGGGTGGGGTCGGGCGGGCGGGCCCCTTCCGCGGCTGCTCGCCCTGCTGCTGCTAGCGGCCTCCGCCGGGTGCGACTTCCTGGATCCCACGGAGGTGGAGAACCCCAGGACCACGGACGAGGACCTGGCCGCGGCGGGGGAGCCGACGCAGGCCTTCCTGTCCGGCCTTCGGGCCCAGTTCGCGCGGATGATAGGCTCGCAGATCGTGATCTCCGAGGTCACGAGCGACAACTACTCGATCCACGGGACGGGGCTCCCGCCGGTATGGGACTTCGCCCGGGATATCCGCCCGTCGGACGTCAACCTGACGGGATCCGGCACCGGCATCTACTGGAACATGCAGGAGCTCCGCGCCCTGGCGGACTTCGTCCTGGAGCGGATCGTCCCGGGTGATGCCGACGCGACGCCCGCGCATCGCGCCGAGATCCACTACTACCGGGGCATGGCCTTCCTCCTCCTGGGAGAAAACTTCACCCACGCCCCCACGGAGAAAGATGGGGAGCCGCGTTCGGCTTCCGAGCTCCTCCAGCGCGCCATCACGGACTTCGACGCCTCCCTGGCCGCCTCCGGAGAAGGCACCTTCGCGCTCGCCGCCCGGGCGGGAATCGCCCGGGCACAGCGGGCGCTCGGCAATGCCGGTGCGGCGATCGCCGCGGCCCAGCAGGTGCTCGACGCCGACGCGAGCTTCGTGTTCCAGCAGCACTTCGACGCCACGTCGATCCAAAACCAGCCGCACATCTTCCTGGTGGTACGGCAGCTCCAGGAGATGCAGCCCCTTCCGCGACTCGATTTCCTGGATCCCAAGTACCTGAGCCGGTCGGCGCCGATCGCGGTGGCGAAGGCGGAGGAGATGCATCTGATCATGGCCGAGGCCGCCCTCGCGGAGGACGACCTGCTCACGGCAAGGGGGCACCTCAGGGACGCGATCGAGCTGGCGTTGAGCCGCGGGACCACGCCGTTCATCGACGAGGATCCCCGACTCAACGGCGACCTCACCATTCGCCCGAGGGACTCGGAGATCGTCGTGAGGGCCGACCCGACGAGCCCCTTCCGCGCGGGGCTGATCCTGGACCGGCCCGGTGTCGAGATCCCGGTGCCGACCATCTCCGGAACGTCACTCGATCCGGACAGCGTCTTCGCGCTCACACAGGCCGATGACATCTGGCATGCGTTCCACCTTGCGCGCCAGGAGATCATGCTCCTCGAAGGCCGACGGATGTCGGACCTCGGGATCCGGCTTCCCATCATGCTCCGGGAGATCGAGCAGAACCCGAGTATCAGCGAGGGGGATCCCGGGACGGTCGTGGTGGTTCCGAGCTACATTCCGCCCGGCCAGGAGATGAAGCTGTTCGATCCGCAGAGCCCGTATGATGTGGACGAGAATCTGGTCACGACCCAGGTCACGATCCTTCATGACATGAACCGGCGCTTGACGGACAACCGGGTCAACGCGTTCCTGAACTGATCGGAGCGCTCGGGTCTCCCCGCCGCACGATCGTCGCGCTTAGTCCGCCCTCAGGACGCGGACGCCGCGCGTGCGGGCGGCCCGGGCCGCCGGAAGACCTCCAGCGACGGCCGCCACCAGCAGGAGGATCAGCGCCATCCCGAGGAAGGTCGCGGGGTCGGTGGCGCTGACGCCGTAGAGGAGCGACCCCAGCAGGCGGGTACTCCCCAGGGACAGGACGGCTCCCACCGCGATCCCCCCGGCGGCCAGGACCAGCGTGCGGCCCATGACGCTCCGGACGACGGCAGGGGTGGAGGCTCCGAGGGCCATCCGGATTCCGATCTCCGCGCGCCGCTCCGCCACCGATTGCGCCAGCACGCCGTAGATCCCCAGGCCGGCGAGCAGCAGGGCGGCCGCGCCGAACGCGCTGAGCACGCCGAGCGTGAAGCGCCGGGCGGACACCGCACGCTGCACTCTGGATGACATCGTCCAGAACTCGCGGGTCGGCATGGCCGGGTCCACCTCCGCGATCGTGGCGGACACCGCGGCGGCCACCTGCTCCGTCGGAAGCCGTGAGCGAACCACCATGTCCATGGTGCTGAAATCCTTCAGCTGGGCCATGGGCATGTACATCTGGATCCCCGGGCCCGTCTCGGGAGAGACGTGACGGACGTCCTGGACGATCCCCACCACCTCCCACTCCTCGCTGCCTCCGAGGCGGATCCGTCGACCGAGCGGGTCCTCGTCGCCGAAGACGCGCCGGGCACCCGACTCGTTCATGAGCATCACCGGGGGCGACTGGTCGGTGTCGTGGCTCGCGACGTTCCGCCCCGCGACCAGCGGGATGCGCATGGCTTCCAGGTATCCCGGGTCGATCATGTGAGGGAACACGGGGTCGTCCGTGTCCTCCTCGTCCGGCACCCCCACGACGCTGAATCCCCAGGTGCGGTTGCGCCCGAGGGGGAGCGCATCGATGAGCCCCACCGCCTCCACCCCCGGCAGCGACACGACCCGCTCCGTCAGCACCGCATAGAACGCGCTCTCTTCGGCACGGGACTCGAAATCGTCGCTCGGGTTCAGCTGCCAGGCCACCGCGTTCGCCGGGTCGAAGCCGAGATCGACCTCGAGCACGGCGCGAAAGCTCCGCACGAGCAGGCCACCCGCGACCAGCAGCACGCAGGCAAGGCTCACCTCCGCCACGACCAGCGTCTCCCGCAGCCGGCGAGCCCCCCGCCCGGCGCTGCTCCCCCTGCTCGCCTCCCGCAGCACCGACGCCTCGCCCCCCTCCGTCACCTGCAGCGCCGGTACGAGACCGATGAGCAGCCCGGTCAGGACCGCCACGCCGGCCGCGAAGGCGAGCGCCCAGCCGTCCACCCGCACGGCGTGCAGGAGCGGGACCTGGATGCCGGCCGTACGCGCGACCAGGGACGTCGCTCCCCACGCCAGCGCGGCCCCAAACGCCGCTCCGGCGAGCGAGATCCCCAGCGCCTCGAGCATGAGCTGGCGCGCGACGCGCGTACGCGTGGCGCCGAACGCTTTCCGCACCGCCACTTCGCGCGCCCGTCCGGGCGAGCGGGCCAGCATGAGGTTCGACACGTTCACGCACACGATCAGGAGGAGGGTCGCGGCGGCGGTCGCCAGAAGGAGCAGCGCCGCACGGAACGGCCCCGCGATGTGCGCCTGGAGCGGCGTCACCTCGGCACCGAGCCCCCACCGCTCCGGCTGCTCCCGCTCGAGATTGGCGATCACCGCGTCGAGGTCCGCCTGCGCCTCCCCCGCGCTCACCCCGGGCCGCAGCCGGCCCACCATGGACAGGGTGTTGCCCCATCGGTCGGTCTCGGCCGAGATCGGGAAGGGGACCAGGAAGTCCACGTGCTTCCCGGGCGTGAAGATCGATGGGAAGTCGAAGGTGGCAGGAAGCACGCCCACCACCGTCCGCGGCAGGTCGTTCAGGATGATCGCACGACCGACGATCCCGGGATCGGCCTCGAAGCGGCCTCGCCAGAAGCCGTGGGTGAGGATCACCGCGCGGGGCCCGCCCCACTGACCCTCCTCTTCGACGAAGCCTCGGCCGTGCAGCGGCCTCACCCCAAGAACTTCGAGGAAGTCGTGCGCGACCCCGAGGCCCACGAGCCGCGCCGGCTCCCCGGTACCCGTCAGCGTATACGCCGCCTGCTCGAAGAACGCGTTGTACCCGGTGATCCCCTCGAAGGACCGGCTCCGCTCCCGGAAGTCCCGCAGGTTTCCCGACCTGGACGTCACGGCGGAAAGGGAGCTCTCACCCGGGTCCGCCTCGTTCGCGATCCACACGAGCTCCTCCGGCTCCTCGAAGGGCAGCGGCGCCAGAACCAGCGGCTTCAGAACGCTGAACACCGCCGTGGCCGCGCCCACGCCCAGCCCGATGACGATCGCGGTGAACAGCACGAATCCCGGGCTCCGGCGCAGCGCGCGCAGCGCGAAAACGCCATCCTGCAGGATTCCCGGCCTGCCGCCGGACCGTCTCATCAGAGTGCCTCGGGAAACGGGTCGAAGGGCTCGGCGTGCGAACACTCCGAGGGCGAGCTGCAGCGCCTCGCGGATATACCAGCGACGGGCTGCCCCCCCACCACGCTCACCGTGGATGCGCATGAAGTCCTCGTGCAGGTCGCCCAGGATCGCCGGACCTGCCGGATCCCCACCCACGGCCCGCTCCAGGAAGCGCCGGGCCAGGCGAGGCGGCCTCGCGCTCACGTCTCACCCGGCAGCAGATCTACCCCGTCCAGGAACGTGGCCAGGACATCCCGCGCCTGCCGCACCGCCGCCAGCCCGTCCTCCGTCACCAGCAGTCGCCGCATCGGATGCCCCCCCCGCTCCGGCACCTCGCTGGGGTCCAGCTCCCACGCCAGGAACCCCTTCTCCGTGAGACGGTCCAGCGTCCGGTAGAGCGCCCCGCGCGTCACTCGTCGGTCCGCGTTCGCCTCCAGGTCCTCCCGCACTCGGTTCGCGTACGGCGCATCCTTCTGCCTCAGGATCGACAGCAGCACCAGCAGTTCGAACTCGCCGAGCTTCGCCATGACCGCTCCGGTTGGGGATGTCGTGCGGCGCGTAGTATACTTTGTATTCTACGAGTGCGCAACGGGAGCAGCCTGGGCGTCGCTGCTTGTGGGATCTGCGCCTGCGGTGAATGGTTGGATGAGAAGGAGGAGTGCGGCAGGGCGTTTGCGTCGGGCTGCGGGTCCTCGCTGGATCAACCGAAGAAAAAGGCGGAATGAGCGTCATCCCCTCCGGAGAACGCCTGAAGAAGGAGCTGGGGCTGTTCGACGTGTACGCCATCAGCACGGGCGCGATGTTCAGCTCGGGGTTCTTCCTGCTCCCGGGGCTGGCGGCGGCGAAGACGGGACCGTCGGTGCCGCTGGCGTACTTCGTGGCGGGAATCTTCATCCTGCCGGCGATGCTGAGCGTGGCCGAGCTGGCGACGGCGATGCCTCGTGCGGGTGGGGCCTACTACTTCCTGGACCGTGCGCTCGGGCCGCTGGTGGGGACGGTGGGGGGTCTGGGGACGTGGGTGGCGCTGATGCTGAAGAGCGCGTTCGCTCTGGTGGGGATGGGCGCGTACCTGGCGATCTTCGTGGAAGTGCCGATCAAACCGCTGGCGATCGTCCTCACGGCGGTGTTCATGCTGGTGAACATCATCGGGACGAAGGAGACCGGGGGACTGCAGCGGGTGCTGGTAGGGGCGCTGCTCGTGATCCTGACGTTCTTCATCGTGCAGGGGCTGATCGAGGTGGGATCGCACGGATTCGTGGAAGTCACGCGGGACCAGTTCACGCCCTTTCTGCCATACGGCTTCAACGGCTTCATGGCCACGGTCGGCTTCGTGTTCGTCTCGTACGCCGGGCTGACGAAGGTCGCCAGCGTATCGGAGGAGGTGCGGAACCCGGACCGCAACATCCCGCTGGGCATGGGGCTGTCGCTGGCCACGGCATCCGTCGTATACACGCTGGGCGTCTACATCATCGTGGCCGTGCTGGACCCGGTGCAGCTGCGGGGGGACCTGGCGCCGGTGGCGACGGCGGCGCAGGAGTTCTTCGACTGGCTGCCGGGGTCGGCGGGCGTGCTGCTCATCGTGATCGCCGCTCTGGCCGCGTTCGCCTCCACCGGCAACGCGGGGATCATGTCGGCGTCCCGGTACCCGCTGGCCATGGCCCGGGACCGTCTGGTGGCGGAGCCGTTCGGGCGGATCGGCCGCTTCCAGACGCCCGTCATCGCGATTCTCGCGACGGGCGGCGTGATGATCCTGGCGATCCTGGTGCTGGACATCGAGGGGATCGCGAAGCTGGCCAGCGCCTTCCAGCTCCTGCTCTTCGCGCTGCTGAACCTCGCGGTGATCATCATGCGCGAGAGCCGCATCGAGGGATACGACCCCGGGTTCCGCTCGCCGCTCTACCCGTGGATGCAGATCCTCGGAACGCTGACGCCGTTCTGGCTCATCACGGAAATGGGCGAGATGGCGATCGTCTTCACCTTGGGGCTCGTCGCCGTGACGACGGGGTGGTACTTCTATTACGCACGGCCGCGAGTGGAGCGGTCGGGGGCGATCTTCCACACGTTCGCCCGCTGGGGCGAGGGCCGCTACGCGGGGCTGGATCTCGAGCTGCGGGGGATCGTGAAGGAAAAGGGGCTGAGGGAGGAGGACCCCTTCGACCGGGTGGTCGCCAGGGCCGGCTTCGTCGAGATCCAGAGCGGGTACCTGGCGGAAGCGATCGGCCTCGGCGCGACGCAGCTGGCGAGCCGAACGGGACTCCCCGCCGAAGTGTTCCGGGACGGATTCCTCCGTGAGCTGGAGGTCGGATTCGTTCCGGTGGCCCGGGGCGCGGCCATGCCGCACCTGCGTCTCCAGGGCCTCGAGCAGCCGGACCTGCTCCTCGCCCGGGCGCGGGATGGCGTCCGCCTCCAGGAAGCTGGAGGGGCGGAGCCCCCGTCGGAGCCCGTCCACGCGGTCTTCTTCCTCGTCAGCCCCGCGGACAAGCCCGGGCAGCACCTCCGCCTGCTCGGACACCTGGCCACGCACGTGGACGACGAGGCGTTCCTCCCCCAGTGGCTGGCCGCCACGGATGAGCACGAGCTGAAGCAGACGCTGCTGCGCGACGAGCGCGCGCTCTCTCTGCATCTGGACCCTGCGGGCCCCTCCCGGGAGTGGATCGGCCAGGCGATCCGCGACGTGGACCTCCCCACCGGCTCCCTGGTCGCGCTCATCCGCCGGCGCGGCCACGGCATCGTCCCCAGGGGATCTACCGTCCTGGAGAAGGACGATCGACTGACGATCATCGGGGAGCCGGAAGCGATCCGCGACCTCGCGGCGCGGTACGGTCGAACGGGAGCGGTGGGGTAGGACGGGATCCCCTCCGCGGCCCGCTCGACGCGCCGGTGCGGAAGGTCAGCCGCGCTCGATGTCCGCCTTCAGCCTGCCGAGCGCGTCCGCGACGGCCACCAGCTCGCCGCGCGCGCGTGTCAGTCGCTCCCGCTGCGTTTCGATGAAGCGCCGGTACGGCTCGATGGTCTGGTTGATCCTGGCCGCCGACGCTGCGATCTCCTCGTGCGCCTGTCGCTCCAGCGCGCCGCGCAGCTGCTCCCGCAGCGCGGAGACCCGCTCCCCGAACTGACGCCTGGCGACCCGCCGCTTGCGCGGGATCAGGTAGAACCCGCCCACGGCGAGGACCGTGGCCAGGAGGATGCCGGTCACGTCGGCGGCGGCGCCGGTGATGAGCGTCGCCACCAGGGTGCCGAGACCGACCGCCCCCACCTCGGCCAGAGCGGTCGTAGCGAAGGTGCCCTGGACCTCGTTGGCGATCTTGCGCGCCTCCGCGTCCCGGTTGTATCCGCCCACCACCTCGTGCGCCAGGCGGCCGATGGAGCCGAGCAGCGCCTCGCGGTTGTAGCGGAACGTGCCGAAGTCGCCGAGGAGCTCCCTGTCGTGCTCGCCGATGCGGCGGCGATCGATGTGGCGCTCGATCTCCTGCCAGACTTCCAGATTCCGCTCGACGATCCAGTCGACGACGCGGCCGACCTCCCCCTCGATGCGCTCGGGCGTATCAGCGATCACCTGACGCTCGAACTCACGGCGCACCGCGTCCGTGTCCATCAGCGACTTGATCCGGCCGATGCGGATCGTCTCCTCGAAGAAGGCGTCGCCGCGCCGCTGCATCTCCAGGAGCAGCATGTCGATCTGCGACAGGCGGGGCTGGAGGTCGCGCAGCATGCTCTCGTGGAACTCGGCGAGCTTCCGGTCGATCCGCTCCAGCGCTTCCACGTCCTCGCCCAGGACCCGGAGCCGCTCGTACGCGACGTCGCGGTACCGCCCCGCGAGCCGGAGTCCGACGTTGAGCGGATTCAGCAGCTTGAGCCGCACCCGCTCCTCCTGATCCAGCGTCTCCAGGAGGTACTCCTCCACCGCGCCGAACGCAGCGTCCCAGCGCCCCTCGTCTCCGGCCGCACGAGCCGCCATGGCTTCCCGCGCGGAAACGGCGAAGACCTCCGGCTCCCGGCCGAGGAGCGTCCGGGCGTGATCGCGCACGAAGGCGAGGACCTCCTCCCGGTCCGCGCCGTCGGCCAGGATGTCGATCTTGTTCACCACGACGACGATCTTCTTCCCCCACTCCCCGATCTGCTCGAGGAAGGTGCGTTCGCTCTCGGTGAACGGACGGTCCGCGGAGGTGACGAACAGGACGAGGTCGGAGCGGGGCACGAAGTCACGCGTCAGCTCCTCGTGGCGCCGGATCACCGCGTTGGTTCCCGGGGTATCCACGATGTTGAGCTCTCGGAGCACCTCCGCGGGATGCGTCCGTTCGAGCAGGTAGGGCTCCAGCATGCTGTCCGCCACCTCCGGACCCCAGCGCAGCAGGTTGATGCGGTCCGTCGTCGGGGTCACCCCTTCGGGGAGAACCCGCTCCCCCAGCAGGGCATTGATGAAGCTGGACTTCCCCGAGTTGAACTCGCCGGCGACTACCAGGAGGAACAGGCCGTCCAGCTGCGCCCGCGCCTCGCGGAAATGACGCAGATCGTCCTCGGCGACCTCCTCCCCGAAGGCGCCGAGCGCTTCGGCCAGCCGCTCGAGGAGCTCCTGCTCACGTGCCCGCAGCTCCTGCTCCCGACGGGACAGCAGGCTCCCGCGTCCGAGGATCCGCCCGATCGCCATATACGCTCCCGTGTGCGTGGATGCTGCGGGCCGGTGGCAACCCGTGTGCCGAAGGAGAAGACATAAACGAAACGGCCGCCTCGTCACGAGGCGGCCGTTTCGGACATTTCCTTCGTCGCGCGACCGGCTAGAGCCCACCACCGGGCCTGCGCGGCGGGGTCGGCCGACCCTCGGCCGCGCCCTGCGCCGGCACGCCCAGCGGGGCGCGATCGAATGCGGACGGCGGCGGCCCACGCCGCGCCCGCGCCTCCAGCGCCTGATTGCGGAGGTTGGCCAGCGCTTCCGGTCCGCGCTCGAGCGCTTCCTCGACGCGCGCCAGCGCCTCGGCCGGGACGTGGCCCAGCTCGACCAGGACGCCCAGCGCCGCGGTCGCCGCCACACGCTGGTCTCCGGAGGAGTTCTCCGCGAGCGCCGTCAGCACCGCATCGCTCACGCCCGCCTCGAGGGCATCGGCACCGGCCGCCAGCTCCGGCTCGGAGGCGTCCGCGCCGGCGCGGCTCATGGCCTCCCCGGCACGGATCAGCGCGTCCGCGCGGCGCTGCATCGCGTTTTCCAGCACGCTCATGGGCACGCCCTTGGCCTTGCCCTCCGCCTGGAGCGTCTGGAGCAGGGAGATCGGAATCCCGGCATCCGCGACGCGGGCGAAGGCGTTCTCGATCGGATCCTGCTGCTGCGCCGCCACCAGCGACGGCGCGGCGAGTACTGCGGTCACCACCAGCATGCTAAGCCGCTTCATGGCTCTCCTCCTCGTTGAGAATGGTGCTTCTACTGCTAGACGTAACAGGTGCCCTGCGGGTCACCAACCCTCAATCCGCGACGATGATGAACGCCACCTCACCGCCCATCCCGTCACTGCGACGATAGGCCGTCTCCGGCACGAACCAGCGGCCGTGCCCGTCCCGTACCGCATAGCGGTAGGCGCCGGTCTCCAGGGAAAGCTCCAGGACCCACTCGTCCTCGACTCGCTTCATGGGCACGAGCTCCCACCGGCTGAACTCGCCCGCCACGTGGAGCGGCCCGTCGATACCCGCCGCCGGGACGGCGATCCGCACGCCCGCCCCCCGCGGCACCACCGGCAGCGTCGGGCGGAGACGATTCCCGGCGCCCACGGCCATGGACATGCCCACGCTCCAGCTCGTCCGCCCTTCGTACAGATACAGCGGGTCCGTGCCCTGGTGCGCGGCTCCACCCGTCAGCGAAACGCCGCGGGCGAGGCCGATGTTGGCCTGGACGGACCAGGAGGTCCCCTCGACGAGGTCACCCAGCCACCGGCCGAGATCGGCGCGCAGCTCGCCCGCCGAATGCCGTAGCGTGACGTAGCCGCCCAGGAAGGGGGTAGCGCCCTCCGCGCTGCGGACGTAGCGCGCTTCGACGCCGGCGAGGGCGGTACGCCGCAAGCGGGCTTCCAGCGTCAGGTCGGTGTGATGCACCGCGCGGCTCTCGCTGTATCCCGCCGACTGTGCCCCATGGGCGCGCACGCCGCTGCGGACGCGCAGCCCGACCTCCGGTCGATCGAGCCGCAAAGCCGGCAGCGCGCCCACGGTGCCGCCCATGCCGACGACGCCGCTCGACGGATCCC
Source organism: Gemmatimonadota bacterium (assembly GCA_019347975.1). Taxonomy (GTDB): domain Bacteria; phylum Gemmatimonadota; class Gemmatimonadetes; order Longimicrobiales; family RSA9; genus JAHWKI01. The sequence goes on from JAHWKI010000031.1 coordinate 19,347, forward strand.
TGTAGCCGAACCCTTCCAGAGACAGATCGAGACCAGCGCCGACGGGGCCCAGAGCCACGCCCAGCATTCTCTCCGCCGCCCCGGCGAGCCACGACGGGTCCTCTCCCGGCGAGAGCGGAACGCCTACGCTGATGCTGGTCCACCCCGCCGCGTCCGGCGCGTATGAAAACCCCGCCATCATGCTGGTGGAAAAGGTCTGGAGCGCCTCATATCCCGACCGGCCGGCGCCCAGATGCAGTACGCTCGCCTGCGCGGCGACCTCGTGGAAAGGAAGCAGCGCGAGCACAGCCGCCATCGCTGTCGATCGACCCATTTTCACCTCTGTGCAGGACCGGCGGGTGTCGGGCTCTTCGTGGTGAGCCCTTCCTGGAGACACACGAACGAGGGGGCGCCAGGGTCACCACGGCCAAGCGTTCTCTTGCGGTCGGTGGCGGAGGCACGCTGTGGTGGGGTACCGAAGGGGACCCGCTGCCGTCACTCCGGGCCGAGGTGAGTCGGTACCGTCCGCTACCCCTCCGGCTCGGTCGCGCTGTCGTCGCCGGGAATGACCTGCGAGTCGGGAAAGCGTCCGGCGTACCGGGCGATCCACTCGGCGGCCGCGTCCTGTGTTGTCAGCACGCGCCCCTCTCGCCGCGCGATTTCCTTGCGGTAGCTCTCGATGGCGCACACCTGCTGGACCATGCGAGACTGGTACGCCACCGCGGAGTCGAGGAACTGGACGCCGACGAGGAACTTCCCCGATTCGGGCCGGCACCAGGCCACGCGCGCGCGGCCGTCGAACGGAGGCTCTACCGTCGGGATGCGGATCCGGAGGATCTCGCCGACCTCGGGACACACGGTCGACAGGAACGCGAGGCCGCCGTAGCTCACGTTGATCCCCTGCTCCGTGAGCGGCTCCGAATCGCCGACCCGTTCGACCTCCAGCGGAACGTCGACCGTGTGCCGGAGGAACTCGCGTCGAGGATTGCTCCGCACCTGCCCCTCCAGACCCTCGGGACCTGCGGCCCGCGCACGGGCAGCTCCATGTCGGCGATGGCGCTGAGCAAGATAGAGACCCCCCTCGCGGTCAGGAAAGCGCCATGAGCGCGAGGATGAGGGCGATCGCCGCGACCAGCAGCGCCGCACCCGCCGCCGCCGCCGCAATGGTGCCCGCCGTCCGCATCTGAAGGAGCATCTGGCGCGTCTCCGCCAGCGCCGAGTCGTACTGCCGCTCCGGGGACTCGATCACGGACTGCTTCATGACCGTCTTCGCGCGCACGACCTCTTCCATGGCGCCCACGAAGTGGCGCTGGTGGATCCGCTTCAGCTCGTCCGCTCCCTCTTCGGCCGCGGCGGACAAGGCGGCCTTCAGGACCGCGTTCCGGATGTCGCCTCCGCTCACTGCGTAGCGCGCCGCGAGCTCGCGGAAGTCCACGTCCTCTCCAAGAGGGGTGCGGCGATGCAGCTGCACACGCCAGATCTGCTCACGCTCCTCCGTGTCCGGCAGCTCGAACAGCACGTGCGTGCGGATCCGCCGCTCGAACGCCGGGTCGAAGTTCGCGGCCAGATTCGTCGCGAAGATCACGACGCCGTCGAATCGCTCCAGCTCCTGCAGCATCACGTTGACCGTGGTGTTCGTCTCCCGCTGAATCGACTGCGACACGTCCGTCGAACGCCGCGCCGCGATCGCATCGGCCTCGTCGAAGAACAGTACCGCGTCCTCCTCCTCCGCAATCCGGAAGATCGCCGCCACGTTCTTCGGCGTCTCGCCGAACCACATCGACTCCAGCTCCGCGTACCTCACCAGCAGCAGCCGCTTGCCCAGGTGGTGCGCGATCGCTTCCGCGCAGATCGTCTTACCCGTCCCCGACGGACCCGCGAAGTTGAAGGCCAGCGCGGTACCCGTCGGATGCCGCTCGCCCAGCCCCCAGTCCCGGAAGATCAGGTTGTAGCTGTGCACCTGCGTCAGCGCGTCGTCGAGCATCCGACGCGTCCGCTCCGGCAGGATCACGTCCCGGAACGTGCGCCGCGCCTCCACGGACTCGATCACGCCCCTGCGCCCCGACAGGGCCGGGAACAGCCGGGCGAATGGATTGGCCATGCCCCCGGGGCGTGCAGGATCGACGCCAGTCCTCGAGCTGATCCAGCCGCCGCATTGACGTCGGAGGACCTCGTCGGCGGTGGTCCTCTTTTTGCCGCCGAGGACCGTGCCCTCCACAAGGAAGGACCGATGAACCTGTGCAGGCGTGCGGTCGTGCTCGCCCTGCCCCTCGTGGCGCTGTCCGCGGGGTCGGCCGTCGCGGTGGCTCAGGGCGAGCTCGAGCGTGACCGCTTCCGCCCCCCTCCCGGCGGGCCTCCGCGACTGGACCTGGCCTTCTGGGTCGGCGCCTCGTTCTCGACCGACTGGAGTCAGCAGGTCGTGCTGGAGACGCACGACCCGTCGGGCGCCCGGACCACACGGCTGCTCATGCCCGAGATCGGGATGGCCCCCGGCCGGACCCTCGGCGGAGCGGTCACGTACTGGCGCGGTCCGCTTGGCGTGCGGTTCCAGGGCGCGTTCACGCGCGCCTGCCTGACCGCCGGGGAAACCCGCTGTGACGCCTCACCCGAGCCCGAGACGCCGATCCGGTTCGTGACCGACGTCGACGTCTGGACCTATGGCGTGCAGGGGGTGGTCGGCCTGACGCGTGACGCGGTCGCCCGCGTGATCCGGCCCTACCTCCTGATCGGCGCGTCGGGAGTGACGTTCGACCCGGAGGAGCCGGTCCCCGGGCCGGGTGTGCCGGAAGAGCAGAGCACCCCGCCGACGGGGGGCGGCGACATCATCGTCGTGGACGGCACCACTACCCTGGTTCTTACGATCGACCGACTCCGGTTCGAGACCCGCTTCGCGCCCGAGATCGGCGCCGGGCTCGACCTGCGCCTCCCGCTGGGGCCCCACGGAATTGGAGTGCGCCTGGAGCTGGTCGACCAGCTCATGAGCTCGCCCGTCGGCGTGCGGATCACCCATATCGACGGCGGGCTCCGCGGCGGCGCCTTCGAGGTCGACATTGAGCGCCCGCTCGTCCACACGCTCCGGGCGACGCTCGGCGCCATCATCGACGTGGGGCTCCCGGCTCCCCCGCCGCGGACCGTCTGGGCCACCGAGCCCTGAGCCCGCACGGGCACCCGAGCGCTCCTACAACGCCGCGCCGCAGGACCGACGCACGACGAGGTCGCCGTGGAGGAGGATGTCGCGGATGGGCAGGTCCGGCCGCTCGATCCTCTGGAGCATGGCGGCCAGCGCCTCGGCCCCGATCCGGGTCGTCGGCTGACGGTAGGTCGTAAGCGGCACGGGCAGCAGCTCGGCCAAGTCGAGGTCGTCTATCCCCACCATCCGGACGGCGCCGGGGAGGTCGTGACCGAGCTCCAGCAACGTGTGCATCAGGCGCGCGGCCGTGCGGTCGTTGGCGCACACGATCCCGTCCGGT
>JAHWKI010000205.1 GCA_019347975.1 Gemmatimonadota bacterium
GGCTGAGGTCGCTCCACTTGATGGGCGCCAGGTCCCCGCCATCGATGAAGCCGCCCGTGCTCTCGTTGATCCGCATCGCGAGCTGATCCAGCTCGGAGCGGTTGAACTCGGACGCCCAGTACGATAGCGAGGGCACGATACGGACGCCGGGGCCGACATAGCCCAGGTCCAGCCGGATCCCGAACCGCTCCGTGTCGCGGATCTTGTCCGACCAGAGGTAGCCCACGTCCACGCCGATGCCCCGCAGCGCGAGGTTCTCGTAATCGTAGTCCGCCAGCGTCTGGGCCGGCGCGGGTCCGCCGGCGGCGAGGAGCGCCGCCACCAGCAACGTGCGTCGCATGGCTCTCACTGATACAGTCGCGCGATTCGGGTTCCGCGATAATACGTGGTCAGGATCTCTCGATACGACTGCCCCTCCCGTGACCGGGCGACGGCGCCGATCTGACACATGCCGATCCCGTGCCCCCACCCGCCCCCGTCCACCGTCAGCCCCGTCACTTCCCCGCTCCCCTCGGTGTGCAGCTCGATCAGCGCGCTGTTCAGGATCCGGTTCGGCTCCGGGCGGAGGATCCAGCGGATGGAGTCGCCGCGGATGCGGAAGTCGCCGGCGTCCGTCCGGATGCTGACCGCTTCCGTCCGCCCCGACGTGGTACGCCCCGTCACGGCCATGGACCGGACGGTGGCCACGTCGACGTCCCGTCCCACGTGGGCGCTGAGGCCACGCTCCAGCGTCTCCACCAGCTCGCTCCGCGTCCAGCTCTCCGTCCAGCGGAAGCGGTTCGAGGACTCGCAGTAGAACCCGCCCCCCGGCCGCGCATCGGACACCGCGGTCAGGTACGGCCGCGGCTCGCCCACCCACACCTCCTCCAGCGCCGCCGTGTGGCCGCCGCACGTCGAGTGGTAGAACGCCTCGATCGGCTCGCCCTCGTAGACGATGATCTCGCCCCGCGTCTCCCGCACCGCCCGCGCAGACACGGGGTCGTCCGCGTCCGCGCCGCCGTACACCTGGTCCATGGTGCTGCCGTAGATGTCGAAGCCGAGAGACTCGCGCCGGCCCATGTGACGGACCGCGTACGTCCGCGCGGCGACGGCCTGCGCCTTCACCGCCTCCAGCTCCTCCGGCGGGCGCCCCCCGCCGATCTCCAGCGGCACCACGCCCAGCAGGTACGTCTCCATCTCCACGATGTTGACCGCCGTGAGCCCCCGCTCCGAGAGGCGCAGGAGGACGTCGCCGCGATAGCGCTTCCCGTTCACCACGACCTCTCCCCCATCGATCGGGCGCAGCGTGAGCCCGGTCGAGACGCGCACCACCTCGCCGCCCCCCTCCACCTCGACGCCCGCGCCGGCCCTGCGCGCCACCCGCGTCTGACCGGCGGGCGCCCGGCCCCGCACCCGGCCCTCCGCGTCCAACAGGTCGACACCGGCGGTCCCCCCGATCTCGAGGGACGGGGTGTCCACGACGACGCCCACCCGGACCGCGGGCTCGGCCCCCGTCGCGCCCGGCACTCGCTCCACAGGCTCCGGCCGCGGCGCTTCACGCGGACCGGCCACGGTACAGGCGCCGGTGAGGAGCAGCATCCCCATCCCCGCGACCCGCCTCACGCGGCCACCCCCTGGAACGCGCCCCCGACCACGCCGAGCGTCTCCGCGAGGTCGGCGCCGGTGTGGGCGGTGGAGACGAAGCAGGCCTCGTAGGGGGACTGCGGGAGGTAGACGCCCTCGGCGAGGCAGGCGAGGAAGAAGCGGCGGAAGACATCCGGGTCGGCGCGCCGCGCGTCGTCGAAGCTGCGGACCGGTCCGGCCGTGAAGTGATACCCCCACATGCCGCCGAGCGCGCCCCCCCAGACGTCGACGCCGGCCGTGGCGGCCGCCTCCCTGATCCCCTCCACCAGCATGCGACCGTGTCGCTCCAGCGCATCCCAGGGTCTGGTCTCGCGCAGATAGAGGAGCTGCGTGATGCCGGCGGCCATGGCCAGCGGGTTGCCCGAGAGCGTCCCCGCCTGGTAGACGGGTCCGGCGGGCGCGACCAGGTCCATGACGTCCGCGCGACCGCCGAACGCGCCCACCGGCAGTCCGCCGCCCACCACCTTGCCGAGCGTGGTCAGGTCCGGCCGGATGCCGAACCGCCCCTGCGCCCCCGCCGGCCCCACCCGGAACCCTGTCATGACCTCGTCGAAGATCAGCAGCGCGCCGGTCTCGTCGCAGCTCTGGCGGAGCCCCGCGAGAAAGTCGTCCGCGGGGGGGATGAACCCGGCGTTCCCCACCACCGGCTCGACGATGACGCACGCCAGCCGATCGCCGTGCTCACGCGCCACTCGCCGGACCGCGTCGAGATCGTTGAAGGATACGGTGAGGGTGAGCTCCGCCAGCGCCGCGGGGACGCCGGGAGAGTCCGGCAACCCGAGGGTCGCCACGCCGCTCCCGGCCTGGACGAGGAAGGAGTCGGCGTGGCCGTGATAGCAGCCGGCGAACTTCAGGACGAGGTCCCGGCCGGTGAACGCGCGGGCGAGCCGGATGGCGGACATCGTCGCCTCGGTGCCGCTGTTGACGAAGCGGACCCGGTCGATCGACGGGATCATGTCGACGACGAGCTCCGCCAGCTCGACCTCCTGCCCCGTCGGCGCGCCGTAGCTGGCCCCGCGCCCGGCCGCCTCCGTGACCGCCCGGACCACCGCCGGGTGCGCGTGGCCGAGGATCAGCGCGCCCCAGCTCATCACGTAGTCGATGTACGACTTCCCGTCCACGTCGATCAGGCGGGCCCCCTCGCCGCGGTCCACGAAGAAAGGATCGATCCCGACCGATCGGAACGCCCTGACGGGCGAGTTGACGCCGCCCGGGATCACCTGCGTTGCGCGCCCGAAGAGGCGCTCGCTCTGCTCACCCATTTTGCCGCTCCCCCTGCGCCGGGACACCGATCAGGTCGTGCTCGTCGGCGTCCGTGATCTCGACTCCAACCATCTGTCCGGGGCGCAGCGTCGCGCTTCCCTCGATCCGTACCACTCCGTCCACCTCCGGCGCCTGCCACGGCGCCCGGGCGGTGGCCGTCCCCCGTTCCACCTCGTCCACCAGGACGGTCACGCGGCGGCCGACGCGGGCCTCGTTCTTCTCGCGCCCGATCTGCCGCTGGAGGTCCAGCACCCGCTCCAGCCGCTCGCGCCGCACCGCCTCGGGGACCTGGTCCGCCATGTCGGCCGCCGCGGTATCCTCCTCCTCGGAGTACGCGAACGCGCCCATGTGGTCGAACCGGACCTCATCGAGCAGCGCCAGCAGCTCCTCGAACTCGTCCTCCGTCTCGCCCGGGAACCCCACGATGACCGTGGTCCGCAGCGCCAGGTCCGGGATCGCCTCCCGCAGCCACCCGACCCGCTCAAGGATGGTAGCGCGTCGCTCCGGTCGGCGCATCCTCCGCAGGACCGAGTCGGACCCGTGCTGGATGGGCATGTCGAGGTACGGCAGCAGCCGGTCCTCCGCCGCCAGCAGCTCCACCACCTCCGGCGTGATCCCGGACGGGTACATGTAAAACAGCCGCAGCCAGGGGATCGCCGTCTCGGACAGCAGCGTCCGGAGCAGCAGCGGCAGGGCGCCCGTGCGGCCGATGCCGTCCATCGTCACGGGCCCGGCCCGCACCGGCGTGGTATCGGGCGCGGCGTTGCCGCGGTAGAGACGCCCCGTCGGGGCGTCTCTACGGGGCGGGCGCCCGGCGGCGTCCGCCCCCGTTGGGTCCGCGTTCGGCATCCCGTCGAAGATCCGGCCGTGGAACCACGTTTCGCCCTCCGCACCGGTGACGGCGGAGGCGTCGCCGCGCGCCAGCGCCCGCGCCCAGTCCCGCCCGTACCACGTCGTGTCCTGGCTGACGATGTTGAGCTCCACCGTCCCTGCCGCCTCCAGCTCCTTCGCCTCCCGGACCAGCAGGTCCATGGGGGTCGAGCGGAACTTGCCCCGCATGAGCGGGATCGCGCAGAAGGCGCAGCCGTGATCGCAGCCCTCGCTGATCTTCAGGTGGGCGCTGTGGCGCGGCCCGCCCGCCAGCATGCGGATCGGGCGCTCCATGAGCGGGACGCCCTCGCCGGTGAGCCCACGCCGGGCCAGCTCGGGGATCAGGCGCGCGGCGTCGGTGAGCCCGAGGAAGAGGTCGACCTCGGGCATCTCCGCTTCGAGCTCGGGACGGTAGCGCTGGACGAGGCACCCGATCCCGACCACCGCCCGGACCCGGCCGGCCTCCTTCAGCCGCGCGGCCTCCAGCAGCGTGTCGATGGACTCCTGCTTCGCCATCTCGATGAAGCCGCAGGTGTTCACGACGACGACGTCGGCGTCCTCCGGCGACGTCGTCACCTCCACACCCGCGCCCAGCAGGCTGCCCAGGATCCGCTCGCTGTCGACGGTGTTCTTGTCGCACCCGAGCGTGATCATCGCGACGCGCGTCCCGGCCGGGACCCGGGTCGGCGTGCGCTCGGCGGCGTCCACGGGGAGGACCGGGAGCGACCGCCGCGCGGCCCCCTGCGGGGGAGCGGCCACTACCGGCTCACCACCACCGCCCCCGCGGGCGGCTCGAACCGGAAGAGGTCGTCGGGGAGCGTCGGGTTCACCCGCAGGTCCGTCAGGTCGAACCGCCGGACGTTCCCGTTCTCCTCCGTCAGCTCGAAGCGCCGGACCAGGTGGTCCTCCGCGTCGATCCACACCTTGAGCCGCCGGTAGCCCACGGACTCCCGGGGGTTCAGCGTGAGGACGTGGGTCGACCGCCCCCGGACCGTCTCGGTGCCGTGCGACGTCGCGTCGAACCGCCGCACGGGGTCTCCCACGAACTGGGACCGCAGGTCCAGGCCGCCCGCCCCGCGGCTCGAACGGATCACCTGCTTCGGGTCCGCGCTGGGATAGTAGATCCAGAAGTACTCCCCGTCGCTGACGATCACGTCGCCCGCGGGCTGGCTGAACCTCATGAGGAAGCGGTCGGGCTGCCGCTGGTACAGCGTCCCGGTCGAGCGGGTCGTCCGCCCCATGAGCGCGTTCGTGAGCTGCTGCTCGAAGTCCGCCTGGAGCGCCCGGACGTCCTCGTACCGCCGCGCCGTCGCCCGGAGGATCTCCTCCACGCCCTCCTGCGCCGGGGCGGCGGGGGCCGTCACCGCCGGTGCGCTCCCCGTGGACGGGGCCGCCGCGCTGCCATCGGTCGCGCCGTCGCCTGACGCCGTCGCCGGCGTCGTGCCGCTGGCCGGCGATGGGCTCTCGCCCGCGGGACCGGCCCGCTCCTCCGCCGTCGGCGCTCCGCCGGATTCGGATCCGATCCGCTCGCCCGCGTACGGGACGGAGTCCTCCCCGTCGGCGGTCCGGTCGGGCGTGGCCATGGTGACGGGTCGGGCATCGGCCGGCGGGGCCTCGCCGCCTCCTCTCAGGAGGACGACGGCGAGCACCAGGAGCAGCAGGCCACCGAGGCCCGCGAAAAGGATCGAGCGCGTCTTCATCTCCACCTTCGGTTCGGGTCAGGCGTCGGTACCCTGTCACGGGGGCGAGCGTTCCTGTCCCGGCGCGGCCCGCTCACGACGGGCGCGGCTCCTCCTCCGCGGTGTCGCCGGCCATGAGGAGGTCGAGCCCGGGCATGCCGATGAGCACGTCCCGCGGCTTCGAGCCGTCCGGCGGGCCGAGAATCCCCGCGTGGTGGAGCTGGTCGACGATCCGCGCGGCCCGGCCGTACCCGATCTTGAGGCGCCGCTGGAGCAGCGATGTGGAGCCCTGCTCGTGCTGGATGCACACCTCCGCGGCCTGTCGGAACAGGTCGTCGCGATCCTCCAGAACGTCGTCCATGGCGTTCCCGGCCGCTTCGGCGTCCCGCTCGCGGACGTACTCCAGGATGTCCTTCTCGGCCGCGGCCGCCGCCGCCGGAGCCGGCACACCGTCCTCCCGCTCCCGGTACCACGCCATCAGGCGCTCCGTCTCCGCCGTGGAGATGAACGCGCCCTGGATCCGCACCGGGTCGGAGCTGCCGGGCGGGAGGAAGAGCATGTCGCCGTTCCCCAGCAGCGCGTCGGCGCCGTTCTGATCCAGGATCGTGCGGGAGTCCACCTTGGAGCTGACGCGGAAGCCGATCCTGCACGGGAAGTTGGCCTTGATCAGCCCGGTGATCACGTTCACGCTCGGGCGCTGCGTGGCCACGATCAGGTGGATGCCGATGGCGCGCGCCTTCTGGGCGAGCT
>JAHWKI010000032.1 GCA_019347975.1 Gemmatimonadota bacterium
TGCTTGTGGTGGTGGCGGTGGATCGCGGCCCACCAGATCACGCCCCGCTGGAGCGACGTCTGGGCGAGGAACGCGAGCACGAACTGCCCCGCGCGGCTCGTCTTGAAGGAGCGGTGCGAGAAGTACCGGTGGTACCCGCCGGTCACGATGATCATCCGGACGACGTAGAGACCGAGGCAGAGAGCCACGGCCCACAGCGACACACCGGTCCAGATGGCGGCAAAAGCCGACAGGTGGATGACGAGGAACGGAATCGTCGCCGGATATATGATGTCGTCGTGGAACTCCTCGCCCGCTGACGTATCGATCGCTGTGTCTGCCATGTTACTCCACTGCACAGGGTTACGCGCACATACTCATGCTCGGGCCGGGGGGTGGGATACCCCGATGCTCGCTCCTCGGTCCGGCTACGTCAATGGTCGTGTAAATAGCCGGAAGGGAATTGGGCAGGAAACGGGCCGCAGAATCGCTGGCTCAGGGGGCGGCCCGGCGGCGTCGCGGGGTCGTCTCGGCCCAGGAGATCGGGCCCAGGCCGGCGGCCTCGCGGCGGCGGCGGACGTAATCGGTGACGTGGGGTCCGTAGCGGGCGACCGCGTCGGAGAGGAAGTCCTCGCCGCGGATCACGCGACGGCAGTCCGCGGCGCCGCAGTGGCAGTCGAACGGGGGCATCAGCTCATTGCAGAACGTGGCGTAGTCGAGGGTGATCTCTTCGCCGGCGGCGATGTCCCGCCTGGCCAGGATGTCGAGCCCGTCGACCCAGGCGGTCGGATCGCAGGAGTGGTTGATGGGCCGCCACTCCTCCGGATCGGACGACCACGTGACCCAGACCTCATCGGTGAGCGGCCAGGCGTATTTGCGGAACCACGTGAGGTGGGGCTCCCGCCAGCGAGCCTCGACATGGCTGCGCGTCACCAGGACGTGGGGACGCTCCTCGGAGGCGACGACCCGCTCGCCGGCGGCGATATCGCGCGTGGCGAAGTGGCCGTAATCCAGGGTGCGGTCGGCGCGGATCTCCCAGCTGCGGCGGGACCGCTGCGGCCGGTGGAAGGCGGCCTCGACGATCTGGCGCGTGAAGCCGAGGTGACCGGCGGGGTCGTGCGCGAGGCAGAGGTCGGCGCTGCCGGGATCCGACAGCGGGTAGTAGACGCCGCAGTTGGGGTTGATCTCGAGCACGAACGGCCGGCCGTCCCGGTCGATCCGGATGTCGCACCGCCCGTATCCGGTGCCGTGCAGCCCCCGGAACATCCGGGCGGATATGTCCCGGAGTGTGCCATCCAGGCCGGGGTCGTCGACGGGAGCGGCCTCGAGGCCGTGGTAGGAGATCCACTTCAGGTCGTAGTGCTTGAAGGTCTCGCCGGCGGGGAAGCGGTAGCGTATGGGGGTATACGTGGTGGGGTCCTCGGGCCGGCCGGGGTTCTCGGCGACGAGGACGGTGGCCTCTCCGCCATCGATGAACTCCTCGATCAGCGCGGAGCCGTAGAGACCCATGGTGATCCCCGCCTGCTCCCGGAGCGCCGCGGGATTCTCCACCCGCGAGCGGCGCGTCAGGCCGATGCTGCTGTAGCTGCCCGGATGCTTGACGATCAGCGGAAACCGGAGCGTATCCGCGGCGCGCTCCAGGTCACGCCCCGTGGCCGCGATCACGTAGCCGGGCGTATCGATGCCCCAGGCCGCGCAGACCCGCTTCATGGCTTCGCGGGACGGGTCGAAGAAGCGGGAGTCGGCGCCCGTGAACGGCACGTCGAGGCGCTCCAGCGCCCGGACGACGTCGATGCCGGGGGCGCTGCTGTCCCACGACCCGTCGCAGAAGTTGAAGAAGAGGTCGTAGCGGTCGCGGGGCAGGCCGAGGACGGTGTGGACGGCGGTGGCTTTCTCGAGCTCCAGCTCCACCCACTCGGCGTCCGGGATGAACGGGCGCGGATCACACGTGACCTCGTTGTCGCTCAGCGGCGAGTCGAGGTCGGTGTAATCGTAGGTCAGCAGGGCGATGCGCATCGGGAGGGAATGAGAAGGCGTGGGGGAGCAAGCGTCAAGTAGTAGCTTCCGGGGGGCGGCGCGGTCCGGCTGCGTGGCGCCGCGAGCCCGGGGCGATGGAGACCGACGTGGGTGTGGTTCGCGGGCGCCTCCCGGCTGTGGCCGGAAGAAGCCCGCCCACGAAAACGGCCGGTGACCACCCCCACGTCCGCCCGTGCGTAGCCTGATGCACGCCCGTCGACTACTCTCCCTGCGCACACTCCCGTTTCGGAGAGAAAGATCATGCGGTTACCGACGCTCCCCCTGCTTCTCATCGCCGCGCTCTTCGCAGCCACCCCGCCCCTGGCCGCCCAGCTCGGAGGCGATCCCGCCGTGCCGGCCCTGGCGCCGATCGTCGGACCTGAAGAGAGCGACATGGTTCGGCTCGTCGAGCGGTTCCGCGAGGACGATGGCGCCCTCCGGCGTCGCTACGACGCCCCCTGGTCCGCCGAAGCCGGCGACCGGATGACCCGGTTCTATGCGGGCTGGCGGGACCGCCTGCGGGAGCTGGATTTCGCCGCCCTGGACGCCGAGAGCCGGATCGACTGGGTACTGCTGGATTACGAGCTCCGCTACCGGCTGAGCGAGCTCGAGCGGCAGGCGGGGCTGTACGCGCAGACGCAGCCCCTGGTGCCGTTCGCGGAGGACCTGGTGGCTCTCCACGAGGCCAGGCGGCGCATGGAGCCCGTGGACGGGCGGGAGGTGGCCGCGAGGCTGGCGGCCATGCCCGCGCGGATCGCGGCGGCGCGGGAGGCGGCGGAGGCGGCGGTGGCGAAAGGCGGGAAGGACGCCCCGTCGCCCATCGTCGGGATGCGGGCGGCCGACGCCGTGGACGCGATCCGCGGGTCGCTGCGTCGCTGGTACGCGTTCCACGCGGGGTACGACCCGGCGTTCACGTGGTGGGTGTCCGATCCCTACGAGCGGGTGGACCGGGCGCTGGAGGAGTACGGCGGGTTCCTGCGGCGGCGGGTGGTCGGCCACGCGGAAGGGGAGGACCCGCCCGTCGTCGGCGACCCGATCGGAGCGGCGGGGATGGAGGCGGACCTGCTCCACGAGATGATCCCGTACTCGCCGGCGGAGCTGATCCGGCTGGCGGAGCGGGAGCTCGCGTGGTCCGAGGCGGAGATGAGGAAGGCGGCGCGGGAGATGGGCTACGGCGAGGACTGGAAGGCGGCGCTGGAGCACGTGAAGACGCTGCACGTCGAGCCCGGTGAGCAGCCGGCGCTCGTGATCCGGCTGGCGGAGGAGGCCATCGCGTTCGTGAAGGAGCGCGGGCTGGTGACGGTCCCGCCGCTGGCGGAGGAGGTCTGGCGGATGGAGATGCTCTCGCCGGAGCGCCAGAAGGTGAGCCCGTTCTTCCTGGGCGGCGAGGTCTTCCGGGTCTCGTACCCGACGGACGAGATGGAGCACGCGGACAAGCTCATGAGCATGCGGGGGAACAACGAGCACTTCTCCCGGGCAGTGGCGCACCACGAGCTGATCCCGGGGCACCACCTGCAGGGCTTCATGACCGACAGGTACAACTCACACCGGCAGCTCTTCCGGACGCCCTTCTGGCATGAGGGGAACGCCCTCTACTGGGAGTTCCGGCTCTGGGACCTGGGATTCGCCCGCGGCCCGGAGGACCGCGTCGGGATGCTGTTCTGGCGGATGCACCGGGCGGCGCGGATCATCTTCTCGCTCTCGTTCCACCTGGAGCGGATGACCCCGCAGGAGGCGGTCGACTTCCTCGTGGAGCGGGTCGGGCACGAGCGGGCGAACGCCGAAGCGGAAGTGCGGCGCTCCTTCAACGGCAGCTACCCGCCCCTGTACCAGGCCGGGTACATGCTAGGCGGTCTGCAGTTCCGGGCGCTCCACCGCGATCTCGTGGAGTCGGGGCGGATGAGCGAGCGCGAGTTCCACGACGCGATCCTGCGGGGTGGTCCGATGCCGGTGGAGATGGTGCGGGCGAGGCTTACAGGCCAGGCGCTGGAGAGGGGTCACCGCCCGTCGTGGCGGTTCTACGGAGACCTGCGCTAGCGAGGCCGCGGACCGTGAACCACGGACCTCCGGTGCCGGTGCCGCGGGTTGGCGTGCGCGAGGCGGGCGGCCATCTTCCGCGTCGGCAACCCTCGCCGAGCGGGCACGGTCTAAGCCCGCCGGTGATCACCACGTTCAGGAGGATTTCGTGAAGCTGTCGATATTCGCCGGCGGGCTGGCGCTGTTCGTCGTCGCGCCGCTGGCTGCCCAGGGATTCGGTACCGCCGTGGCCGCGGGCGAGGGTGAGGTGCTGGTGGGGGAGGCGTTGAACGACCGTACCCCCGGCTACGTGTACGTGTTTCGCAGGGGAGAGGACGGGCAGTGGCGCCAGGCGCAGCGCCTGGAGGCCTCCGACGCGTCGCCGGGCGACCGGTTCGGCCGGTTCGTGGCGGTGGATGGCAGCACCGCGCTGATCGGCGCGACGGTGTGGAACGAGAGCACCGGGGCCGTCTACGCCTTCGAGAAGGATCGCGCGGGTCGCTGGCACGAGGTGCAGCGGTTTACGCCGTCGGATGTGCAGCCCGGCGACGCGTTCGGGCGGGTCGTGGCCCGGGATGGCGACGTGGCGGCGGTCGGAACGTGGGGCCATCAGGGCAGCGCAGGCGCGGTGTACGTGCTGCGCCGGGGCCGCGACGGGCGGTGGGCGCAGGAGACGAAGCTCATGGCGTCGGACGCGGCGCCCGGGCAGTGGTTCGGCCAGTCGCTGGACCTCCAGGGTGACGTGCTCGTCGCCGGCGCGCCGCAGTCGAACGGGACGCGCGGCGCCGTCTACACGTTCCGGCGCGGCCCGGACGGGCTGTGGACCCAGACGGCGCGGATGGACGTGGCGGGCGCGCCCGAGGACTACGGGTTCGGCAGCGCCGTCCTGCTGCGTCGCGACCGGCTGCTGGTCGCGGCGGTCGGGGCGGACAGCTACACGGGCAAGGTCCACGTGTATGGCGCGTCGGAGGAGGGGTGGCAGCAGGAGCGGACGCTGCTCCCGTTCGATGCGGCGCAGTACGCGCAGTTCGGCGCGTCGCTCTACGACGCGGGGGACGCGGTCTGGGTCGCGTCGCCGGGCGCCAACGGGTTCGAGGGGCGGATCTACGCATTCACCGTGGAGGACGGCGACTGGACCGGCGTCGAGAAGTTGGGGACCGACGGTCTCCGGCGGGGTGCCGGCTTCGGCAACACGGCGGCCGTCAGGGGGGCGATGGCCGCCGTCGGCGTGACGGGCGCCGACTTCGGGATCGGTGCGGTGAAGGTGCTGGAGCGGTCCGGCGCCGGGTGGCGCGAGGTCGCCACACTGGCCGGCGAGGTCCAGGGGATGGAGGCGATCGTCGGGGGGAGGGTCGACTGCACGGGAGGCACCGTCGCGGACCTGTTCCCGTGTCAGGACGTGGAGCTCCTCTCGTTCCTGCCGGTGCAGGACATCGGAGGCACGCGGGGAGTCGAGGTGAACGACGTGTGGGGGTGGACGGACCCGGAGAGCGGGCGGGAGTACGCCATCGTCGGGCGGTACGACGGGACGTCGTTCATCGATGTCACGGACGCGCACAACCCGCGCTACCTGGGCAACCTGCCGATGACCGAGGGAGCGCAGGCCAACGTCTGGCGCGACATCAAGGTGTACCGCGACCACGCGTTCATCGTGGCTGATGGCGCCGGTCCGCACGGGATGCAGGTGTTCGACCTGAAGCGGCTCCGGAACGTCCGGGAGCCCCGGACGTTCACCTCGGACGCGCACTACGACGGCATCCACAGCGCCCACAACGTGGTGATCGACACGGTGTCCGGGTACGCGTTCGCCGTGGGCTCGAGCGGGGGCGGCCAGACGTGCGGCGGCGGGCTCCACATGGTCGACATCCGGAACCCGACGGCGCCCGCGTTCGCGGGGTGCTTCAGCGATCCGGAGACGGGGAGAGCGGGGACCGGGTACAGCCACGACGCGCAGTGCGTGGTCTACGAGGGGCCGGACACGGAGCACCGCGGTAAGCAGATCTGCTTCGGCTCCAACGAGACCGCGCTGAGCATCGCCGACGTCACGGACAAGTCGAGCCCCGTGGGGCTGGCCCGCTCCAGCTACCCCAACGTCCAGTACTCGCACCAGGGCTGGCTCACCGAGGACCAGCGCTACTTCTACATGAACGACGAAGGCGACGAGACCGCGGGCGTCGTGGCGGGGACGCGGACGCTGATCTGGGACGTGGCCGACCTGGACGACCCGGTCCTCGCGGGCGAGTACATCCACGACAATCCGGCCATCGACCACAACCTGTACATCAAGGGCAACCTGATGTACCAGTCGAACTACACCAGCGGGCTCCGGATCCTGGACATCACCGAGCCCGAAGCGCCCCGCCTCGTGGGCTTCTTCGACACCGTCCCCTGGGGCGAGGACGAGGCGGTCTTCGACGGGTCGTGGAGCAACTACCCCTACTTCCAGAGCGGCACGATCGTCGTGACCAGCGGGAAGGAGGGCGTGTTCCTGGTCCAGACGAGGCCGGTCATTCCGTAGGGCCGGCTTCTTCGGCGGTCTTCCTCGCTCGCCCTTCTGGCTTTCCGGGCCTGGAGGGCGAGCGGGGGTACGCGTAGCGAACCGCCGCGCAGCGGCGCTACTCGCGAAGCGAGAACACCCCCCATGTCCCCCCACTCCCCGGCACGGTCGAGGGA
This sequence comes from Gemmatimonadota bacterium, assembly GCA_019347975.1. Lineage (GTDB taxonomy): Bacteria > Gemmatimonadota > Gemmatimonadetes > Longimicrobiales > RSA9 > JAHWKI01. Next base: position 6,685 of record JAHWKI010000032.1, read on the forward strand.
GGTTGCCCGCAGGGCCCGGAATCGTCAACGTCCGCGACCACCCCCACTCGCTGTCCACGCCCGGGAACGTGAAGCGGCCCCGGTCCAGGAGCGCCCGGACACGTGAAGGGCCTAGCGCGTCTCCCGCGCCTCCCTCTTTCCGACCAGCAGGTTGAGCAGCGTGCTCACGACGCCCACGATCAGCGCCCCGACGAACGCGGCGATGAATCCGTCTACGTCGAACCCGATGCCGAAGGCCTGGGAGATCTCGCTGGCGAGCCAGAGCATGAGCGCGTTGAGGACGAAGACGAAGAGGCCGAGGGTGAGGACGACCAGGGGGCAGGTCAGGAGCTTCAGGATCGGGCGTATGACGGCGTTCACCACTCCGAAGACCAGCGCCACGCCCAGCATGCCGATCCAGGACCCTGTGAAGGTGATCCCGGGGACCAGGAGGACCGCGACCCACAGGGCGGCGGCGGTGGCGAGGAGTCGGAGCAGGAAGCGCATGGGAGATCGTCTCCGTCGTGGGATCAGGCGTTGCTGAGGCGGTGCAGGCGCTTGAGCGCCTGAACCCGGTCGGTGCGACCCATACGGGCGCGGTCGACGGCCGTGCGCAGGGTTCGCACCGTCTCGTCGTAGGTGGTGCGGTCCACGGGGAAGGGGAAGCCGTCCTTCCCGCCGTGGGCGAAGGCGAACCGAGCCGGATCCTTCGTGCTTGCGGGGGTACCGTAGAGCAGCTCGGCGAGGAGCACCAGCGCCCGCACGCCCCTGGCGCCTACGCCCGGGACGGCGAGGACCTTCTCGAAGCTCTCGGGCGCCGCCTGGTACGTGGAGAGCATCACCTTGCGGACCTGCCGCGGGTCGATGTCGCGGCGGATGTCGATGGCGTGGCCGCGGGGCATCTCCAGGACGGTCAGCCGGTCGATCTCACGGGCGATCCGGTCCGGCTCCTCCCGCGCCAGCGTCGCCACCGCATCGCGGGCGGCATCGGACGCCGGAGCGGTGAGGTCCAGGACCCGTCCGGTCCGACCCTCGCTGGCGATGGCGGCGTGTGGCTCCCTGACCCGGTCCGTCACCCGACTGCCCAGCCAGTGGTACCGTCTCGCCGACTTGTCATCCGGGCGCATGCCCTGCTGCACCACCGCCCAGTCGCCCGCCGACGTGACGAAGAAGGAGTGGTGATAGAGGCCGAACCCGTCCTGGACCGCCGCCGTGTCCACCTTGGCGCTCATGCGGCTGTTGTAGACCAGCGCCTCGCCGTCCAGCCCGGTGCGGCCGGCGATGGCCATCAGCTCGTCCGGCGTCTTCCGCGACGCCCGCCCCTTCCCGCCCGCCACCCATATCCCCGTGTCCGCTTCCCGGCCGGCCAGCCCGGCGCGCAACGCACCGCAGACGGTGGTCGTGACGCCGCTCGAGTGCCAGTCGAAGCCGAGCACGCAGCCGAACGCCTGGAACCAGTGGGGGTCCGAAAGGCGCGCGAGCACCTCCGCCGGTCCGTACTCGAGGACGATCGCTTCCACGACGGCGGGCGCCAGACGCTCCATTCGCTCGAACAGCCAGCGGGGGGCGCGGCCGCCGTGCAGGGGCAGGTCTGCGGTGCCGGATCTCATTTTCGGAATATCGGGGTGGTGAGGGTCGCGTTCAACCGGCCGCGTCGAACTTCCGGCCTCTTCAGCCGGGAGGACCTACTCCCCGGCGCTCCCGCGGTCCAGCGGCTCCAGCCGGGACAGTCCGCGCAGGTTCAGGAGGAAGCGGTAGAGGAAGAGTGCGAGCATGCACGCGCTCAGCCCCCCGATCACGAGCGTGCCGTACAGGGCGAGGGTCGACGCGGAGACGCCGGGGCCGAGGACGAGCCAGACGAGGAGGGTGTTGCCGAGGATCAGGAGGATCCGGGCTTCGGTCGGCCCGACCACCCCGTAATCCATGCGGAACACTCCGAAAACGCTGGACTCGAGATACACGTTGATGGACATGAGCAGGTAGATGATCACGAGGAGCAGCGCGACACGCAGATCGACGAAGGGCGAGAGTCCGATGCCTCCCCCGATGGCCGCGGTGGTCAGCCCGTCCACGGCGTGGTCGAGATAATAGCCGTAGCGGGGACGCTCGGTCTTGCGGACGCGGGCGAGCGTGCCGTCCAGACTGTCGCCGAACCAGTTCACGACGAGCATCGCGTTGGCCAGCCACAGCCACAGAGGGCTGAAGGTGGAGAGCGCGTAGGCGCCGGCGACGGCGACCGCGGCGACAACGCCCAGACCGGTGAGGTGGTCGGAGTCGACTCGCCGCGGGAGGCGCGTCGCCAGCCATTCGAGGGCCTGTCGCTCGAGCCGCGCCGTGAGGGCCCTGCGCTGTCGCGCGGCCCGGTAGGTCTCTGCCATCCCCCAAGAATGGGCGGTCCGGCCTTCGCGCGCGACTCACGAGGCGGAATCCCCCTTGCACGGACTCGCGCCCGATGCGGATCCTGAAGGACACCCTGGGCGAGTTCCTGCGCGACGACTGCCCCCGGATGGCGGCCGCGCTCTCCTATTACACGATCTTCAGCCTCCCCGCGCTGCTCCTGCTCGTGATGCTCATGGCGGGCGTGTTCGCCGACCCGGAGGAGATCCGCGCCCGTCTGCTCGAGCCGATCCGCGTCCTGATCGGCCCGGACGGGGCGGCGCTGATCCAGGAGATCCTCTCCAACGCCGAGCGACCGGGTGCGGGGAGCCCGCTGACGATCGCCGTGGGCGCAGCGGCGCTGCTGTTCGCGGCCACGGGCGCCTTCGCGCAGCTCCAGACCACGCTCAACCGGATCTGGCAGGTCGAGCCGGACCCGGAGCGGACGGGGGCGATCCGGAGCTTCGTGACGAAGCGGATCTTCTCGTTCATGATGATCATCGGCGTGGCCCTCCTCCTCCTCGCATCCACCGTGACCAGCACCGTCTTGGCGGCGCTCGGCGAGGTGGTCCGCGCGGTGGTCCCCGCCGCGCTGAGCGGCCCCGCATTGACCGCGCTCAGCCTGGGGCTGTCCCTGGGCGTCGCCATCGCGCTCTTCGGCGTCGTCTTCCAGGTGCTCCCCGACGCGCGGGTCCACTGGAAGGACGCCTGGGTCGGCGCCGGCGCCACCGGGGTGCTCTTCCTCCTCGGAAATCTGCTGCTGGGGCTGTACCTCGGCCGCAGCGAGCCGGGATCGGCCTTCGGCGCCGCCGGGTCCCTGGCGCTCATCCTCCTCTGGGTCTACTACTCCGCCAACATCTTCTTCCTCGGCGCCGAGCTGACGCAGGTCGTCGCCCGTCGGCGCGGCGAAGAGATCCGTCCGGCCCGCGGGGCCGTACGGGTCGTGCTGGACAGACACGTCATCCGGGAGGGACCGACATGAGAACACGCCTGACGCTCCTGCTCCTCGCGCCGCTCGCCGCGTGTAGCGACGGCGGCGCCGACATGGACTTCGGAGGCGAGGATCTCGGCGAGGACCGCTTCGCGATCCGGTCCGACGACGGCGCGGTACGGATGGGGCTCACGGACGACGTCGTCTATTTCGCCCTCTCCGACTCCGTCCGCGCGGTCGCCCGCGCCGAAATGGAAGACGACACCCCGCGGGAAGGCATCGCCGGCAGCATCGCGGGCGCGGTCCGCGGCGGCGTCAGCCGCGCCCTCGCCTTTCGCGCCAAATACCCCGTCGCGGAGATCCGCGACATCCGCTGGGAGGACGGGCGGATGACGTTCGACTTCGAGGATCCCGACCGCACCCTCAGTCGGGAGTTCGAGGTGGACGACCGCCCGATCGCCGAGGCGTTCTCGGAACAGGACGTCCTCGCCTTCGCGCGTGAGTTCCGCCGGCTGAAGCGACAGCGAGGTGAGAGAGAGGGTTGAGCCGGCGGGCGCGTCCAGCCGAAGGAGGCGGCGCAGGAGCAGGCGGAGGCCAGTAGAGTGGAAGTGAAGCAAACATATACGGGAACGACATTTGCGACCCATCAAAAAGTGACTGGATGAGCGCTCACCGCGGAGCACCGGCGGGGGCGCTTTTCTTTTCCGGGGCACTCACGAAGGAGGGAACATATGGCGGATCGCAACGAAGCGACGCTGGGGGATCAAGGCTCCAGCCGAAGCGCGGGTGACAAGGTGAAGGACACCGCGCACAAGGCGCAGGAGAAGGCGTCGAAGGTCGCGGCGAAGGCCCGCGACAAGGGCGAGCACCTGGCCGAAGAGGGCAGGGAGAAGGCGGAGGAGCTGGCGCACAAGGCCCAGGACGAGGCGCGGACGCGCGCCGACGAGGAGAGGGGCCGCGTCGCCGGGGGGATCCGCACGGTCGCCGATGCGCTCCGCCGCGGGAGCGAGGACCTGCCGGAGGACCGGCAGATGTACGGTCGGTTCGTGGAGGCCGTCGCGGACCGGGCCGATGGCCTGTCGCGGTATCTGGAGACGCACGAGGTGGACGAGATGGCCCGTGAGGCGAAGCGTCTCGCGAGGGAGCACACCGGTGTGATGCTGAGCGGCGCGTTCGCCCTGGGCCTGCTCGGTGCCCGGTTCCTGAAGAGCTCGAGCGACGAGTCGCAGAGCGAGCGCTGGGTCTCCCGCGGTTATGCCGGGGAAACGCTGTACGACTCCGGCTATCGGACGTCGGGAGGCTACACGCAGCCCGGTGGCTACGCGCAGCCGGGCGGCTATTCGCGGGGCGAGGTCTACCACGCCGGAGAGGGTGGTCGTGCGTCGTCGCCGGAGCGTGATCGGGAGGAGCTCGGCGGGGACGGACAGGGAGGTCGCGATGTCGATCTGTCGGGCGGGTCGGACGCCACCGACACGCCGGTCGACCGCGTTGGAGGCTCCGATGTATGAGTCGGAAGCGGAAGTGCTGGCCCGGATCGAGGCGACCCGGGCTCGCATGAGCGACACCATCGATCAGATCGGAGACCGCGTGAATCCGGACCGGGTGCAGGCGGAGATGAAGGCCCGGGCGCGGGAGCAGGTCCGCGAGGTCAAGGACAACATGAAGTACAAGGCGAGGAGTGCTATGCGAGACATCGAGCATGGAGTGAGCGACGCCGGCCGTGGCGTATGGGACACGATCCGTGAGAATCCGATCCCGGCCGGCTTGGTGGGCGTCGGGCTCGCGTGGCTGGTGGCGAACGGCGCGACCAGGGACTGGGACCGCGGGCACACAGGGACGTATCCCCCCGGAACCGGCCTGGGCTACGGCGCTGCCCTCGGCACGACGGGGGCGTACGACGACCTGGACTACAACCGGGAATACGGGTACGGCCGTGAGTACGGCTACGACGTCCGGGACCGGTCGCGGAAGGGCGTGAGCCCGACGGGCGAGCTGTACGCCCGGCCGCGGACCACCTCGGGGGCAGCGGAAGGCTCCGAGGGCAAGATGGAGAACGTCAAGGAACGCGTGTCGGAGGCGGCGGACGAGGTCCGCGATCGTGCCGAGCACGTGCGGGATCGTGCCGAGCACGCGGTGGACGCGACCCGGGACAGGGCTTCCGAGCTGGCGCACCGGACGTCGGAGCGCATGGAAGAGATGCAGCACCGGGCCGAGTACCGGGGTCGGCAGATGGCCAGCCGCGCCCGCCGGGCGGAGCGGCGTGTCGAGGACGCGGTGCACGACAACCCGCTGGCGGCGGGGGCTCTGGCGGCGGCGCTGGGCTTCGCGGCCGGGCTGATGATCCCGGAGACGCGCCGTGAGAACCAGATGTTCGGCCCGGCGCGGGACCGCGTGATCGACAACGCGGAGCGAACGGCCCGTCGCGCGGGTCAGAAGGCGCGGGACACCGCCAGGGACGTCGTGAGCGAGACGGCTCGTAAGACGGTCGACGAGGTCATGCCCGGGGCCAAGGATCGCGAGCGCGAGAGCGTCTCCGAGCCGTGGAGGTAGGAATGGCGACTCCACGGGAGATGGAGGGTCCGGAGGGCCGGGGCTTCGGCCCCGAGCCGTCCACCCGGGATACGTACGATCCGGGGCCGGAAGGCGGGATCCGACACGAGTCACGGTTCGGCGGAACCGGGACGGGCTACGGCGAGCACGGCCCCGAGCTGAAGACCCTGGTCCGGAATCTCGGTCAGGACCTGTCGCAGCTGGCCCACGACGAGCTGACGCTGGCGAAGCTGGAGCTGCGCAGCGTAGCGGACACGCTGTCGGACGACCTCCGGAACGCCGGCCGCACCCTGGTGAAGGACCTGGCCAAGGTGGGGGTCGCGCTGACGCTCGGAATGCTGGCTGCGCTCGCGCTGACGGCGGGTGCGATCATGGCCATAGGCGCCCTCCTGGGCGCGTACTGGGCGGGCGGTCTCATCGTGGGCGTCGTGCTGCTGATCGCGGCGGCGGTGTTCGGGATGAGCGCCGCGAAGGACCTGAAGACCAGCGAGTCGCTGCGTCTGGAGCCCACCCGGCGGCGCGCGGGGCACAACAAGGACGTCATGGCGTCCGAAGCGCGGGCGACGAAGCAGTTCGCCCGTCAGGAAGGAAAGGACTTCAAACAGCACGCGTCTGCGAACCGGAGCGGGACCGGCACGCGGCACTGATCCTTCGCGGCACGCGCAAGCCTGCCGCGGGCGCCGAGCTCGCGGCAGCCGCGCCCCGCCGGCAGACCCCGGGGCACCACAAGCCCCTGGCTTTTCTCGAGGAGGACCTCTTGGATACCCCACATCCGCCCGACACGCAGCAGCGGTGGACCAGCTCCGCGGGGCTCGAAGGCCGCGACGCCCCCGGCGCCCGGCCGGGTCGCTACGCACCCGAGCTGGACGACGACCGGATCCACGACCGACTGGACGAGGGCGAGGGGCTGGCGCGCGTCCTGGGCTGGTTCAGCATCGGCCTCGGCGTGGCGCAGACGCTGGCTCCAGACACCCTGACGCGCCTGGTCGGCGCGGTGCCGACCGAGACCACCCGGAACACCATGCGCGCGGTGGGCGCGCGGGAGATCATCACGGGGATCGGAATCCTGGCGAATCCGGATCCGTCCGAGTGGGTGAAGGCACGGATCGCGGGCGATGCCATGGACCTCTCCCTGCTGGGTCGCAGCCTGGGCAACGGAGAGCGGGACCGGACAGCCGGCGCGATGGTGGCGGTTCTGGGCGCGGCTGCGCTCGACCTGAACGCCGCCAGGCGGCTGGGGTCCTCGAGCAGGGCGCGGGAGGTCCAGACGCCGCGGGATCCGATCCGCGGGATCCGCGTCCACAAGAGCATGACCATCCGCCGACCGGTGGACGAGGTGTACGCCTTCTGGCGCGACTTCGAGAACCTCCCGCGCTTCATGCGCCACCTGGAGACCGTGGAGGTTCTGGACGGGAAGCGGAGCCGCTGGAAGGCGAAGGCCCCGGCGGGGCTCAGCGTCTCATGGGAGGCGGTGATCACCGAGGAGCGGCCGAACGAGCTGATCGCGTGGCGGTCGGCCAAGGGCGCGACGGTGGAGAACGCCGGCGTCGTCTGGTTCCGGCCGGCACCGGGCGACCGCGGGACCGAGATCCACGTGCGCCTGCATTACGACCCCCCGGGCGGACGGCTCACATCGACGCTGGCGCTGCTGTTCCGGGAGGAGCCGGGGCAGCAGGTGAAGGACGATCTGCGGGCGTTCAAGCAGATGATGGAAGTAGGGGAGGTGGTGGTATCGGACGCGACGGTGAGCCGGGGGCCCCACCCCGGACGCCCGCCGGGCGGCGAGGAGGAGCAATCATGAAGGCCACATGCTGGATGGGCACGCGGGACATCGAGATCCGTGACGTCCCCGATCCCAGGATCCTGAACCACCGGGATGCCATCGTCCGGGTCACGTCCACCGCGATCTGCGGCTCGGACCTGCACCTGTACAACGGCTTCATCCCGGGCCTGGAGCACGGCGACATCCTCGGGCACGAGTTCATGGGGGAGGTCGTGGACGTGGGGCCGGAGGTGAAGAACCTGAAGAAGGGCGACCGCGTGGTGGTCCCGTTCCCCATCGCCTGCGGCGCCTGCTGGCAGTGCGAGCACGGGCTCTACGCGGCGTGCGAGAACTCGAACCCGAACGCGTGGGTGGCCGAGAAGATGTGGGGCCGCTCGCCAGCCGGGATCTTCGGGTACTCGCACGTGCTCGGCGGGTTCGCCGGCGGACAGGCCGAGTATGCGCGGGTCCCCTTCGCGGACGTCGGCCCGCTGAAGATCGACGACGACCTCACCGACGACCAGGTCCTCTTCCTCTCCGACATCTTCCCCACCGGCTACATGGGGGCCGAGATGGCGAACATCCAGCCGGGGGACACCGTCGCGGTGTGGGGGTGCGGTCCGGTCGGGCAGTTCGCCATCGCCAGCGCGTACATGCTGGGCGCGGAGCGCGTGATCGCCATCGACCGCTTCCCGTACCGCCTCGAGATGGCCCGCGACAAGGCGGGCGCGGACGTGATCAACTACGAGGAGACGGACGTTCTGGACGCGCTGGAGGAGATGACCGGCGGGCGTGGACCGGACGCCTGCATCGACGCCGTCGGAATGGAGGGGCACGGCCACGGCTTCCAGTACGCATACGACCGTGCGAAGCAGGCCGTCCGCGCGGAGACCGGTCGACCGATCGCGCTCCGTGAGGCGATCCTCTCCTGCCGCAGCGGCGGGACGGTCTCCGTGATCGGCGTCTATGGCGGCTTCCTCGACAAGTTCCCCATGGGCGCCGTCCTGAACAGGGGGCTGACGATCAGGGCCGGTCAGTGCCACGTGCACCGCTACATGAAGCCGCTTCTGGAGCGGATCCGGAACGGGGACATCGACCCGTCGTTCGTGATCACTCATCACATGGACCTCGAGGACGCGGCCGCCGGCTATGAGATCTTCAACGAGAAGCACGAGCACTGCGAGAAGGTCGTCCTGAGAGCCTGATGAAGGGTGCCGGCGCGCTGTCCATGGTGAAGGAAACGTTCGGCGAGTTCATGGACGACGACTCGCCGCGCATGGCCGCGGCGCTGTCCTACTACACGATCTTCTCGCTCCCACCGCTCCTCATCCTGATCATCATGATCGCCGGGATCTTCATCGATCCCCAGGACATGCAGGGCCGCGTCGTCCAGCAGATGGAAGGCGCCGTGGGTCCACAGGGCGCCGAGCAGATCCGGACCATGATCGAGCACGCCAACCGGCCGGGGAGCGGCGGCCCGCTGATGACCATTCTGAGCATCGGCGCGCTGGTCTTCGGGGCGACGGGGGCGTTCTCGCAGCTCCAGGGAGCGCTCAACGAGGCGTGGGAGGTGGAGAAGGACCCGGAGAAGAGCGGAATCGTCAAGACGGCGATGAAGCGGCTGCTCTCGTTCGGCATGATCCTGGTCATCGCCTTCCTGCTGCTGGTCTCTCTGATCCTGAGCGCGCTGCTGAGCCAGGCGGGGAGCTTCATCGCCGGGCTGCTGCCGGGCGGCCTGGGCGAGGCGGCGCTGTGGGCGATCGACCTCGGACTCTCGGTGGTGGTCATCACAGCGCTCTTCGCCACGATGTTCAAGGTCCTGCCGGATGCGAAGATCGCGTGGTCCGACGTCTGGCAGGGCGCCCTCGCGACGGCGCTGCTCTTCGTGCTGGGGAAGTTCCTGCTCAGCCTGTACATCTCGAGGAGCGATCCCGGCAGCGCGTACGGCGCGGCCGGATCACTGGCGATCATCCTGGTGTGGGTCTACTACTCGGCGATGATCTTCTTCCTCGGCGCGGAGTTCACCCAGGTGTACGCGCGCCAGCGGGGGGGCGGGATCCAGCCGGACGATGACGCGGTGCGCGTGATCAAGAGGACGGAGCGGCAGCCGCCGGGTGGAGAGAGCGCGGCCGACCGCGCACGCGGCTGAGGGTGAGCTGGACGGCGTGGGCCGGCGCGGCCCTGATCCTGCTCCTCCTGGGCGACGTCTTCTTCACGGTCCTGCATCCGCAGGCGCACGGCGGGCCCGTCAACCGGGTGCTCATGCGGACGGTCTGGCGCGGGTTTCGCACGGTGGCCCACGCCCTCCGTGGCACGGCTCGCGACCGCTGGCTCTCGCTGGGCGCGCCGGTGCTCTCGGCGGCGGTCCTGATCGTGTGGGCCTTGCTCCTGATCACCGGGTTCGCGCTGATTTACGGCACCTTCCCGGCTGCCTTCACCCATACCCAGTGGGTCTCGACCATCGGCTGGGCGGAGGCGTTCTATTTCAGTGGCGTTTCGGCCACGACGGTAGGGATGGGCGATGTCCTCGTGGAGCCCGGCTGGCTGCGGGCGCTGGTGGTGGTCGAGGGATTCCTCGGCTTCATGCTCATCAGCTTGAGCGCCGCCTACGTCCTGGCCCTGTACAAGGCGCAGAGCGACGCCTCGAGCTTAGCCTTCCAGCTATGGGGTACGCTGGGTGACCCGCCCGACGAGGGGGTGGGGCGACTCCTCGGGGAGCTGAACGCGGCGGAGGGCTGGGCGGACGGAATCGCGCAGAGCCTGGCCCAGGTCACGACCCACCACGCCCACTACCCGATCGTCCATTATTTCCGACCTCCGGACGAGCGCCAGTCGGTCGTGTTGCAGACGGGAGCGCTGCTCCTCCTCTTCCGCCGGCTCGATGAGCGCCCCGGCTGGGAGGCCGGCCACCCTTCCCTTCTCATGCTGCGCAACGTCCTGGGCCGCTACCTCGAGGAAGTGAGCCGCCGGTTCGCGCGCCGAACGGGGATCGACGTGGAGGAGGATGACGAGGATGAGTGGGCGAAGCGGCACCGGCAGGCGCTGATCCACCTCGGCTACGAGGACGCCCCTCCGTATTGACCGGTCCTCGCCGCAACGTTTCTTTGTCTGCAGGCGTCCTCCGTCCTGTACCTGCCGAGGAGGATGCCTCTGCCGGCCTCCCCGATGACCTGCATGTCGGAGCAAGTGATGATGGGACCGTTTTCTCTCGCGACGACCGTCCTGGCCGCCGGCTTCGCGGCCGTTCCCGTGTCCGCCCAGGCCCCCGACTCGGCGCTTCTGGCCGGACTCGAGTGGCGCCCCATCGGCCCCACCAACATGTCCGGGCGGATCACCGACGTGGAGGGCGTGCCCGGCACCGGCACCTTCTACGTGGCGGCGGCCGCCGGCGGGATCTGGAAGACGACGAACCACGGGACCACCTTCCGGCCGGTCTTCGATGACCAGCGGGTCATCGCCATGGGCGACCTGGCGATCGCGCCGAGCGACCCGGACGTGATCTACGCGGGCACGGGCGAGGAGGACTCGCGGAACTCGATCTCCCCCGGTGGTGGCGTCTACCGGTCGACCGACGGAGGCCGGAGCTGGACGCTGACCGGTCTGGAGAAGACGCAGGTGATCGGGCGGATCGTCGTCCACCCGAAGAACCCGGACGTGGCGTGGGTCGCGGCGCTCGGCGCGATCTGGGGCTCGAACCAGGAGCGGGGGCTCTACAAGACCACCGATGGTGGCAGGACCTGGCGGAAGGTGAAGCACATCAGCGACCGGGCCGGGTTCGTGGATGTGGCGCTGGATCCGAGGAACCCGGACGTGGTCTGGGCGGCGAGCTGGGAGCGCGTGCGCGGGCCGTACTACCTCGAGAGCGGCGGCCCCGGCAGCGGGCTGTGGAAGTCGACGGACGGGGGGGAGCGCTGGACGGAGATCGAGGGACGCGGCTGGCCGTCCACGCGGAAGGGGAGGATCGGTCTGGCCATCGCGCCGTCGGACCCCAACGTCATGTACGCGATGGTGGAGGCGGAGGCGGGGGACACGAGCAGGCTCGCGGCAGGGGAGGCTCCGAGGTCGGGGCTGAAGGGGAGCGGTCTGTACCGTTCGGAGGACGGCGGCCGCTCGTGGCGCTGGATGAACGGCAACAACGTGCGCCCGTTCTACTACTCCCAGGTGCGGGTCGCGCCGGATGACGCGCACCTGGTGTACTGGTCCTCCACGCCGGTGAACTTCTCGAAGGACGGTGGCGAGACCATCGGGACGGCGACACACGACCTGCACGTGGATCACCACGCCATGTGGTGGGATCGCGTGAACCCTGATCGGTTCATCGTCGGAAACGACGGCGGGATCGCCGTGACCTGGGACCGTGGCGGCACCTACGACTTCATCAACACCGTCCCCCTCGGGCAGTTCTACCACGTCAGCTACGACATGTCCATCCCGTACCGGGTCTGCGGCGGCCTCCAGGACAACGGCACGTGGTGCGGGCCGAGCCGCAGGGCGGACGACGAGGGCTTCGATGAGAAGGTGTGGTACAAGATCAACGGGGGCGACGGGTTCTACACCCAGCAGGATCCGACCGACCCGCGCATCGTGTACGCCGAGTCGCAGGGCGGCAACATGGCGCGCCTCGACATGGTGACCGGGCGGCGAACCGCCCTCGGTCGACCGCAGTGGCGGGACCGGGTCCGGCCGCTGCTCGATTCCATCGCCGTGTACGAGGGTGTGGAGGCGCCGCGGGAGATGACCTCCGCCGAGCGGCGGAAGGTCGCGCGCTGGCGGGACCTCCTCACCCAGGATTCCGCCCGCTACGACCTCCGCTACAACTGGAGCACGCCCATGGTGCTCTCCCCGCATGATCCGACGACTCTGTATGCGGCCGGGAACCGCGTGCTGAAGTCGACGGACCGCGGCGACACGTTCGAGGTGATCTCCCCCGACCTCTCCAACGGGGACACGATGAAGATCCGGGTCAGCACGGAGACCACCGGCGGGATCACCCGGGATGCCACGGGCGCCGAGACCCACGGGACCATTGTGGCCCTCGCCGAATCGCCGATCACGAGGGGGCTGCTCTACGCCGGCACCGATGACGGCAACGTCTGGCTGAGCACCGACAGCGGCGCGCGCTGGGAGCGGATCGACCACGGCCGCTTCCACGGGGTCCCCACGGGGACGTGGGTGAGCCGGATCGAGCCGTCACGAGCGGACCCGCGCCGCTTCTACGTGGCCTTCGATGGCCACCGGACCAACGACTTCACCCCCTACGTCTTCGTCACCGACGACGGCGGGACCAGCTTCCGGAGCATCAGCGCGGGGCTGCCGAGCGGGGGGCCCGACTTCGTCCACGTGGTGCGGGAGGACCCGGTCAATCCCGACCTCCTCTACGTGGGGACGGATGTCGGGATCTTCGCCTCCGTCGACCGCGGCAGGAGCTGGTTCCGCTTCATGCGCGGGATGCCCACCGTCCCCGTCCACCATCTCGAGGTCCACCCGCGCGACCGCGAGCTGATCGCCGGAACGCACGGTCGGTCGATCTGGATCGTGGACGTGGCGCCGCTCCAGCAGCTCGGAGCCCGCGCGCTGGCTGCCGCCGAGCCCACGCTGTTCAGCCCCCGACCCGCGCTCCAGTACGGGGACGCGCCGTCCGGCGGTGAGAACACCGGCCACCGCTTCTTCAACGGGAAGACGCCCGATTACGGGGCCGAGATCACCTACTACGTTCCCGCTGGCCTGTCGGCCGTGGCGACCGCCGGCGCGGACGGGAACGGTGACGCCGGACCGCCCGCCGAGGCGCTCGGTGAGGGCCGGCCGGGGCGTGGCAGCGCGCCCCGGGCTGCCATTACCGTGCTGGACCCGGCGGGGGACACCGTGGCCACGCTCGAGGGCCCGGCGCGGCCCGGACTCCACCGCGTGTACTGGAATCTTGAGAAGCGGGCTCCGGCCCCCCGGCCGAAGTCGCCTTCCGAGCTCCGCGACAGCATCGCGGGCGCCGGGGCGCTCCGCGCCATAGCGGATTCGCTGATCGACGTGGCGGGCATGGACAGCGCGACCGTGGAGCGGGCGCTCACCGCCGTCCGGAGCGGAGACCGATCGCTCTTCCGCCGGGGCGGCGGCGGTGGCCTGAGCAACCCCGAGCGTCCGGGCGAGCGGTATCCGGGCCCCCGGCCCGAGCCCCGCGCCGGAGAGGAGGAGGCGGGGATCCCGGGCGTGCCGAGGATGGAGGACGTGGCGAGCGCCGCGCGGGAGATCTACAGCGGGCTCCGCGAACGGAACATCCCCGGGTTCAGCTTCCGCCGCTTCTTCGGCGACGGCCCCCGCGATGTGGAGCCCGGGGAGTACAGGGTCGTCCTGTCGGTGGGGGAGCGGTCCTACACCGACACCGTGCGCGTGCTGCGGTCGGAGCGGTTCACACCCGCGGAGAACGCGGATCCCGAGGCCGTCCGGCTGTTCCTGAAGGCGCTCCGGACGCGTTAGCGGGAGGAGACTCCCACCACCGCCTCGGTGCGATCCCACCGCAGGCGCAGGAACCCCGCGGGGTCCACGACGACGGTGAAGTCCTCCACCGTCTCCGGGAGCGAGCGCGCCTCCATGGGGATGCGGGCGAGGTCCGCGGCGGGGTCGTGGCTCGTCCCGCCGATCTCCGTGCGGCGGTTCACGATCAGCGTCCAGCGGTCCGGCCCCGGGATCGTGAAGAGCGTGTACGTCCCGGCCGGTACCCGCGTCCCGCCGATCACCAGGTCGCGGTCGGTCACCAGGTGCGTCGCCCGGTTCGCCCCGGTGCGCCACACCTCGCCGTACGGCACAAGCGCGCCGAAGATCTCCCGGCCACGCTTCTTCGGCACGCCGTAGTCCACGACGATGTTCGCCCGCCCGATCCTCCCCTCCGCCTCGTCGCGCCCGGACAGCGCGCCGATCCCGCCGCCGCGCGCATCGCGGGCGGCGAACTCGCGGCCGAGGTCGAGCAGCCGGAGGTCTTCGACCCGGTGCACCACCAGCTTGCGGGTGGTGTTCGCCGCGTCCAGCATCCGGATCCGGCCCCGGTCGTCCACCTCGACGTCCATCGTGCCCCGGAGCGGGTGGCGGATCGTCATGCGGCCGGCGCCCTCCCGGCTGACCACGAACGGCTGGACCCGCTGACCCGTCAGCATGGGCAGCTCGCCCACCTGCACTTCCGAGACCATGCGCATGATCCCGAGCTCGTACGGCCAGTGCACCATGTCCAGGAACGGAACGACGCCGTTCGTCGCGTCGATCACCGTGGTCTCGTCCGGCTCCGCCGTCCCGGGTCGGGACCGGGTCACCGTGACGCTGGCGTCACCGAAGCGCCAGACGGTACGCGACTGCGGCTGCACGCCTCGTCCCGGAGCCGGTCCGGCGGCGTCGTAGCGGGACGCCGTCAGGCTCCGCAGGCGGCCGCCGAGGTCCAGCTCGCCCTCGTAGACGGTCAGCGTCGTCTCGGGGACCCGCAGCAGCACCTCGGCCTCCACGGTCGTCGGCGTGTAGCGGAACCGCTCCAGCGCCAGCGTGTCCTCCCCGAGGAGCGTCACGAACGCGCCGGAGCCCGCCGGAATCGCGCCATCGAGCCCCGCGATGGTCGCCGTCGACGCGGGCCGCGCGGCCTGCAGCCGCGCCGCCACCTCCTCCGCGCGGCGCCAGGCGCGGAGGACATTCTCCCCCGCCAGCTTCCGGAGGTCCGCCTCCGACCAGCCGCGCCGGGACAGCTCGGCGAACAGCGCCGGGAAGGCCGATACGTCCTCCAGCCCCTCCGGCATCGTCGCGCCGTCGTAGTCGCTGCCGAGGCCCACGTGGTCGATCCCCGCCACGTCCCGCACGTGCTCGAGGTGCGCCACGACGTCCGCCATGGTGGCGCGCGGAGCCTCGCCGGTCCGCTGATCGGCGGGGGTCTCCTGCCAGCGGCGGAGCGCCTCGTTGACGAAGGCGGTGACGAACGTGACCATCACGACGCCGCCGTTCGTCGGCATCCGCCGCAGCACCTGGTCCGGGACGTTCCGCACGTGGTCGGTCACTCCGCGAGCGGAGGAGTGGGAGAAGATGACGGGCGCCGCGGCGAGGTCGAGGACGTCGTTCATGGTCTCGGGCGA
>JAHWKI010000206.1 GCA_019347975.1 Gemmatimonadota bacterium
GGTCCTTCAGGTCCTGGATGAGGGGCGGACCGGCGCGCGTGAACAGCTGGGCGCCGACCTTGTAGTACTCGGCGGGCTCGCCCAGGCGGTCCACGAGACGGAGGGCGTCCCCGGCGGTGGGCAGGTCCAGCGCGACGATCAGGCTCTTCATCCCGTTCCTTTTGATCGATCCACGATGCCCCCGCCGATCAGCGCGTGGACATCCTCTATGCCGTGCCGACCGCCGTAGCGGCGCAGTTCGTTGATTACCCGCAGCGGGGCCCGCGGGTCCGCGAAGGTGGCGGTGCCGATGGCCACGAGGGAAGCCCCGGCCAGCAGGTACTGTACGGCGTCCTCTCCCGAGCGGATACCGCCGACGCCGATGATGGGGACATCCACCCGTCCGCGGGCCTGCCACACCGCGTGTACGCCCATGGGCAGGACGGCGGCGCCGCTCACGCCGCCGGTCCCCGCGCCGAGGACCGATTCGCGGGTGTCCACGTCGAAGAGCAGCCCGGGGAAGGTGTTGATCAGCGTGAGCCCATCGGCGCCCGCGTCCACCGCCACGGCGGCGGTGGCGCCGATGTCCGGCAGGTTCGGCGCGAGCTTGACGATGAGAGGACGGCGGGTCCGGCGCCGGACGGCGCCGACCACCTCCTCCAGCAGGTCGGGGCGCGCGCAGAAAGCGGCGCCGCCCTCCTTCACGTTGGGGCAGGAAACGTTCAGCTCGTAGCCGAGGAAGCCCTCCTCACCCTCCAGCCCCTCCACGACCGCGACGTAATCCTCGACCACGGCACCGGCGACGTTGACCAGGACGCGGGCGGAGCGGAGGCGCTCGCGGAGCCAGGGGAGCTTCTCCGTCCGGAACGCGTCGAGGCCGACGTTGGCCAGCCCGATGGAATTGAGCATCCCGGCGCCGTACTCCGCGGCGCGGAGCGGCGGGTTGCCGGCGCGCGGCTCGCGGGTGACGGCCTTGGTGACGAGCCCGCCCAGCCGGTCCAGGTCGAGGATGCCGTCCAGCTCACGGCCGTAGCCCGCGGTGCCCCCCGCCAGGAGAACCGGGTTGGCGAAGTCGGCGCCGAAGACCGTCTGCCCGAGTCTCACGGCGCGCTCAGTGGGTGGCTCCGGTCCACTCCGGGTGCTCCTCGAAGAAGCGGTCCACCGCGTCCGCGATGGCAGTGGCGGCGTCCACCTGGAAGCGGCCGGAGCCCAGGAGGCGCTCCTCGGCGGGGTTCGACACGAAGGCCAGCTCGATCAGGACGGCGGGCATGAACGCCCGGACCAGCACCCGGAACCCCGCCTGCTTGACGCCGCGGTTCACCCCGGAATGGAAGTCGGAGAACTCGCGCTGGACGAGGCCGGCCAGCGTGTTGGAAGCCCGGATGTAGAAGTCGTTCCGGAGGCCGCTGAGGATGAAGCCCAGGTCGTCGTCCGCGGTGACCCGGGGGTTGTCCTCGTAGACGACGGCGGCGTTCTCCATCTCCGCCACGCGACGCTCGTCCTCGGTCCGTGCCTCCGACAGGAAGAAGGTCTCGAAGCCGTTGGCCCGGCGGTCCGTCACGCCGTTGGCGTGGACGGAGAGGAAGAGCCCCGGTCGGCTGCCCCGCCACTCGTTGGCCATGTGGCCCCGGTCGTCCAGGTCGATCAGCGTGTCGGTGGTACGGGTCATCCGCACGTCGTAGCCGCGCTCGGCGAGGACCCTGGCCAGGCGCTTCGAAACCTGCAGCACGATGTCCTTCTCCCGGAGGCCGGTGGGCCCGATCCGCCCCGGGTCGACCCCACCGTGCCCGGGATCGATCACGACCAGCGGCGCCGGGGCGGGCTCGCCGAGAGGAGTGGCGGGCGGTCTCCTCGCGGTGTCGCCCGAGCCCCCGCCGGCGGGAGCGGGCTTCGGCGGGGCCGCGGTGGTCGCCGCAGCGGGGGCACCCCCGAGGAGACGGAGGACCCCCGGCGCGTGGGCGATCTGCTCCGGATAGGCGCGGG
This sequence comes from Gemmatimonadota bacterium, assembly GCA_019347975.1. Classification (GTDB taxonomy): domain Bacteria; phylum Gemmatimonadota; class Gemmatimonadetes; order Longimicrobiales; family RSA9; genus JAHWKI01. The sequence continues at coordinate 1,963 of JAHWKI010000206.1, forward strand.
GCAGCCACTCGACGAAGAGCTGGTGAGGGAGGTAGAAGACGCCGCCCTCGCGGTACGCGGGCTCGACGAGCTGCCAGGGCTTCCCCGCCGCCGTGAAGAAGGGGGATCCGACCATGAACTCGAGCGTGTCGGCGCCGAAGAAGATGCGGGTGCCGGCGGGGGTCGCGTCGACGCGGGCTCCGAGGGCGCGGAGCGTCCACGCCGGGTAGGCGGGGTAGCCGCGGTGCATGGCGGCGCCGACGGAGACCGGCTCGCCGACGCCCGTCACCTGGAGGGGCCCGGGGCCCTGGGCGTGGAGGCCGGATGAGAGGGACAGGGCGATGCCGGCCCCCAGGAGGGCCGAGCGGACCAGCGGCGGGCGGGGCGGGCGTGCCGTGGCCATCAGTGCTTCCGGATCTCGCGTTCCATCTCGCGCTGATGCGTGCGGCGCTTCATGGCTTCGCGCTTGTCGTGGAGCTTCTTGCCGCGGGCCAGGCCGATGGCCACCTTCGCGAAGCCCCGCTTGAAGTAGAGCTCCAGGGGCACGAGCGTCAGCCCCTTCTCCTGCGTCGCCCCGATCAGCCGGCGGATCTCGGCGGCGTTGAGCAGGAGCTTGCGGGGGCGGGTGGGGTCCGCGTTCCACCGGCTGGCGGGGTCGTACGGGGTGACGTGCATGTCGTGGATCCAGACCTCGCCGTCATCCACCCGCGCGAACGCCCCGGCCAGGCTGACCTTGCCGTTCCGGATGGACTTCACCTCCGGCCCCTTCAGCACCACGCCCGCTTCCATGGTTTCCAGGATCTCGTACTCGTGGCGAGCCTTTCGATTGCTCGCCACCGTCTTCTTGCCACCTCGCTCATCCGCCATGCCGGGAATCTAGCGCGATCAGTAGATCAGGACGAGCGTGCCGACCTCCACTTCGTGAAAGAGCCTGCGGGCGTCCTCATCGGTCATGCGGATGCAGCCGTGGGAGACGCGTCGCGCGTCCGGATCCGGATTCAACACCAGGTCGGGATTCTCCGTTCCGTGAATGGCGAGCTCGTGGCCGATGTAGAGGGCCGTGCTGCCCAGCACCCCCTTGCGACGCCGACGCGGCGAGTCCGGCGGCGGGACCCGCTCGCCGCGCTCGACGAACGCCCAGTCCGGCATGATCCAGACGGGATCCTTCTCCTTCCGCTCGACCCGGAACAGCCCCCGGGGCGTGTCGAACTCCCAGCTCTCGCCGGCGCCCTCCAGGCGGAAGCCCGTCCCGGTGGCGACGGGAGCGGACCAGAGGATCTCGGCGCCGTCCACCAGGTCGAGCCGGTTCTCGGCCAGGCGGATCACGATGTACGCGCGCCCCGGATCCAGGGGAGCGTCCAGGAACCGCGCCTGCGCGGCGGCGGGGCTGGCGATGCCGGCGCCCAGCGCCAGCAGGACGGCGGAAGCGGCGAAACCGGCGCGGAGCCGTGCCCTCCCGTTCGTCCTGTGCCTCGTCCTCGCGCTCACCACAGGCGCTCCTTCTGCCGCTTCCGGATCCGGTTCATGGTCACCACATGTCCCACTTCGCCGCCCAGGATGAACACCACGGACGTGTAGTAGATCCACAGGACGAGGATGACGAACGTGGCGACGGCGCCCCACAGGTCCCCGAAGCTGGCGAGGTTCTGCACGTACGCCGTGAAGCCGTACTTGAGCGCCTCGCCCACCACGGAGGTGAAGGTGGCGGCGATGACGGCGGTGCTCCACTTGATGCGCCGCGGCGGGAGGTAGCGGTACACCAGCAGGAACATGACCCAGATGGTGCCGAAGGCGAGGAGGTGGGGCCACAGGTTCGTCGCCTGGCCCAGGAACGGGATCTCCTCCGGCTGGATCCCGGTCAGCTCGGAGGCCGCGCCGGCGCCGATCTGGAGCCCCCAGCTGAGGAACATGTTCACGAGGAAGAGCGTCCCCGCCATGAAGACCATCTTGATGTCGAAGATCTTCCCGGCCACGATCCCGCGGGTCTCGGGCGTGTCGAAGATCTCGCTCAGGACGGCGCGGAGCGTCCCCACGAGGCGCGTGGCGATCCAGAGGAAGAACAGCGTACCGACGGAGAGGATGCCGGTGCTGCTCTCCGTCAGGGTCCGGAGGAGCTCGCCGTAGTTCAGGTACTCCGCGACGGGCGCGGGGACCACCTGGTCGAGGTAGCCGATGAGCTGGTTGCGGACCCGCTGTCCCCGGAGCACGGTCCCCGCGATGCCGATGATGGCGATGAGCAGCGGGATGAACGCCACGAGCACGTTGAACGCGATGGCGCCGGCAAGGAAGAAGATGTTGTCCTGCGCGCCCTTGTTCCATACGCCGCCCGCAACGTCGCCGAGATACGACCGAAGGCGCTTGCCGAGGGACCGGTCCTCGGGCCGGGTGCCGGGGCGCGGCGGCGGGATCGTGAGGGGGTCGGCGGGGCCCGCCCCGGCGGGGGCCTGCCCTGTGGCGGCGTCCGCGTCAACCATAGGTACGGCCTCCCGCGCGGGCTCGCCCATGGAGGCGCGGGATCAGCTCTCGCCCGAGGGATCTTCGTCGAGGGCATCCTCCGGGTCCGTCCGTGCACCGCCGGACGCGGCCGGGTTGCGAGCGGCGTCGTAGCCGGACCGGAATGCGGCGGCCGAGCCGCGGACGCGGCGCTCCACGTCCTCGCGGGACGTGCGGGCGGCCTCGCGCCCGCTCTCGACGGCGCGCCGGGCCGACTCGATGCCCTCCTCGACCTGGCGCCGGGCGTCCTCCACGGTCTCGGTGACGGTACGCTGAACCTCGCGCACCCGCGTCTCCGCCCGGTCCCGCAGCCGGTTGGCGCTCTCGGTCAGCTCCCGCCGGGTCTCGCGGCCGGAGCGGGGCGCGAACAGGAGCGCCGCGCCGGCGCCGAGGAGCAGCCCCCAGACGAAGGTGCCGAAATCCCCCGTGCGCCGCTCGATGATGACGTACGGTCCGTCCTCGTAATCCGCCATGTTCCTCCTCGTGTGGTCGGTCCGCGACTACTTGATCGTCTCCGCGACCGTCTCCTTCAACTTCTTCTGCGTGCACCCCAGGATGCTCGCCGCCTTCTTCACGTCTCCGTTGGTGAAGGCCAGCGTCTTCAGCATCATGATGTTCTCCGCCTCCTCGAGGGACGAGCCCACGGGGATCCGGGCTTCCCGGTCCTCGAGCGCCGCCTGCCTGGGACGGAGGTCCGGCGCGGCGATCCGCTCCCCCTTGGCCAGGATCACGGAGCGCTCGATGGCGTTCTTGAGCTCGCGGACGTTTCCCGGCCAGCTGTACGTCTGGAGGTACTCCAGTGCGCCCTCCTCGAAGCCCAGGAGCGGCTTTCCGTGCTCCTTCGCGAAGCGCTCCAGGAACTCCTGCGCGAGGAGCCGGATATCGCTCGCCCGGTCCCGGAGCGGCGGGAGCGTGACCGGAATGACCGCCAGGCGGTGGTACAGGTCCTCGCGGATGTCGCCATCCTCCAGCGCCTTCTCGACGTTCTTGTTGGTGGCCGCGATCACCCGGATGTCGACGTTGATCTCCTTCTTGCCGCCGAGCCGGCGGAAGGCGCGCTGCTCGAGCGCGCGGAGGAACTTGACCTGGACGTCGGGCTCCATCTCGGCGACCTCATCGAGGAAGAGGGTGCCGCCATCGGCGAGCTCGAAGGCGCCGGGCTTCTCGTTGGTCGCGCCGGTGAACGCCCCCTTCTCGTGGCCGAACAGCTCGTTCTCCAGGATCTCGCGCGGGAAGGCGCCGCAGTTGAGGGCGATGAACGGGCCCTTCCTGCGCCCGGACTTCTGGTGCATGGCCCGGGCGACGAGCTCCTTGCCGGTGCCGCTCTCCCCGATGATGAGGACGCTGGCGGTGGAGGGCGCCACGGCCTCGATGATGGTGAAGATCTCCCTCATCTCCTCGGAGGACCCGATCATGTCCTCGTACTTGGTGAGGGACTCGAGCTTCTTCTGGAGCTGGAGGTTGGCGGTCCGGACCTCGTACTTCTCCAGCGCCTTGGGGATGAGGGCCTTCAGGCGCTCGAGGTCCAGGGGCTTCGTGAGGTAGTCGTAGGCGCCGTGGCGCATGGCCTCGACGGCGGAGTCGACCGAGGCCTCGCCGGTGATCATGATGAACTCGCTGTCGATGCCGGCCTCCCGCATCTTCGCGAACAGCTCGAG
>JAHWKI010000207.1 GCA_019347975.1 Gemmatimonadota bacterium
GAGCCGCTGCGGCGGTGGCCGGTCGACGGCACGACCGGGTACGACGCGCTGAACGACGTGACCGCCGTCTTCGTCGACCCCGCCGGCGAGGAGCCGCTCACCGAGCTGTGGCATGCCGTGTCAGGGGACGAGCGGCCGTTCCACGGGGTGGCGCTGGAGGCCCGCATGCACATCCTCCGCAACGTCCTCGCCGCGGACCTGAGCCGGCTCGCCAACGTCTTCGTCCAGGTGTGCGAGGACCGTCGCCGCTACAGGGACTTCACGCGCCGCGAGCTGAGGGAGGCCCTCGTCGAAGTGGCCGCCTCCTTCCCCGTCTACCGGACCTACGTGACGGAGGAAGGGCAGGCGGAGCCGGCGGACCGGGAAGTGGTGGAGCGCGCGATCAGCGCCGCAGCGGCGCGGCGGCCGGACCTCGACGCGGAGCTCCTCGACCTCCTGCGCGCCGTCCTGACGGGGGACGCGAAGGGCGACGCGGCGCGCGGGCTGCGGATGCGCTTCCAGCAGCTGACCGGCCCCACCGCGGCGAAGGGCGAGGAGGACACCGCGTTCTATCGGTATCATCGCTTCACCCCGCTGAACGAGGTCGGCGGCGACCCTGGCCGGTGGGGTCTCAGCCCCGCGGCGTTCCACGCCCGGTGCGCCGAGGCCGCCCGCAGCTGGCCGCGCCGGATGACCGCGTTGTCCACCCACGACACGAAGCGCTCGGAGGATGTGCGGGCGCGGCTGCTGATCCTCGCGGAGATCCCCGGGAGGTGGACCGAGGCCGTGGCGCGGTGGCGGGAGGCCAATGCCCGGCACTGGCGGAGCTCCGTGGAGCGCGACCCGGCCATGGAGTATCTGTTCTACCAGGCCGTGGTCGGGGCGTGGCCCATCGATGCCGATCGCCTCCGGGCGTACATGGAAAAGGCGTCCCGGGAGGCCAAGCTCCGAACCTCGTGGACGGATCCGGACCGCGCGTACGACGAGGCCCTCGCGTCGTTCGTCGCCGGGGTCCGCGGCGACCCGGCGTTCGTCGAGGCGGTGGAGACGCTCGTGAAGGGACTGCTCGGCCCCGGGCGCGTGGTGTCTCTGGCGCAGAAGCTCGTCCAGCTCACGATCCCCGGCGTCCCCGACCTCTACCAGGGGTCGGAGCTGTGGGATCTGAGCCTCGTGGACCCGGACAACCGCCGCCCCGTCGACTTCGAGGCCCGCCGCGCCCTCCTCGCGTGGGTCGCCGAGGCCGTGGACGAGGACGGCCCCGCCCCCGCCTTCGCACGGGAGGTCCTCGGCCGCATGGAGGAGGGCGCGCCCAAGCTCTGGGTGGTGCGGCAGGCGCTGCGCGTCCGCGCCGAGCGCCCGGAGACCTTCGAGGGCGCGTACGAGCCGCTGGACGTGACGGGCAGCGGCGCCGGACACGTGCTGGGGTTCCTCCGCGGCGGCGATGTCGCGGTGGTGGTGCCGAGGCTGGTGGTCGGACTGGTCCGGAGGGGCGGCTGGAAGGACACGTCGGTGGCGCTGCCGCGGGGGCGGTGGAAGAACCGGCTGACCGGCGAGCGGGTCGAGTCGGATGGCACGGGCGACGGAGTGGACCGGCTACTGGCTCGGTTTCCGGTCGCGCTGTTCACCCGGGAACGGGGAGAGACGGCGGGATGAGCGAGTATTCCGTGTGGGCGCCCTCGGCGGAAGGGGTGGAGCTGGTGACGGGAGAGGAGCGCAGGGCGATGGCGCCGGCCGCGCGCGGGTGGTGGCGGCTCGATGCGCCCGATCTGGGGCCCGGGACGGACTACGCGTACTCGCTGGACGGCGGGCCGCCACGCCCCGATCCCCGGTCCCGGTGGCAGCCCGCGGGGGTGCACGGCCCGAGCCGCCGCGTGGAGCTCGCCGGTCCGCCGCCCGACCGCTGGCGGGGCTTCCACCTGCCGTCCGCCGTCCTCTACGAGCTGCACGTGGGCACGTTCACGCCGGACGGCACGTTCGCCGCGGCCGCGGACCGGCTGGACCACCTGGTGGAGCTCGGGGTGGACGCGGTGTCCATCCTGCCCGTCAACGCGTTCCCCGGCGCCCACGGCTGGGGGTACGATGGCGTGGCGCTCTGGGCGGTCCACCACCCGTACGGCGGGCCGGAGGGGCTGGCGGCGTTCGTCCATGCCTGCCACGCCCGCGGGCTGGGGGTGATCCTGGACGTCGTCTACAACCACCTCGGCCCCAGCGGCAACTACCTGGGCGAGTTCGGGCCGTACTTCACGGACCTGTACTCCACCCCGTGGGGACCGGCCGTGAACTTCAGCGAGCACGGCAGCGAGGAGGTGCGGCGCTTCTTCATCGAGAACGCGCTCATGTGGCTGCGGGACTACCGGATCGACGGGCTGCGCCTGGACGCCGTGCACGCCATCGTGGACACCTCGGCCGTCCACATCCTCGAGGAGCTCGCGGTCGAGGTGGAGGTCCTCGCCGCCCGTGAAGGACGCCCCCTCTGGCTCATCGCCGAGAGCGACCTGAACGACCCGCGCCTGCTCTGGAGCGCCGAGCGCGGCGGATACGGCCTGCACGCCCAGTGGAGCGACGACTTCCATCACGCCCTCCACGCGGCCCTCACCGGCGAGACCGGCGGATACTACGCGGATTTCGGTATGCTCGAGCACGTCGCCACCGCCCTGCGGAACGCGTACGTATACGACGGCCGCCGTTCCGGCTACCGCGGGCGGCGGCACGGCCGCCCCGCCGGCGACCTGTCCGGGCACCGGTTCCTCGGCTACATCCAGAACCACGACCAGGTGGGGAACCGCGCTGCCGGCGACCGGATCGGGCACGTCGCGGGGCCGGACAGGCAGAAGATCGCCGCGGCCCTCGTCCTGCTTTCGCCCTTCGTCCCCATGGTCTTCCAGGGGGAGGAATGGGCGACGAGCAGCCCGTTCCAGTACTTCACGGACCACGAGGATCCCGAGCTGGCCGAGGCCGTCCGCAACGGCCGCCGGTCCGAGTTCGCGGCGTTCGGCTGGGAGCCGGAAGCCGTTCCGGATCCACAGGACCCGGACACGTTCAGGCGTTCGAAGCTGGCCTGGGAGGAGCGGGTGAGGGAGACGCACGCCGGCATGGAGGCGTGGTACCGCTCGCTCATCGCGCTGCGGCGCTCCCGCCCCGAGCTCCGCGATGGACGACGCGAGCGGGTGCGCGTCCGGACGGACGAGGAGGCGGGAACGCTCGTGATGAGGCGCGGCGACATCGTCGTCTGCTGCAACACCTCCGACGCCGCGTCCGGTGTGGAGCCGGGAGAGCCGGGCGAGCGCCTCGGGCTGCTCCTCGACAGCGGGAACGGCGCGCGCGTCGACGGCGCCACGGTCCGCCTCCCCCCGGTCTCAGTGGCGATTCTCGAGGTCACAGACGGAAGGGCTCTGCCGCCGGCGGGTGTCCACGAGCCTGAGGGCTGAGCAGGACGATCTCCAGGTCAGGCGACGGAAGCGACGGCGGGCGGCGGCGCGTCGCGAAGCGCGTCGCGGAGCTTCGCGCGGGCTTTGAACAGCTGGCTCTTGGACGTGCCTTCCGCGATGCCGAGGGTGTCCCCGATCTCCTGGTGGGTCCACCCCTCGACGTCGTGGAGCAGGAGGACCTGCCGCATTCCGTCCGGGAGCTCGGCGAGGGCGCGCTGGAGGTCCATGCGGAGCTCCGTCGGGTCCGCCGGGGACCGCGCGGACTCGTCCACCATCTCGCTGTGGAAATGGACGATGGACTTCCGGCGGCTCCAGGAGATCAGGACGTTTCGGACGATGCTGTGGAGCCACGTGGAGAAGGCGGCCTCGCCCCGGAACCGGGGGAGGGCGCGAAACGCGCGGAGCCACGCTTCCTGACAGAGGTCGTCCACGAGGGCCGCATCGGGGACGCGGCGGGCGATCATGCCCCGAACGAGGGAGGCGTGCTCGTCGTAGAGTGTGGCGGCGGCGGATTCATCGCCGGCGGCCGCGGCCCGGACCAGATGCAAAGCGCTCATGGGATCAGTCTACGGCTGCGGAGGCCCGGGGTTTCACGCCGGGTGACGGGTCCCGCGCTTCGCGGTGCGAACCGCGTGGGAAACGGGACGAAGGGAGCTCAGCCCGTCCCCTCGTTGAGGAACCCGACGATGCGGGAGCGGAAGCTGCGCCCGGTGGTGAGGCGGCTGCCATCGGCCAGGATGAGGACGTAGTCGCCCTGGAGGAGGGGCTCCAGCTCGCGGATCCTGGACTTCTGGACGATGATGGAGCGGTGCACCCGGAGGAACGCCTCGGAGTCCAGGCGCTCCTCGAAGCTGGTGAGCGTGGCCCGGACCAGGAACGTTTCCGGTCCTACGTGGAGCTTGACGTAGTTGCCCGCCGCCTCGAGCCAGTCCACGTCATCGACGCGCAGGATGTGCAGCCGCTCGCCTCGCTGCACCACCACCCGCTCCAGGTGCTTCTTCCGCTGGCGGACCTCCTGCATGAGGCCGGCGAGGCGCTGGTCGAGCGCGTGTCCCGCCGAGCCGCGCAGGAGCTTGCGGGCCCGGTCCAGCGCGCGGGAGAACCGCTCCGGCTCCACCGGCTTCAGGACGTAATCGAGGGCGTGGGTCTCGAAGGCGCGGAGGGCGAACTCGTCGTAGGCGGTGATGAAGATGACGGGCGGCATGGCCTCGACGCCCACCGCCTCGATGACCTCGAACCCGTCCATCTCCGGCATCTCGATGTCCAGGAAGACGACGTCGGGGTCGAGCATGCGAATCGCCTCGGTGGCCCGTTCACCGTCCCCGACCTCGCCGATCACCTCCACGTCCGGATGTCGCTCCAGGTGGAGCCGGATCCCCTCCCGGGCGAAGGGCTCGTCGTCCACGATCAGAGCCCGGATCGTCGCTGCCGCCATCACGCGCCCTTTCGGGTGGTGGCGGCCTGATGGATCGCGGCCTCGGCCGGTCGGTAGGGGATCGCCATCCGGACGTACGCGCCGCCGGCTTCGCGATCGCCGTATTCGAACAGCGACGCCGGGCCGTAGAGCTCCTCCAGCCGCGCCCGGGTGTTCTCCAGGCCGATCCCCGACCCGCCGCCGCGGGCGGAGCCGGCGGCGAAGCCGGGTCCCGTGTCGCTCACCTCCATGTGCAGCCGCCCCCCCTTCACGGCCGCGCTGATCCGCACCTCTCCGCCGCCCGCGGCGCGGCCGATGCCGTGGCGGACGGCGTTCTCCACGAGGGGTTGGAGGATCAGGCTGGGGACCTCGGCATCGAGCGCGTTCTCGTGGATCTCGCGAATCACCGTGAGACGGTCGCGGAAGCGGACCTCCTCGATCTCGATGTAGCCATCGAGGAACCGGAGCTCCTCGGCGAGAGGCACGAGCTGGCGGCTGCTGTCGAGGGAGAGGCGGAGCAGGTCGCTGAGCCGCCCCACGATCCGCGTCACTCCGCTCCGCTCGCCCTTCATGGCCAGCACGGAGATGGTGTTCAGCGTGTTGAAGAGGAAGTGGGGGTTGAGCTGCATCCGGAGCGCCTCGAGCTTGGCGTTGGTGAGGCTCGCCTCGAGCCGGGAGGCCTTCACCGCCAGCTCGGCCGCGTGGCGCTCGCGTTCCCGCAGCCGACGGCTGAACAGCCAGGCGTGCCAAACGCCGACGAGGGCCGCGTACATGAAGAGGTTGAGTGTGCCGTAGACGGTGACCAGTCGCCGCAGGTTCTCCAGGAAGGACGGGGCGTTCGGGATCCCGCCGAGCACGTAGTCGCTGATCCAGCTGCCGACCACGAGGCTGGTCACCGAGAACAGGACCGCGGCGGCAAGGTGGACCAGCCAGTTGAGGACACGGTCGCCCTCGAACAGCGGAAACCGCCACGTCACCCAGAAGACCGCCGGCGCCAGCGCGGCGAGGACGAACCATGAGGGGACGGTCACCTTCATGGCCCGGACGAAGCTCATCTGCCCCCCCGCGGCGTTGACCCCGAGCCAGACCTGCGTCGCCTCGGTCATCCCCACCGCCAGGGCGCCGGCCACCACCCAGAGTGAGATCCGGAGAGCGTTGCGTCGCATCACCTGACTCCGCCGGTTCCCCACCGGCAGCTCGAGCTCGTTCGTCGCTGGCCTCACGCGCCTCTCCGGAAGATGGTACGCAACGAGCCGGACTCCAAGCCGGGC
>JAHWKI010000208.1 GCA_019347975.1 Gemmatimonadota bacterium
TGCGCGAACATCTCCGCCAGCAGGTACGACTCCGCGAACGGCTTGCTGGCGACGACGATCGGCCGGTCCCCCGTCGCCCGGGGCGGCGCCGGCTGCTGCGCCGCCGCTCCCGTGGCCCCGGTGCCGAACGGGCCGAGGGCCGCGAGGGCCGCGAGCGCCACCAACGCCCGTGCCGCCGCGCGCCGCGTCACCGGAGACCGGCCCGGTGCAGCAGCATCGCCACGTATGCGGACGACGGCGCCTCGACCAGCTCGGCCGGCGCCGCGACCTGCTCGATCCCGCCCGCCCGCATCACCGCGATCCGGTCGGCGAGACGGGCGGCCTCCCGGAGGTCGTGGGTGACCAGGAGCGTGGTCGTGGGGATCTCCGCGCGAAGCGCCTCGAAGCTCTCGTGGAGCTCTGCGCGGGTGATGGCGTCCAGGGCGCCGAACGGCTCGTCCATGAGCAGGATGGAGGGTCGGTCCGCCAGCGCGCGGGCGATGGCCACGCGCTGGCGCTGCCCCCCGGAAAGCTGCCGGGGTCGGCGGTCGGCGAACGTGGCGGGGTCCAGGCCGACCAGGACGAGGACGTGGTCGGCGCGGACGAGCGCGTCGTCGTCGCGGCGGAGCCACGGGACCAGCGCCGCGTTCCGCCGGACGGACCAGTGGGGGAGCAGCCCGCCCTCCTGCTGGACGTAGCCGATGGAGCGACGCAGCGCGACGGGGTCCTCGCCCGCCACGTCCCGGCCGTTCACCAGGACGCGCCCGGCCTCCGGCTCGACCATCCGGTTGAAGGCGCGGAGCAGCGTGGTCTTGCCCGAGCCGCTCTCGCCGACCAGGGCCAGGCACTCGCCCGCCGCGACCCGGAGGGAGACGCCGCGCAGGGCGATGACGTGGCCGTAGCGCTTCGTGACGGTGTCGGCCTGAAGGGCGGGGGTGTCGGGCATCAGGATCGGCGCCAGCGGGGGATCACCAGGGCTTCATCGTTCGGGAACCAGAATCGAGGCGCGGGAGTTGCCCCACGAGACCGCCGCCTTCACGTTGAACAGCCATTCCATTCCGGAGTCGAATTGGACCGTCCCGAGATCGCAGGCCTGCTGGCCGACGCCCGCATCCGCACGCTCCTGCTCATCAGCCCCCTCGGCGCCGAGGACCTCCAGGTCCAGCACAGCCCGCTCATGAGCCCGATCGTCTGGGACCTCGGACACATCGCGCACTTCGAGGAGCTGTGGCTGGTCCAGAACATAGGACCGGACCCGCAGGGCAGACAGTTCGGCGAGATTCCGGGGATCTACAACCCGTTCGAGAACCCGCGCTCGGTGCGCGGCACGATGCAGCTGCCGACGGCCCGGGAGACCGTGGACGTGATGGCGGGAATCCGTCGCAAGGTGCTGGACCACATCGACCGCGTCGAGCTCGGCGCCGCCGACCGGCTCCTCCGCGACGGCTTCGTCTTCCACATGGTCCTCCAGCACGAGCACCAGCACCAGGAGACGGTCCTCCAGACGCTCCAGCTGAAGCAGGGCGCCCCCTACCCCGCGCCGCGGGCGTGGATGGTACCGGAGGCGCCGACGCACGGCGCCGCGGGTCTCGACGGAATGGTCCGGTTCGACGGCGGCGACGTCGTCATCGGCACGGACGACCACCCGGCTGCCTACGACAACGAGCGCCCCGCTCACACGGTCCGGGTGGACCCGTTCGAGATCGACGTGACGCCGGTGACCAACGCCGCGTTCGCCGCGTTCGTCGAGGATGGCGGCTACCGCGACCGGCGCCTGTGGAGCGAGGAGGGCTGGTCCTGGATCACGGAGCGCGAGGTCGGGGCGCCGATGTACTGGACGCGCGGGAGCGATGGGTGGACCACCCGCACGATGGACCGCGAGCACCCGGTGGCGCCGGACCACCCCGTCTGCCACGTCACCTGGCACGAGGCCGCCGCGTACGCGGAGTGGGCCGGCAAGCGGCTGCCGAGCGAGCTGGAGTGGGAGACGGCGGCGACGTGGGACCCGTCGTCCGGCACGAAGCGGGTCTTCCCCTGGGGCGATGCCCCCGCGACCCACCTCCACGCCAACCTCGACCAGCTCTCGTTCGGCACCGCGCCGGTGGGGGCGTACCCGCTGAACGTGTCGCCGCTGGGATGCCACGGCATGATCGGCGACGTGTGGGAGTGGACGTCCAGCGACTTCTCACCCTGGCCGGGGTATCAGACGTACCCCTACGCCGAGTACTCCGAGGTGTTCTTCGGCCCGGACTACAAGGTGCTGAAGGGCGGCTCCTGGGCGACCCGTCCCGGCGCCATCCGGGGGTCCTTTCGGAACTGGGACTATCCCATCCGGCGGCAGATCTTCTCGGGCTTCCGGTGTGCGCGATGACGTTACCGCGAACGACAACCTCTCCGGGCATGGCGAGCGACATGGGGGACGTGGGAGACATGGGAGACGTGGGGGTGGCCGCGAGCCGGGCGGACGCCCCCACCCCCACTCCCCCACTCCCCCCATCCCCCACTCCGGAGGAAGCGGATCGGATGCGGGCCGAGGTCGTCGCAGGACTCCAGCGCCCGCAAAAAGAGCTGTCGCCGAAGTGGTTCTACGACCAGCGGGGCTCGGAACTCTTCGAGGAGATCACGCGGCTGCCGGAGTACTACCCCACGCGATCTGAGCGCGCGCTGCTGACGGCGTTCGCGCCGGAGTGGATCGCGGAGCTGCGGCCCGCGTCGCTGGTGGAGCTGGGGGCCGGGGCGGCGGACAAGACACGGATCCTGCTGGACGGCATCCAGGCGGCCTCGCCGGGGGCGACGTACGTGCCGGTCGACATCAGCGCGGAGTTCCTGGAGAGCGCGGCGGAGGGGCTCCGGGAGGACTACCCGGAGCTGGAGATCCAGCCGCTGGTGGCGGACATGGCGGAGCGGATCCGGCTGCCGGAGAGCCTCCCCCGCCCCGCGGTCTTCGCGTTGCTGGGGAGCACCATCGGCAATTTCAGGCCGGGCGCGGCGGTCGCCCTGCTGGCGCGGACGCGCGCGGCGATGCGGGACGGCGACCGGTTCCTCCTCGGTGCGGACCTCGACAAGGACGTCGACGTCCTCGAGGCCGCCTACAACGACGCCGCGGGGATCACGGCCGCGTTCAACCTCAACGTGCTCCACGTGCTGAACCGCGAGCTGGACGCCGACTTCGACGTGGCCGCGTTCCGCCACCGCGCCTTCTACGACCGGGCGAAGCAGCGGATCGAGATGCACCTGGTGGCCCGGCGGCCGGTCACGGCGACGATCCCCGGCGCTGGCACGTTCGCGTTCGCCGAGGGGGAGACGGTGCGCACCGAGATCTCCTGCAAGTACGACCGGGCCATGATCGAAGGGATGTTCGCCGGGGCCGGTCTGCTCCTCGAGGGGTGGGTGGACGGCCCCGACCATGTCCACCGCTTCGCCCTCGCCGTAGGCCGGCTGTCATGACCGCCTGCACCGTGCACGACTCGCCCTGGCGGCGCCGGCTGCTGGAGGACGTCCGCGAGCGGCTGTTCACGCCCGCATCCGGGCGGCCGGTCGGCGAGCGCTACGGCGCCGAGGTGGAGCTGCTGGCGCTGGACGCCGAGACCGGACGGCCGCTGACCATCTTCGGCGACAGGGTCGGCGGAGACGACGTGGCCGGATCGGACGACGTCGCCTACTCGGCTGCGGGGCGTGCCGGCTCCCTGGCCTTCCTCCGTGCGTACGGGAGTCCGCTCGGCTGGCGAGTGGAGGACGGGCCCCACGGCGCCCCGGCGATCCGGCTGCCGGACGGCGGCCGGATCAGCTACGAGCCGGGTGGGCAGATCGAGTATGCGACGTTGCCCCGGTCGACCGTGGCCGAGCTGACGGCCGAGCTGGACCGGGTCGTGACGCCGCTCGTCACCGCCGCCGCGGACGCCGGTATCCGCCTGGTCGGCCGGGGCATCGACCCGGTGAACCCGCTGGAGCGGGCCCGCCCCGTCCTCCCGGGCGAGCGCTACACCGCCATGCGGCGCTACCTCTCGCGCATCGGCGACGCCGGCCCCCGTATGATGCTGCAGACCGCGGCCATCCAGGTGAACGTGGAGCTGGCGGACGCCGGCGGGCGGGACGCCGACCTGCGCTGGCGCGTACTGCACGCGGCGGCGCCGTACCTCACCGCGACGTTCGCCAGCTCCCGTGTCTACGCCGGCGCGGACAGCGGCTACGCGAGCTTCCGGGCGCGGCAGTGGCGGCTGCTGGACCGTCGTCGGACGGGGGTGCTGGGGCGTGAGGCGGACCTGGCCGCGGAGTACACGGACTTCGCGCTGGAGGCCGGCTGGATCTTCGCGCCCGAGGACCGGGAGCCGGACCCGTTCGGCGACTGGGTCGTCCGAGGCGAGGTGACGCTGGAGGACTGGCGGAAGCACCTGACCACGCTGTTCCCGGAGATCCGCCCGCGAGGGTTTCTGGAGGTCCGGTGCATCGACGCGCTCCCGCCCGAGTGGTGCTCGGTCCCGGTTTCGCTGGTGGCCGGGCTGGTCGCCGATTCCCGATCGCTCGAGGAGGCCGCGGAGGTCGTGGGCGCGCCGGACTCGATGCTCCTCCAGGACGCCGCCCGGTTGGGGGTCCGGGACCCGCGGCTCGGGCCCGGCGCGGCCGCGCTGTTCGAGATCGCGCTGCGCGCCGGCGAGCGGACGGGGGTCCTGGGGGGACGGCCGCTGGAGGTGGCCCGGGCGTTCCTGGAGGGCTACACCGCCCGGGGCCGGGCGCCGGGCGACGAGGGGGTCGGGGCGGCGGCGTGAGGGCCGCGCGGCGGCCGCGGCAGTCGTCTTGACCCGCGCGTCCGGGCCAGCATACTCTGGTTTCCGGTCCCGTAGGCCACCCCTCCATCGAGCGATCCCCTGACCGATCTACGACCTCCGGCCGCGACCCCGACAGCGCCTCCAGACGTGATCACCGAGCCGTGCGGGCGGCTGGAGGCACTCGACCGGCGAGCCGTGGCCGAGCTGGAGGGCGCGTCGCGGGAGGTTCTCGCCATCCTGGATGCACAGACGGCGGCGTGCGCCGAGCCACCCGGTCCGGACGCCGAGACGATCGGGGCTCTGCGGGCGCTGCGGGCGTTGGTGCTCGATCGGTGCCTGGTCACCCCGGTAGAGAGCCTGGAGCGAGCCGCACCGATCGGGCGTGCCCGCGCGGCGCTCGACCTTCACGAGCGGACCGTCCGTAGCTGGGTCCGGCTTCTGCCGGAGACAGTGCCGCTGAGCGGCAAGCAGGCCGTGGCGCTCGCCGCGCTGTGGGGCGGGCGCTCGCCCTGGGCCTGGGTCGCCCGCTGGATGGACGCTCCCCGCACGGTTCCGCTACGCGCCATCGCGGCAGAGGTGACGGCACGCCTGGAACCCGAGCGAGCGGACGCGGAGCGTGCGTGCTTGGCCGCCATGGCGGTGGCCATGCGACAGGCCGGGCGGCGGTGGAGCGCGACCCGCCTCGCCCTCGATGCAACCGCCGACTGGAGCGTGGGGCCGCAGGCTGTGGAGGGGGCGAGCCGGCGCGCCGCCAGCGCTCGAGCGCGGGCCGACACGGCGCTGGAGGAAGCGCTCGCCCAGCGCCGGGTCTGGCTGAGCGACCGGTTCCTGCCGGTGCTGGGGGCGGCGCTCGTGCGGGGCGTGGTCCGGCCGGGGCGCGAAGCCGCGCGACCGCGGCCGCGGCCGGAACGGGATCCCACCTCCCGCGACCTGGCGGAGGCGGTGCGGGCGGAGCTGGAGCTGGAGCGGGGGATGGAGGAGGCCACGGCCACGCTGCTCTCGGCGCTGGATGCGGCGATGTCCGCCGAAACGGAGGATGATGCGGCCCTGGACGCGGAGCTCGACCGACTGGTCGCCCTGCTCCCGCGGTTCCTGGAGGAGTCCGGCGAGCCGCGCGTCGAGGTCGACGTGACCCCGGCCGCCGCCCGGCTGGCGGAGCTGGACCGGGTCGCCGCCGCCGAGGCGGAGAGGCTTCCGGCCCGCGTGACGCTCGGCGGGGCGGCCGTATCGGGACACCGCGGCGCTCGCACGGTACGTCCCGCCCGCGTCCTGCTCGACGCCTACCATGACGCGATCCGACCGTCCTGCGCGGCACTGTTCGGGGGGATCGAGGCGG
>JAHWKI010000209.1 GCA_019347975.1 Gemmatimonadota bacterium
CCCGCGCCGCCGCGGCTCAGGCGCCACCTCGCCTCGAGCACAGAGGACCCGCCGCTCGACTGGCGCGACGCCTCCGGAAGGGAGCCGTCAGCCTCGGCACGGTGGACCCCGAGCTGATCCGCCGTGCCGACCGGCTGCTCGCCCGACTGGCCACCCCTCCGGACCTCCGGACGCGGGCGGCGCTGCTCGGCCTCGAGGCGGCGGAGCCGGAGCTCGGAACGCTTCTGGGGACCCTCGAGCGGGTGCTTCCGGAGCTCGCTATCGACTCGGGACCCCGGCGGCGTGAAGCCGGAGATCTCCGCGTCAGAGTCGAGATCCTCGCGGCCCTCGCGGTGGACGCCGCGGTGGCGGCGAAATCCGGCCTCCGCCCGGTTGACGACGTCCGCGATCACGATTAACTTTTTCGTCTATTCCCGCGTAGCTCAGCTGGTAGAGCAACCGGCTGTTAACCGGTTTGTCGTAGGTTCGAGTCCTACCGCGGGAGCTTCCGCCGCCGATACACGTGTTCCAGCGTGTTTCGGCGGCGGTTCGTTTTCAACCTTTCGAGCCCAGCCGCTACCGCCGTGACATCGGCCCGCCCGCGCTCACGATCCGGAGCGCCTCCTCCCGGGTGAACCCCTCGTCGAGCAGCGCATCGAAATAGGCGCGGGTGAAGCGCGCCGCCCGTCGAGCGACGGCTGCGACATCCGGTCGGTCCGCGGCGCCCGCTTCCAGCCCGGTCATCCCCTCTTCCATGGCCAGCGCGAGCTCCATCATGATCGGGAGAATCCGCTGAAGCTGGGCTTGCATCTCCTCGAACACCCCTTCCATTCGCACGGAGTCGCGGGGCGCGGGGTGGCCGACGGGATCCTGGGCCGCGGCGGTGCCGGTCACCGCGAGGGCGAGGCAGGACGCGCCGATCAGTCGCCTCAGGACGCTGCGGGTGGGTGCGTGGGGCATTCTGTCATCCTCCGGTTGTGTGATCCCAGCTGAGAGGACTGCAATCGGGCGGCCATTGCGGCCCCCCGGGCGCCGGGCGACCTTGCCGGAATGAAGCGCAGAACGTTCGTCCGGACCGCCGGCCTGGCGCTCGGCGCCGCGGCGGCCGGAGCGGCCCGCCCGGACGCGCTCTTCGGCGCCATCGGGGCGTCGCGCCGCGCGGACCTGGTGCTGCGCGGCGCGCTGGTCTTCGACGGCCTGGGCGGCCCGCCGGCGGAAGCCGACGTGGCGATCACGGGCGACCGGATCGCTGCGGTCGGGCGCCGGCTGAGCGGCGGGGGCACCCGGGAGGTGGACCTGCGCGGGCTCGCGCTCGCCCCGGGCTTCGTGGACCTCCACTCCCACACCGACAGCACGATCCTCACCGACCCCGGCGCGCCCAGCAAGGTGCGACAGGGCGTCACGACGGAGATCGCCGGAGCCGACGGCGGGTCGGTAGGCCCGTGGAGCGAGGAGGAGTTCCGCGCCCGGCGCGAGCGGTACCGCGAGAGCACCGGCCTCGAGATCGACTTCCGGGATCTCGGCGGGTTCCTGCGCTTCATCGACCGGATCGGGCCGGCGCTGAACCTGGCGAGCATGATCGGCGCCGGGAGCGTCCGGGCTCATGTGGTGGGCGACGACGACCGACCCGCCACCGACGCGGAGCTCGCGCGGATGGTCGCCGAAGTCGACCGGGCGGTGCGGGACGGCGCGTGCGGTCTGTCCAGCGGCCTCGAGTACACCCCCGGGGGCTTCGCCGACCTCGATGAGCTGGTCGCGCTGGCGTCCGTGCTCCGGGGCACCGGCCTCTCCTACGCCAGCCACATGCGCAACGAGGACGACCGCCTGCTCGCCGCCGTGGAGGAGGCGATCAATGTCGGCCGGTTCGCCGGCGTCCCGGTGGAGATCTCGCACCTCAAGGCGCAGGGCGCGCGGAACTGGTGGAAGGCGGAGCCCGTGCTCCGGACCATGGAGCACGCCCGCGAGGGCGGCGTCGACGTGCGGTTCGACGTCTACCCCTACATCGCCTACAGCACGGGGCTGGCCAACCTCTTCCCGCTCTCCGCGCGCGACGGCGGCGAGGCGGCGTTCCGGGCGCGGGTGGCCGACCCGGTCGAGGGGCCGCGGCTCGAGGCGGCGGTCCGGGCGAAGGTGGCGAGCCTGGGCTCCTGGGATTCGGTACAGGTCACGTCGACGGAGGACGAGGCGCTGGCGTGGGCGCGCGGCCGTCGCCTGGGTGAGCTCGCCGCGGAGCGGGGCGAGGACCCGTACGCGCTGCTCACCAGGATCGTGGCCGCGGGCGGCGGGGGGATGGTGGGGTTCGGCATGAGCGAGGAGAACGTCGCGCGAATGCTGGCGCACCCGCTGGCGGTGGTGGTCTCCGACGCCTCCGCCCGCGCCACGGAGGGTCCTCTCTCCTCCGGGAGCCCGCACCCGCGGACGTACGGGACCTTCCCGCGCGTCCTCGGCCGCTATGTGCGGGAGCTGGGCGTGCTCCCGCTCGAGACCGCGATCGCCAAGATGACGTCCATGCCCGCGGACCGGGCCGGCCTCGGCGACCGCGGGCGGATCCGGCCCGGCGGGTTCGCCGACCTCGTCGCGTTCGACGCGGACGTCGTGGCGGACCGCGCGACGTTCGAGGACCCGCACCGGTACCCGGTGGGCCTGCCGCACGTCATGGTGAACGGCCGGTTCGTCCTGCGGAACGGGGAACCGACCGACGAGCGGCCGGGGCGGGCGCTCCGGCCGGGCGCCCGCTGAACGTGAACCGCGACGCCATGCTCACGGCCCTGGACGAGCACGATGTCTGGGATTTCATCGTCGTCGGTGGGGGCGCCACCGGGCTGGGCGTCGCCATCGACGCCGCCTCCCGGGGCTACTCGACGCTCCTCCTGGAGCAGGCGGACTTCGCCAAGGGCACGTCCGGGCGCAGCACCAAGCTGGTGCACGGGGGCGTCCGCTATCTCCAGCAGGGGAACGTGTCGCTGGTGATCGAGGCGCTGCGGGAGCGGGGGCTGCTCCTGGCCAACGCCCCGCACCTGGTGCGGAACCTGTCGTTCGTCGTGCCGAACTACGACTGGTGGGAGGGGCCGTTCTACGGGATCGGGCTGAAGATGTACGACCTGCTGGCGGGGCGGCAGGGCCTCGGCCGCTCCCGCATGCTCTCCCGGGAGCGGACGCTCCAGCTTCTCCCCACCCTCGAGCCGGAGGGGCTCTCGGGCGGGGTCGTCTACTACGACGGGCAGTTCGACGACGCGCGGCTGGCCATCAACCTGGCGCAGACCGCGGCGGAGCAGGGCGCGATCCTCCTGAACGGCTTCCGGGTCGACGCGCTCCTGCACAACGCCGACGGCGAGGTGTCGGGGGTGCGGGCCACGGACGCGGAGACCGGTACGGAGCGGGAATTCGAGGGGCGCGTCGTCGTGAACGCGACGGGCGTCTGGGCGGACACGCTGCGGCGGATGGACGACCCGCGGGCGGCCGAGGTCATGGTCCCGAGCCAGGGCGTCCACATCGTGCTGGAGCGGGATTTCCTCCCCGGCGAGAGCGCGATCATGGTGCCCAAGACGGAGGACGGGCGGGTGCTGTTCGCGATCCCGTGGCTGGACCGGGTCGTCGTCGGCACCACGGACACCGCGGTGGAGGAGATCCCGCTGGAGCCGCTGCCGCGGGAGGAGGAGATCGATTTTCTCCTCCACCACGCCGCGCTCTACCTGGACCGCGATCCCACACGGGACGACATCCTGAGCGTCTGGGCCGGGCTCCGGCCGCTGGTGGGCGGGAGCGGGGACGGGGAAGCGGGGACCACGTCGGCGCTGTCCCGGGACCACTCGCTGCTGATCGCCCCGTCCGGGCTCGTCACCATCGCCGGCGGGAAATGGACGACGTACCGGAACATGGCCGAGGATACGGTCGATCAGGCGGCGGTGCTGGCGGGGCTCCCCGAGCGCGATTGCGTGACGCGGTCGCTGAACATCCACGGGTTTCACAGCCACGCGGACGAGTTCGGCGAGCTGGCGACCTACGGCGCCGATGCCCCGGCCCTCCGGGCTCTGGTCAGGGACGAGCCCGCGCTGGGCGAGCGGATCCACCCCCGCCACGGAATCCTCGCCGCGCAGGTGGTGTGGGGCGCCCGTGAGGAGATGGCCCGCAGCGTAGACGACGTCCTCGCCCGCCGCACCCGTCTCCTCCTGCTCGACGCCCGGGCCGCCCTCGACGCGGCCCCACGGGTGGCGGCGCTCCTCGCGGCGGAGCTGGGGCGTGACGAGGAGTGGGTGAGCCGGCAGCTCTCGGATTTCGAGGCGGTAGCCCGGGGTTACCTGCCCGGCTGAACGCCGCCTGGCGGGCAAACGGGCGGTGTCCCGCTCCCGGGGCACCGACCTGCCCGGATGCGCGGAGAGCCCCCGGGGCCGCTGGCGCCCGGGGGCTCTCCGCCGTGAAGGCGGTTGAGCCTAGTCGTCGTCGTCGTCGAACTCGATCTCGGTGAACCCGTTCTCGATCTCCACTTCGAACTCCACGACGGTGCCCGTGAGCGCCGCCAGGTCCATCACCGTGCCATCGGAGCGCTTGAACCAGAGCGCCGGGTCGATGTTCACGGTGAAGGTGGCGCCGGAGCCGTCATCGGTAACGGTGACCGGCGGAATCAGGTCCATCTCGATCTCGACCTCGGCCTCGAAGAAGACGCGGAACGGCATCGGATCACCGTCGGTCGGCGTGAACGTGCCGATCGCCAGCATGCTCGCCTCGCGCGGCCAGTCCGGGAACTCGGCCCGGATCCCATTCATCAGCGCCTCGATCTGCTGCGCCTTGACCGGGTCCTCCTCGTCATCCTCCAGGTCCTCGATCTCGAACTCCAGCTCATCGTAGGTGTCCGGCTCGACGAACGCCGTGACGGCCACCGTCTGGCCGGTTTCCAGCGGCACGTTCACGAAGGCGGGCGCGGCCTCGAACTCCTCACAGGCATCGTTGCCATCGACGCAGTCCTCGTCGCTGACGCGCTCCAGCTCGAACTCCGCGACGATGATCCGCAGCTCCTCGAGCACCAGCGTGCCGTTCGTTCCTGCTATCGACACGTTCCGGGTCCGCAGCAGGGAACCGGACTCCGCGGCCGCCGCCGCGGTGCTGGAGGAGGCGGCGGCGCTGAATGCCACCGCCACCTGCGCCCCCTGGCCGGGGCCGGTCGTCTCGTCGCACGCCGCCGTGCCCAGCGCGGCCAGCGCCGTGAGAGTGGTCAGGATCCGTCTGCCGTTTCGCATGTTTCCTCGCTCGGTTGTTTGATTTCGCGCCCCGTTCCGGGTGCCACCGAAAGGGCAACGGCCATACCGGGGGCGTCGGAAACCCGGTTTTCCGCGTCAGGACACGGAAAACGACGCCTTTCGCTGCCGGTACTACCTTCCCCTCGATTGTAGCGCTATGGTACACCCTGTCCCCGTGCGCTACGTGGAGGCCTGCTCGTGGAGAGTCGGGAAGACCACCGGTCCGCCGTCGTAGTCGCCGTGCTTCAGCGCGGGGACTCGTTCGAGCGGCTATGGTCGGAGATCGCGACCGCCGCGGGAGCCTCGCTGCGGAGTGGTGCGGCTCCGGAGGATGTGGCGCCGCTGGCTGACGCCTGCGCGGTAGTGGTGGTGGTGGCGGGGCGGGAGGAGGAGACCGCGGAGGAAGTGGGCGTCGCCCGGGCGGCCGGGGCGGAGCGGATCGCGGTGGTGGGCTTGGCGGCGGAGCACCGGGTCGCGGTGGCGGCGCTGCGGGCGGGGGCGTCGGAATACTTCGCGCTTCCGGCGGACGTCGAGCCCCTCCGTTCCTGGGTCCTGGAGCAGGTGGCGCGGGCGGACGCGCGCGCGAGCGAGCGCGCGCTGACGGCTCAGGAGCGCGGGGCGTACGACTTCTCCCGGCTGATCGGCGAGAGCGAGAAGCTGACGGCGGCGCTGCGGATCGCGGCGCGCGTGATCCCCCGGGGCCGATCTACGGTGCTGATCACCGGAGAAACGGGGACGGGGAAGGAGCTGCTGGCGCAGGCGCTCCACTACAACGGCCCGCGGGGCGACCAGCCGT
>JAHWKI010000033.1 GCA_019347975.1 Gemmatimonadota bacterium
CCGGGTCGGAGAGGGCGTCGGCGAGGCGATCCACGGACCCCTCGGCCGCCACGTGTCCGTACGCCCGGAGGAGCGACGCGAGCACCGCGCGATCGTCCTCGCGGTCCAGCGCCTCCGCCAGCCGCCCGGCCATGTCGGCGCTGGCGCAGCGGGCCAGGGCATCGGCGGTCGCGCACCGCACGTCGGGATCCGGGTCGTCGAGCAGCGGCGTCAGGGCGAGGCACGCATCGGACCCCAGCCCTCCCATGGCGCGGAGCACCTCCGGCACCGCGCCCTTTCGGTCGAGCTGCGCCCGGAGGAGCGGCAGGGCCCCTTCGGCCGGCGCCCGGCCGAGCGACGCGGCGGCGGCGGCGCGCACGGCCGGATCCGGGTCGTCGAGGAAGGGAACCAGCCGGCGGATCTGGGGCTGCGCGGTGAGCGGAGGCAGCAGGGAGAGGAGCGTGACGCGGCTCTCGGCGTCGACGGCTTCCAAACGGCCCAGGATGGCGTCCGCCCGTGGCTCCGGCGCCGCCGCCAGGACGCCCGCCACGGCGGCCTCGCTGGAGCCGTGCGGCGACACACGATCGAGGAGATCGTCCAGCGCGCCCGGAGGCGCGGCGATCCCCAGCAGGCGCGCAGCCGCCGGGTCATCCTCGGCCTCGAGCCGCTCGCCGAGCTCCGTCGCGGCGGTGGTCGCGCGGTCCGCCACCCACCGGGGCGGGGCCACGTCGGGGTGCGCGCACAGGATGGAGCCGGCCGCCAGCAGCGCGGGGATCGGTGCCCTCGTGGCGAGCTCCTCCAGGACCGGAAGGCCCCGGGGATCGCCGATGACCCGGAGCGCCTCGATCGCCGGCTCCTCCAGCCCCGGCTCGGCGGCCACGCGGGCGAGGACCGGGATGGCCCTGGCGTCCCGGATCCGGCCCAGGGACACGATGGCGGCGGCGCGCGCCCAGAAATCCCCCCCGGCCCCGAGCTCCGAGAGCGGCCCGATGGCGCCCGCGTGGCCGAGCACCCCCAGCGCGTCGGCCGCGGCGGCGACCACGTTCGCATCCGGATCGCGCAGCGCGGCGATCAGATCGTCACCCGCGTCGTGGTTCCCGGTCTCGCCCAGCGCCGAAGCCGCGAGCACGCGAAGATCGGGGTTCCGGGAGTCGAGCGAGTCGCGCAGCAGCTCCAGCGCGGCGTCGGAGTCCGGCGACTCCGGAGCGGCGAGGGCGGCCAGCATCATGCGCGCTGCGCTCCGGCGGCTCGCGTCGGCCTCGTCGTTCAGCGCTTCACGGAGCTCCGACAGCCCGGGCGCCTCGAGGCCCTCCACCCGCAGCCGCTCCAGCGCCGCGTGCCTCGACCATTCGTCCTCGCCGGCTACCGTGCGGAGGAGGGTACCGACGTCAGACACGGAACGCCTTGATCAGTCCCGTGAGGCGGTTCGCCTGCGAGGCCAGGTCCTGCGCGGCGCCGACCAGCTCCTGCACGGCCGACTGGGCCTGACGGGCACCGCCGCTGATCTCTTCCGTGCTCTGGAGGATCAGCTCGCCGCCGCGCTTCTGCTCCGCCGTGGCGGAGAAGACCTCCTGCGTCTGGCGGTTCATGCTCTCCACCGCCTCGATGATCTGGCGGCTGCTCTGCGCCTGCTCGCGCGTGGCGAGCCGGGACTCCTCGGCGATGCCCTGGATGTGACGCACCGCCTCCTGCGTCTGCGTCGCCGCCTGCGTCTGCTGCTCCATCGCCAGCGCCATCTCGTCCATCAGGTCCCGGGTCCGCGAGGACGATTCGAGGATCTTGCTCAGCGCGGCAGCGGCGTGCTCCACCACGGACATCCCCTCCTGCGTCCGCTCGGCGACGACGCCGGTCGAGTCCACGGCCTCGTTCACCCGCACCCGCACCTCGTCGATGGTGCTGCCGATCTCGCGCGCGGACTCGACGGATCGCTCCGCCAGCCTCCGGACCTCCTGGGCTACCACGGCGAAGCCCCGTCCCTGGTCGCCGGCGCGCGCGGCCTCGATCGACGCGTTCAGCGCCAGCAGGTTGGTCTGGTCGGCGATGTCCTCCATGAGCCCGGAGATCCGCCCCACTGCATCACCCGCCCGGCCCAGGGCCTGGATGATCTCGACCAGCGACTCCATCTCCTCGTGGATCCGCTGGATGCCGCCGCTCGCCTGCTCCACGGCGGCGCCGCCGGCGTGCGCGTCCTGTGCGGCGCTCTCGGCGATCTGCCGTGTCTCCCGGGTGTGGCTCTCCGCCTGGCTGATCGACGCGGCCATCTCCTCGATGGTGCTGGAGGTCTCGTCCACCGCGCTGCCCAGCGCCTCCGTGTTCTCCGCCGTGGATTGAATGGCCTGCCCCATCTCTGCCACGGAGCTCGAGGTCTCGTCCACCGATGCCGCCAGCGATTCCGCGCTCTGCGCCACCCGCGAGATCTGGGCGGCGATCTCCTCCATCGAGGAGGACATGGCCTCCGTCGCCCCGACCTGCTGGTCCACCGTCACGGAGATCCGCTCCGAGGTGGCCGCGATCTGCTCGGCGGCCGAGGCGACCTGTGTGGTGGCTTCGTTCACTTCGGACACGACCTCTCGCAGCTTGGTCGCCATGGCGTTCAGCGACGCGACCAGCCGGCCGATCTCGTCGCTCCCGCCCGCCTCGATCCTCCCCGTCAGGTCGCCGGCCGCGATGGCTTCGGCGAACCCGACCGCCCTGGTCAGGGGGGCCGCGATCCGGCTCGCGATCCAGACCGCCACGGCGATGCCGCCGGCGACGGCGAGCAGAGTGAGAAGCAGGCTGGCGAGCCGCATCCGGTCGATGGCTTCGACCATCTGGCGGTTCGCCGCAGCCGCGATCGCCGTGGCTCGCTCGTCGAGCTGCCGCAGGGTCTGCCGCGCCTCGTCGGCAGCGCTGCGGCCGGCGCCCGTCGTGAAATACTCCAGGACATCCCCCTGCTGTCGATCGCCCTGCTCGACGGCGCGGCGGAGCGCGATCCCGGGCTGCGCGACCTCCTCCACCCACGCCCGCGCCTGGAGGGAAGCGGTATCCAGCCGCGCCACCTGGCGGGCGTCCTCGGCCAGGCTCTTCGCCTGGGCCATCGCCGTCTCGAACCGCGCTTCCGCGGACCGGTAGTTGTCCAGCGAGATCTCGTCCCCGCTGATCATGTAGCCCCGGAACGCCGCCACGCGGTCGGCCAGCGCGAGCCGCATCTCCCCCGCGCGGTTCTGCATCTGCTCGACACGATCGAGCGCGGCGCGGGATCGGTCGACCATGGCGCCCTGGACGAACACCACCACGCCCACCAGCACCAGGAAGAGGACCACGACGGCGTAGCCGAAGAGGATCTTGTTTCGAACCCGGGTATCCCGGAACCAGTCGCCCACCTTCGCCATCAGTCCTCCGTAGAAGTTCTCGGCGGCGCCGCCGCCTCTCCGATGTGCAGCACCGTCACGAGGCCGTCCGAGCCGGCCACCACTCCGGTGACCAGCCCCGGCGGGAGCTCCGCCTCGGCCTCCGCCGGCGGCGGTCGCACCTCGTCACCGCGCACGCCCAGGAGGGTGCCCACGTCGTCCACCAGAAGCCCCACCATCGATCCGCTCGCCTCGTGGCGGATCAGCACCAGGCGACCGGGACGCTGAGCGGGAGCCCCCAGCAGCCGCTGCCCCAGGTCCAGCACGGGAACGACGACGCCGCGCACGCTGGTGACCCCGGCGACCTCCGCGGCGGAGAGCGGCAGGCGCGTGATCGGCGGGGTCCGGAGGATCTCAAGCACCTCGTCCACCCAGAGCCCGAACCGTGCCTGGCCCAGGGTCACGGTGAGCAACCCGCGGCCGGGGTCCTCGACCCGCTGCCGGCTCTCGTCCTCCTCCAGGCCGTCGGGCTGGAGCGCAGCCGCGTCGTACGGGGTCATGAGGGAGCCCGCCGCTC
Source organism: Gemmatimonadota bacterium (assembly GCA_019347975.1). GTDB lineage: Bacteria > Gemmatimonadota > Gemmatimonadetes > Longimicrobiales > RSA9 > JAHWKI01. The sequence goes on from JAHWKI010000033.1 coordinate 3,886, forward strand.
GAGGGACCCGATCGCCTCCAGCAGCTCCTCCGGCTGCCACGGCTTGCACAGGTACGCGTCGGCCCCGGCTTCCTCGGCCGTTTCGCGGTCCTGCTCCGAGCACTCGGTGGAGACCACGAGGACGGGGGCCTCCAGCACTCCGAGCTCGCCACGGAGGCGGCGGATGAACTCCATCCCATCCATGCGAGGGAGATTGATATCGACGATGTAGAGCTCGACCGCCTGCTCCTGCGCCGCCCTGTCCAGCCCCTCGAGGCCATCGCCTGCGAAGTGCAGCTCGGCGCCGGTACGGCCGAGCACCATCCGGTAGAGGCTGCACATCATCGGGCTGTCCTCGAGGATCAGCACCTTGCTCGGAGCCTTCACGACCTTCCTTCCCGTGCTTTCAGGTTCAGCTCGATCACCTCGCCGGCATCCAGCACCAGAATGACACCCCCTCCCGGCAGCACGCTCACGCCGGAGAGGCCCGGTGATCGCCGCCCGTACGCCGGTACCGCCTTGACGACGAGGTCCCGCTGGTCCACCAGGCGCTCCGCCGTGATCGCGGCCGCCCGCCCGCCGAATCGGACCACGACCGCGAACGCGGCGGCTTCCGCCTCCGGCCAGCCGAACAGGCGGTCGGGGCGAGCCAGCGGGACGAGGTCATCGCGGCTGCGGACGACCTCGGCGCGGCCGATGGTGTCGACCCCATCGAGCCGAACCGTCTGCTCCACGGCCGACGCGGGCATGGCCAGGAGCTCGCCGGCGGACCGGAAGACCAGGCTCGGCACGATGGCCACGGTCAGGGGAAGGGAGATGACGAATCGCGTCCCTCCTTCCTCCCTCCGCTCCAGCGCCAGCTCGCCGCGGAGCGCCCGGATGCTCCTCCGGACCACGTCGAGACCCACGCCGCGGCCGGACACGGTGCTCACCTCGGTCCGGGTGGAGAAGCCGGGGCGGAACACGAGCGCCGCGGCATCCTCGGCCGTGGCCATGTCCCCGGCGGGGATGCCCAGCTCCCGAGCCCGCGCACGGATGGCGTCCAGCGCCAGGCCGGCTCCGTCGTCTTCGACCACGAGGCGGACCCTGTCGCCCTCCTGCGAGGCGCGGATGGCGACGGTCCCGTGCCGCGGCTTCCCCGCCCGCTCTCGCACGTCGGGCGGCTCGATCCCATGGTCCACCGCGTTCCGGACCAGGTGGAGGAGCGGCTCGGCCAGCGCATCGGCCGTGCTCTTGTCCACCTCCGTCTCCTCGCCCCGCAGAATCAGGCGGGCCTCCTTTCCCTGGTCGCGCGCGACCCGGCGCAGCAGGCCGGGAAAGCGGCCTAGGACGCGGGCCATCGGCACCAGCCGCAGCGAGAGGACGGTCTCCCGGAGGCGATCCGCGCGACGGTGCACGGCCTGCGCCCGCTCGCGGGCGTCCCGGTCGTGCGCCCCGGGCGTCTTGATGGCCGCCGAAAGGGCGTCGGTCTCCCCCAGCAGCTCACCCACCTCGTTGAGCAGCGAGTCCAGCTTCTCGAACGGAACACGCAGGACGTCGGTAGCGTCCTGCGCCGCCTCCGCTTCCTCGGGCTCCCCCGTCTCCCCCGCGGACGCCGAGACCCCCTCCAGCTGCTCCAGGCGATGGCGGGCGGTGCCGAGGGCCCTGAACGCCTCCTCCTGGGGCGGACGACCGGCGGCGTCCACCGCCCGCCGAAGCGCCGTGGCCCCTTCGAACAGCCGCTCCAGCGTGCCCTCGGACCACGTCGCCGGGTCGGCCTTCACCGCGTTTTCGACGGCGTGGACGTAGTCGCGGATGGCTCCGAGGCCGAGCATCCCCGCGTTGCCCTTGAGCGTATGGAGCGTCCGCAGCACCCCGCTCCGCGCCCCCGCGTCCAGGGCGCCCTCCCGCTCGAGCTCGAGGAGCCCCGCGTCCAGTCGGTCCACCTGGTCGCGAGCCTCATCCCGGAACTCCTCGATGAGAGAGCTCAGATCGAACGATTCGGCCAACGCGTCCTCACGGGCGATGGGGAGAGACAATGGCGCCGGGGATGCGGGAATCATTCCACCCCCCACCTTGCCGCCCCCCGCCGCCCCGGTGAGCTTGAGGGAGGGCGCGACCGCGCCGGCCGCGCCCCGGCACAGCACAGACGGGAGGTACGCATGAAGACGCAGACGGCTCCGTACGCTCTGACGCGTACGACCGACTTTTCCTACGAGGAAGCCGACGGCCGGGTGCGGAAGGCGCTGGAGAAGGAGGGGTTCGGGATCCTCACCGAGATCGACGTCTCGGCGACCCTAAAGGAGAAGCTGGATGTCGACGTGCCTCCGTACGAGATCCTCGGCGCGTGCAACCCGCCGCTCGCGCACCAGGCGCTCCAGGCGGAGCCGGACATCGGGCTGCTGCTGCCGTGCAACGTCGTCGTGCGCGCGCTGGGGGACGGCCGGACCATGGTGGAGGCGCTGGACCCCGTGGTGCAGCTCGCGGTGGCGGACAACGCGGACCTACGCCCGCTGGCGGAGGACGTGAGGGCGCGGATGCGCAGGGTCATCGACAACCTCTGACCGTGTCCAGCACGTCCGCCAGCAGCGCCGAGGCCGTCGCCATCCCGCCGGCCCCCGGGCCGCCGAGGGTGTAGATCCCGCCCTCATCGGTCTCGATTACGATCCGGTTCCCCGCCCCATCCGTCCGTCCCAGCTCGGAGTCCGGAGCGAGCGCGGCAGGGGCGACCGTGGCGGTGATGGTGTCGGGGCCGAGCGCGCACTCGGCGACCAGCCGGACCGTCAGCCCGTCGGCCGCGGCCGTGCGGATCAGGCGCGCGGGGTCCGGCAGGATGCCCTGACGCCGCACCTCGAGCCGCGCCGGATCGGCGCCGAACGCGAGCCAGGCCAGGATCGCCAGCTTGTCGGCGGCGTCGCGCCCGTCCAGGTCGCGCGTGGCGTCGGCCTCCGCGTAGCCGTGCGCACGCGCGTCCGCGAGCGCCGCATCGAGCGGCAGGTCATCAACTGACATCCGGGACAGCACATAGTTGCTCGTGCCGTTCAGAATCCCACGGATCCGCCGGATCGTGAGCCCCCCGAACGCGTCACGCAGGGTCCGGATGATCGGAACTCCACCACCCACCGCGGCCTCGAAGCGAAACGCCGCCCCGCTCTCCCGCGCCAGTGCGGCGAGCTCCTGCCCGTGCGCCGCCACGAGCGCCTTGTTCGCCGTGACGAACGGGACTCCGCCGCGGAGCGCGGCCCGGGCGAGGCTGGCCGCGGGCTCGATGCCGCCGATCGCCTCGACGACGACATCCACCTCCGAAGCGGCGCCGATGAAATCCGTCAGCCCCGTCGTCACGCGCGACCGGGACAGGTCCACCGGGCGTCGCTTCGCCGCGTCGCGGACCAGCACCCGATCGAACGACGGCGCGATGCCGTGCTCCCGGCGGAGCCGGCCCGCCTGCTTCGCGACGAGCGCCACCAGGGCGCTCCCCACCACGCCACACCCGGCCAGCCCGATGCGCAGTGGCCGCGCCTGCGCTGTCCTCATCGGTTCGGCCGCGAGCTCCGCGGCGAATTGCGATATCTCGATCACACCATGCTCAGGCATTCTTCTCCTCCATTGAGGTTCCGCCCCGCCCCCGTCGCATCGCGTGGCCGCGCGCCCGCGCGCGCGAGGCCATGTTCGCCTCGCCTGCCGTTCCCCGACGGCGGCCCGATCGTGGTCCCGTGATCTCCCTCGGTCGGTGATCGGTAATGGTAGATCCGCAGGAGGAGCCCATGCCGACGAGCCAGACGGACAGCGTCCGGATGGACCACCCGGGCGCCGTCGTGCGCGAGCCGCTCCATGTCGTCGTAGCCCAGGCGTGGGAGCAGGCGGGCCGTCGGGTGGCGATGCGGGTCCTGTTCGTGAACCCCGCGGACGTCCTTCACCAGGTGGAACGAGGACGAGCCCAGCGCGGCGGCCAGGTGCGCGGCCGAGACGTCGGACGTCCCGCGGCCCAGGGTGACCGTCTCGCCGTCCGGACGGGCGGCCTGGAACCCCGCGACCACCGGCACGACGCCACGATCGAGCAGCGACCGCAGCCGGTGCGGCACCACCTCGATCACTTCCGCCCGGCCGTGCGCGCCCGTCGCCACGATCCCCGCCTCCCCGCCCGCCAGGCCATACGCCGGCACGCCTCGCCCGAGCAGCGCGGCGGAGAGGAGGCTGGAGGCGAGGAGCTCCCCCGTCGCCAGGGCGCGGTCCAGCTCGCGGCCCGCCAGCTCCCACGAGCCGGCCACGCCCTCGACCCGCCGCAGGATCGCCTCGGTGCTCCGCCCGCACGCGCTCGCCACCGCCACGACCGGCCAGCCGGCGTCGCGCCACCGCGCGATGCGCCGCGCGGCGTGGCGGACGCGCGCGGGGGTGGCGAGCGCCGCGCCGCCGAACTTCAGGACAACGGGCGTCTCCCTCACGTCGCCACTTCCAGCGTGCGGCCGGCGCGCGCCAGCCCGGCAGCGGCGTGGAGCGCGCGGTCGAGCGCGGCATCGAGATCGGCGACGAGATCCGCGGCGTCCTCGATCCCGACGGACAGCCGGAGCAACCCGTCGCGGATCCCCGCGTTGCGCCGCGCGTCGGCATCCATGGACGCGTGGGTCATGGTGGGCGGGTGCGCGACCAGGCTCTCGATTCCGCCGAGCGACTCGGCGAGCGAGAAATGCCTGAGCCCGCCCACGAACCGTCGCACCGCCGCTTCGCCACCGCTGAGCTCGAAGCTGACCATCCCCCCGAACCCGCTCTGCTGCCTGAGGGCGAGCTCGTGGCCGGGGTGGTCGGGGAGGCCGGGATAATGGACCCGCCGCACGGCCGGGTGGGCGCACAGCCGCTCGACCACCGCGGCCGCGTTCTCCTGGTGGACGGCCATGCGGGCGTGCAGCGTGCGCAGCCCACGCAGCGTCAGCCAGCCGTCGAACGGCGACCCGGCGATGCCCAGGCAGTTCGCCCACCACGCCAGCTCCTCGTGCACCGCGGCATCCCCGCTGACGACGGCGCCGCCCACCACGTCGCTGTGGCCGTTCAGGTACTTGGTGGTCGAATGCACCACCACGTCCGCCCCCAGCTCGAGCGGCCGCTGGAGCGCGGGCGAGAGGAACGTGTTGTCCACCGCCAGCCGTGCCCCCGCCTCGCGGCAGAGCGCGGCCACGCGGCCGATGTCCGTGATGCGCAGCAGCGGGTTGCTGGGGGTCTCGACCCAGACCAGGCGCGGGCCCCGGTGGAGCGCGGCGTCAAGTGCCGCCCGGTCGGTCTGGTCCACGAACATCGCTTCGAACGCGCCCCGTTCGGCGAGCGCGCGGATCAGCCGGAACGTCCCGCCGTAGCAGTCGTGCGGCGCCACCAGCAGGTCGCCCGGCCGGAGCGGCTGGAGCGCCAGCAGCACGGCCGACATCCCCGAGCTGGTCACGACTCCCGCCGCGCCGCCTTCGAGGTCCGCGATCGCGGCGGCCGCCAGATCGCGGGTCGGATTGCCGGAGCGCGTGTAGTCGTACGCGCGCTTGCCGTCGAAGCCGTCGAACGTGAACGTCGTCGTCAGGTGGATCGGCGGGACCACCGCGCCGAACTCGCGGTCCGCGTCGATCCCCGCGCGCACAGCGCGTGTCCGGGCGCCCGGTTGGCGGCCGCTCATCGCGCCACCTCCCGGTTCGCCGCGCGCTGGCCGACCGTGGACTCGAGCACCCGCCCGATCGACGCCGTTTCCTTGAGGAAGGCGTCGTGGCCATAGCGGGACCGAATCCGGACCAGCTCACCGCGGCCGCGCAGCTTCGTCAGGAGCTGCTCCATCTGCCACGGCGGCACCAGTGTGTCCTCCCGCACGGAGACGAGCGTCACCGGGGCCAGGATCCGCGCCGGGTCGACCGCGTGCAGGTCCAGCGATTCGGACAGGCGCAGGTACCGCTCCGCCGTAAAACGGTCCGCGAAGCGGCGACCCTGGTGGCGCAGGTACGTCTCGACCGGGAACCGCGGCACCGCCCGCTCCCAGACCGGTCCGTTGCCGAACCGGGCATGGAACTCCGCAGCCGTACGGTACGTGGTCACTGCCAACTCCCGCGCCAGCGCCAGCCCTTCTGCCTCCCGGCCCGTGCGGAGGCCGAAGCGCACGATCTCGCGCTGGATGCTCCGCAGCGCCGTCGCCATAGGGTGCGTCTGGTGCGCCGCGCTGATCACCACCGCCCGCTCCAGGCGACGGGGATAGCGCGCCGCGAAGGCCAGCGCCACCATCCCGCCATAGGACGCCCCCACCACCGCCCGAACGCGCTCGATCCCCAGCCCGTCCAGCAGGCGCGCGAGCAGGTCGGCCTGGTCGCGCGTCGTCACGGCCGGGAGGGGTGCCGCCGTCGCCGACTCCGCCACCGTATCGCCGGTACCACCCAGCCAGTCCATGCCGATGACGCGGCAGCGCTCCGTGTCGATCGCGCGACCCGGACCCACCAACGCTTCCCACCAGCCGGGCCGTGGCCCGCCATCGTGCGCGCTCACGTGCGCATCGGCCGAGATCCCGCCCAGCGCCACCACCGCCGGCGCGTCGGGCGGCCCGATACATTCGAATCCGATGTCGCAGTTCATGACCCGGCCCTCCAGCTCCAACTCCAGCTCCACCGGGCCGAGCCGCCCTGGCGGCAGCGGCAGCCCGGGCCGACTCCGGCGAGGCGGTCGCACCACCCGGATCTCCGTTTCTGTCTTCATCACGCGACAACTCCGGTCCACGGATCCACTCCACATGAAAAAACCCCGGCCCTCTTTCGAGAGGACCGGGGTCCGGCGGGCGCCCGCGCCGTTTCAGATTACGGCATGCACGGGCACGAGTCGCCGACGGTCCGCTCCTCTCGAGAGGCTGCGCACATCATTCGATCCCGTACCACGTAGGCACCCTCCAACAAGGACAAAAAAAGCCCGGCAACGCAGGAACTCGCGGCCGGGCCGCTTTTTAGCACCTTGTTTAACGTGGCGGCAATACGCGTCAAATCACCACGGATCGAATTGTAACGTCCAGGCTAGGCTAGGAGGGAGGCGCGGAGTTGTCAAGGCCGCCCTCGCATCGCCGACCGCGGCCGGGGCGCGTGCCTCGTCGGCGGCTCGTCGCAGGAGAGGCCGTAGTCCTCGAAGGCCTCGAAGTCGTCGGACGGGGGCGGTGCGACCCGCGATCGACTCGGGGGCACGCGAAAAAAACGACGCCGCCGGAGGAACCGGCGGCGCCGTAGGGGTCTGTCGCGATCCTGACGCGATGCCGCGATCGGCACACGTCAATACCTCGGACAGCTTACCGCATCACCAAATCAGGCTAGATGCCGATCAGGCGATCGCTTGCCCGTGTCAGGTCGCTGACAGGTTTGGAACTAGACAAGGATCACCTCCTTTGCAGAGTTAAACATAGGGCGTTGGCACCAGCGGGATCCATCCCGCAGTCCTCGAGCCGCGCCACCTTGGGCACTCGGCCCTTGGCCCAGCCGCCGTTCCGGCGACGGCAGTAAGCTAACCGCGATCTCGTTCCTGCACAACCACTTCGAAGGGGCTCGCGGATCAGTCGTCGAACACCACCCTACGGAAGCTGTCCCACGGGACCAGAACCAGGCCGCCGTCCTCCCGCTCGACATACACGCCCTTGTTGTCCTCGTCCACGTCGTTCGACCCGCCGAGCTCGAAGCTCCGACCATCCCTCAGCGTCACCACGGACGTCCGGTACCCGCGCCGCTCGATGGATGCGATGGCCCCCATCTCGATGTCCAGATCGATCCCGTCCCGCAGCTGACCGTCCAGCATCTCCCAGGTGTACTCCTCGTCGTTGTCCCAGCGGATGAGACCGGAGTGGCGCTCGCCGCCCGTGGCTTCCACCGTGCCGCGCAGGCGGCGTCCGCCATCGAACGCGGCGAACTCGGGCGACGTCGGCGCCCGCGAGAACTCCAGCCGGTCCAGCTCGTCCCATTCCACCCGGACCTCACCCAGCGCGGGATCGGCGATGAGGATGTCGCGGTTGTCGTCGTTCACATCATTGGTGCCGTCCAGCACCATCTCGGTGCCGTCGTGCAGCCACACCCGCGCGCTACGCGAGCTGTTCCGCGCGATCGCCCGGATGCGGCCGAACGGGATCTCCCGGTCACGACCTCTCTCTTCCCCGTCCAGCACATCGGTGGTGAAGATCTCGTCGATGTCCCAGGCCACATAGCCGGTGAAGCGGTCTCCCCCGCGCGTCACCAGCGTGCCGTAGAGGCGATCACCCATGCGCGAGGCCACGTCCGGTCCTCCCATGAAATCGACGCTCCGCAGGTCCGACCACTCCATCTCCACGCTGCCGCCCCGCACGTCCTCGACGGTGATCCTGCCGATGGACGAGCCCAGGTCTCCGCCCCCCTCCAGCTCCAGCTCTTCCCCCGACTTCAGCATCACCCGCGCCCGGCTGCCGCTCAGCCGCTCCAGGCTGCTCACGTGACCGAAGCGGATACCGGACTGCGCGGTCCGCGAGAGGCTGACACGGTCAACGGGAAACGTGATGCCGATCCCGAGGATCTCGATCCGCTTCTCCCGCTCCGCCGGCTCCCACCCCAGCCGCTCCGCATCCCGATGGTTCCGGCGCGGGATCGGCTTGCTCGAATGCAGTATGTCGAACCACCCCGCTTCGTTCTTCCCCCAGCGGATGAACCCCTCGACGAGCCGACCGTCGGTGGACGTCACCCGGCCGTACAGCCGGGCCGGGTCGGCGCCCTGCTGGGCCGCCGCGGAAGAGTCCAGGGAGAAAAGCAGGGCTAGGGCGCAGCACGCCAGGGCTCGCGCGGTCATAGGACCTCCAGGTTGAGTCGTACGCGTGCCATACGCGCGAGAGGGGCGGGGGGTTTCAAGCATGTAGGAGCTTATCCGGTGATCGCTCGCTTCGCTCGCGGGGGTGATCCGCGGGCGACCTTTCATCTCCGGGCTTCTTCTTTTTTTGATCCAAACGCCGGGGGAGTGGGGGACGTGGGGGTGCGGGCGGAGAACCGCCGCGCAGCGGCGCGACTCGCGAAGCGAGAACACCCCCACTCCCCCATGTCTCCGCGGGGCGAAAGAGTCGGAAGGAAAAGCCCGGATCGTGAATGGTGCCGCGAATCACCCCCACTCGCGCTCCACGCCCGCAAAGAAGGAAGGGATTGCGAGGGAAGCTTGCGCACAGCCCCTCCGCGCCCTATCATACGAACGTATGAATCACACGGCGACGGACGTCCGGCTCATCGAAGTGGCTATCCGGCTCTTCGCGCACCATGGGTTCCACGGGACGTCGGTCCGGCGGATCACGCGGGAGGCGGGGACGAACCTGGGCGCGGTGACCTACCATTTCGGTGGAAAGCGGGAGTTGTATGAACAGGCGTTCGTGGCGTGCATCGGTCCGCTGGCGGAGCGTCTGGGGCGGACGCTCGCGGGCGAGGGTGAGCCGCTGGCGCGGCTCGAGGCGGCGCTCGAGCTGTTCATGGAGTACCTGCAGGAGCGGCCGGAGCTGCCGCAGCTGATGCTCCAGGAAACGGTGGCGGGTCGTCGTCCTCCGCCACGCGCGCTGGCGCTGCTGCAGGGGATTCTAGGTGGGCTGGCGCGGGTGATCGGGGAGGGACAGGCGGCGGGGGAGATCCGGGGTGGGGACCCCCGGCTGATGGCGGTGAGCGTGGTGTCGCAGCCGCTCCACCTGACGGTGGCGACGCGGGTCATCGAGGGGCTGGAGCCGGGCGATCCGAAGACGAGGGCGCGTCTCCTCGAGCACGCCCGCTCGTTCATCCGACACGGTCTGGGGCCCGGCCTGGATTCCACGGTTGAGGAGGCGTGATGCTCGTGAGGAGAGCGGGAGGGCTCGGGCTGGCGGCGGCGATGATCCTGGCCGCAGCGGGCCCGGGCTCCGCCCAGGAGCCGGTGACGCTGGAGTCGGCGGTGCGGGCGGCGGTCCTGACGCACCCGCTTCTGGAAGCGGCGCGGGCCCGGCTGGACGGAGCGGAGGCGGGCGTGGCGGAAGCGCGGACCGACTGGCTGCCGACCTTGGGAACACAGGCGCTGGCGACGCGCTACGAGGAGCCGATGGTGGTGGCGCCGCTGCACGGGTTCAACCCGCTGGATCCTCCGGCGTTCGAGCGAACGCTGGTCCAGGGGCACGCGGTGGCGGAGTGGACCGCGTTCGACGGTGGAGCGCGGGCGGCCCGGTCGGCGGGAGCCCACGCGATGGCCGCGGCGGCGAAGGGCGGCGTCGAGGCTGCGGAGGACGCGGTGATCGTGGAGGCGGTGTCGTCGTACGTGGGGGCGAGCACGGCGGCCGCGGTGGCGGCGGCGCACGAGGAGCTCGTGCGGGCGCTGGAGACGGAGCGCTCACGGGCGGCGCTGCTGTTCGAGCAGGGCAAGATCCCGCGCGTCGCGGTGCTGCGGTCGGAGGCGGCGCTCAGCCGTGCCCGCGCGGACGTGGAGGCGGCGCGGGAGCGGCGGAGCGTGGCGCTGCATCGTATGCAGAGGGTGACGGGATTTCCGCCCGATCGGCTGGCCGGAGGTCTGGTCCCCCTGACCGCCGGCGAGACGGCGCGCTGGCGCGCCGCGCTCCCGGACCGCGCGGCGCTCCTGAGCGCGGCGGCGATCACGCAGCCGGAGATCGGCCGCGCGGCGGACCGAGCGGCCGCCGCGGAGTCCATGGTGGCCGCCGCGCGATCGGCCTACCTGCCGCGGATCGAGGTGGCGGGACGCTACAGCGCGTACGGGAGCACGGCGACGTCTCCGCAGCCGGAGTGGAACGCCGGGGTGCAGGTGAGCTGGGCGGCGTTCACCGGCGGCGCGCGCGGGCGGGCGGTGGAGCGTGCGGAGGCGGAGGCACGGGCCGCCCGGGCGGACGCGGCGCTGGTGAGGCGGCAGGTGGCGGACGCGGTGGACCTGGCGCTGGCCTCGTACCGGACGGCGGTGGCGCGAGTGGAGGCGCTGGAGGCCGCGGAAGCGCAGTCGGCCGAGGTGGCGCGGATCGAAGAGCTCGCGCTGGGAGCGGGGGCGGGGGTGCAGACGGACTACCTGCGCGCCGAAGCCGAGCTGCTGCAGGTCAGGGCGGCGCTGACCGAGGCGCGCGGCGCGGTGGTGGAGGCGCGGGTCGGGCTGGCCCGTTCGACGGGCTCATTGACGGTCGCCTGGATTTCCGAGGTGACAGGGGAGGTCGAGCGATGAAGCGGCGGAAGGTCGTGGCAGCGGTCGTGGTCGCCGTCGTGGCTGGAGTGGTGGCGTTCGTCGCGCTCCGCCAGGACGCGGATCCCGAGATGCTGGAGGCGTCCGGCACCGTGGAAGCGACGGAGGCGGACCTCGGCTTTCAGCTCCCGGGGCGAATCGCGGCCATCAGCGCGCGGGAGGGGGACGCCGTGGCGAGAGGCGAGGAGCTCGCGCGCCTGGACGCCGCGGAGCTGGAGGCGCGCGTCGCGGCCGCGCGGGCGCAGGCGGACGCGGCCCGCGCGATGCTGGCGGAGCTGGAGGCGGGAGCGCGGGGCGAGGAGGTGGCGCAGGGCCGGGCGGGGGTGCGGGCGGCGGAGCAGCGCCTGGCCGATGCGGACCGGGACCTGGCGCGTGCGCGGGCGCTGTTCGAGGGTGGAGCGGTGAGCCGGGAGGCGCTGGACAAGGCGGAGACCGCCCGCGCACTGGCGGGCGAGGCGCTGGAGCAGGCCCGGGAGCAGCTTCGCGCCGTGGAGACCGGCCCCCGGCCGGAGCGGGTGGCGGCGCAGCGGGCCGCCGTGGCGTCCGCGGAGGCGGTGGTGGGGCAGGCGGAGGCGGCGCTGGCCAACGCGGTGATCCGCTCGCCGCTCGACGGGCTGGTCACGATCCGGCACCGGGAGCCGGGAGAGACGGTGCAGCCCGGGCAGCCGGTGATCACGGTGATGGACCCGCGGGATCGCTGGGTCCGCATCTACATCCCCGAGGACCGCATCGGCGCCGTCGCCACAGGGCAGGCGGCGTCGATCCGGTCCGACACGTACCCGGACAGGGTCTACGAGGGGCGGGTGGTGCACGTGGCGCGGGAGGCGGAGTTCACGCCGCGGAACGTGCAGACGCAGGAAGAGCGGGTGAAGCTCGTCTACGCCGTGCGCGTGGCGATCAGCGGCGACCCGGAGATGGTGCTGAAGCCCGGCATCCCCGCGGACGTGCGGATCGAGCGGGCCGCTGCCCGCGATGGGCGGGAGCCCGCGGGATGACCGGCGGCTCCGTCGTCGTCGAGGGGCTGACGCGGCGGTTCGGTGCGCTGACGGCGGTGCGCGAGCTGACGTTCTCGGTGGCCGCCGGCGAGCTGTTCGGCCTGGTGGGTCCCGACGGCGCCGGGAAGACGACGACGCTCCGGATGCTCGCCGGCGTGCTCCGGCCGAGCGCGGGCGACGCCCTCCTGGGCGGGCGTTCCGTGGCGCGTGAGCCGGACCATGTGCGTCCGCAGATCGCGTACATGCCGCAGCGGTTCGGCCTCTACGAGGACCTGACGGTGCGCGAGAACCTCTCGTTCTACGCGGATCTCTACCGGGTCCCGCGAGCGGAGCGACCCGCGCGCCTGGAGCGGCTCTACGCCTTCTCGAACCTCGGCCCCTTCCAGGACCGGCTCGCCGGGAAGCTCTCCGGGGGGATGAAGCAGAAGCTCTCGCTGTCGTGCGCGCTGATCCACCGCCCCGCCATCCTCCTGCTGGACGAGCCGACGTTCGGCGTCGACCCCATCTCCCGGCGTGACCTCTGGCTGATCCTGACGGAGATGATCGCGGAGGGGGTCACGGTAATCCTCTCGACCGCCTACATGGACGAGGCCGAGCGCTGCGACCGCGTGGCCCTCCTGAACGAAGGGCTGGTGCTGGCGCTGGATACGCCGGCCGCGCTGCGGGCCGGGCTGGAGGGGGCGGTGGTGGCCATACGCGCGGAGGATGCGCGGCGGGCGCGGGACGTCCTTCGGCAGCTGAGCGACATCCGGCGCGCCTCGCTGTTCGGCGAGACCGTCCACGCGGTGGTGGCGGAGTGGGTGGGCGCCGACTCGCTCCGGCGGGAGCTGAGCGCCGCCGGGGTGCGGGTGCTGGATGCGCGGCGGGTCGAGCCGTCGCTGGAGGACGTGTTCATCCAGCGGGTGGCGGGGGAGGAAGCGCATGCGTGACGCGATCACAGTGCGGGACCTCACCCGCCGCTTCGGCGACTTCACCGCGGTCGATGCCGTGTCCTTCGCCGTGCGGGCGGGGGAGATCTTCGGGTTCCTGGGCCCCAACGGCGCCGGTAAGACGACGACGATCCGGATGCTCACCGGGCTGCTGGCTCCCAGCTCCGGCAGCGCGACGGTCGCCGGGCTGGACGTGGGGACACGGGCCGACGCGGTGCGGGAGGTGATCGGCTACATGTCGCAGAAGTTCTCGCTGTACGGCGACCTGACGGTGGCGGAGAACATCGAGCTCTTCGCCGGACTCTACGGGGTGACCGGAGCGCGATACGACGACCGCCGGGCGTGGGTCCTCGCCATGGCCGGCCTCGAGGACCGGACGGACCGGCTGACGGCCGAGCTGCCGCTGGGATGGAAGCAGCGCCTCGCGCTCGGGTGCGCGGTGCTGCACGAGCCGGCCGTCCTGTTCCTGGACGAGCCGACGTCGGGCGTCGACCCGCTGGCCCGACGCCGCTTCTGGGACCTGATCGACGGTCTGTCCGAGCGCGGCACGACGGTGCTGGTGAGCACGCACTACATGGAGGAAGCGGAGTACTGCCACCGGCTGGCGCTCATGAACCGGGGACGGCTGATCGCGCTCGACAGTCCTTCCGGGCTCCGCGGGTCGCTCGCTTCGGCCGGCTCCCTCCGGGGCTCCAGCGACGTGGGGGACATGGGGGACGTGGGGGTGAGGTCCTCGCTGGAGGACGTGTTCGTGGAGCTGGTGCGGCGTGAGGGAGGAGCGGTGGTGGGATGAGTGGGATGGGGATCAGCCTCACGCGGCTGCTGGCGGTGTCGAGGAAGGAGTGGATCCAGCTCAGGCGGGATCCGCGGAGCATGGCGCTGGCGTTCGTCCTGCCGCTCCTGATGCTGCTGCTGTTCGGCTACGCGATCACGTGGGACGTCCGGGAGCTGGACCTGGCGGTGCTCGACCAGGACGGGACATCGGCGAGCCGGTCGCTGGTGGAGGCGTTCGAGGCCAGCGGGTACTTCACGGTGGTGGAACGGCTGGAGGCGTACAGGGAGGCGGACGCGGCGGTGGGGGCGGGCGACGCGGCGTCGGTGCTGGTGATCCCGCCCGGGTTCGCGGCCGACCTGTCGGCGCGGCGTGGCGCGGCGGTTCAGCTGCTGCTGGACGGCGCGGACGCGAACAGCGCGACCATCGCGTTCGGGTTCGCCGACGCCATCGTGGACGGGTTCTCGCGCCGGGTCGTGCTGGAGGGGCGGACGGTGGAGCCGGCGATCGACGCACGGATCCGTACGCTGTACAACCCGACGCTGGAGAGCCGCAACATGATCGTGCCCGGACTGATCGGCGTGATCATGATGACGATCGCGGCGATGCTGACGGCGCTGACCATCGCCAGGGAGTGGGAGCGAGGGACGATGGAGCAGCTCGCGTCCACGCCCGCGACGCGGGTGGAGATCGTCCTCGGCAAGCTGCTGCCGTACGTGGCCATCGGCGTGCTGGACGTGGCGGTGACGGCGGTGGCGGGGGTGCTGGTGTTCGGGGTGCCGTTCCGGGGGAGCGTCGTCATCTTCCTCGGTCAGACCGTGCTGTTCCTGGTGGGGGCGCTCGGGCTGGGCGTGTTCATCTCGGCGGCGGCGAAGACGCAGCTGGTGGCGACGCAGGTGGCGCTGATCGCGACGCTCCTGCCGGCGATGCTGCTGTCGGGGTTCCTGTTCGAGATCCGGTCCATGCCGCCGCTGCTCCAGGGGATCACGTATCTGGTGCCCGCACGCTACTACATCACCGCCACGCGGGGCGTGATGCTGAAAGGCGTCGGGCCCGAAACGCTCTGGGTGCAGGCCGCGTTCATGGTGGGCTTCGCGGCGCTAGGGCTGTTCGCGGCGACGCGGGTATTCCGGAAGGAGATCGCGTGAGGGGTCCGAACCCGCTCCGCGTCCGTCGCATGCTCCGGAAGGAGCTCCGGCAGATCTTCCGGGACCCGCGGATGAAGCGGATCATCTTCGTCGCGCCGGTGATCCAGCTGGTGGTGTTCGGCTACGCGGTCAACACGGACATCCGGGAGACGCCGCTGTTCGTCGTGGACCACTCGAGCACGGCGGAGTCCCGGCGGCTCGTGGATGCGCTCACGGCTTCGGGCTATTTCCGGGTCGCGGGGCAGTCGGACCGGCCGGACGCGCTCACGCGGGCGCTGGACCGGGGCACCGCCATCGTCGGGATCCAGATCCCACCGGACTACGCGGCGGATCTGAAGGCCGGGCGCCCCGCGGCCCTGCAGGTCCTGGTGGACGGAACCAACTCGAACACCGCGACGGTCGCACAGGGCAACGCCGCGCGGATCATCCGCGGTCTCGCGGAGGAGCGGCTCCGGTCGGGCGGAGCGTCACCGCCGCGCGGCGTGGACCTGCGGATCCGGGCGTGGTTCAACCCCGACCTGGCCAGCCGCGTCTACAACGTGCCGGCGGTGATGGGCGTGATCCTGATGCTCATGAGCCTGCTGCTCACCGCGATGACCGTGGTGCGGGAGCGGGAGATCGGCACGCTGGAGCAGCTGATGGTGACGCCCCTCGGCACCGGTGAGCTGATCCTCGGCAAGACCCTGCCGGTGGCGCTGATCGCCATGGTGCAGCTCGCGCTCATCACGGGCGTGGCGATTCTCTGGTTCGGGATCCCGTTCCGCGGCAGTCTGCCCGCCCTGCTGATCGCCGCCCTCATCTACATCGTGGCCGGTCTGGCCTTCGGCCTCATCATCTCGACCGTCGCGCGGACGCAGCAGGAGGCGCTCATGGTGATGTTCCTCTTCTTCCTGCCCGCCATCATCCTGAGCGGGTTCATGTTTCCGGTCTTCACGATGCCGCCCGTCTTCCAGTGGATCTCCCTGGCGAACCCCATCCGGCACTTCCTGGAGATCGTGCGGCCGGTGTTCCTGAAGGGGTACGGCGTGGCCGAGCTGTGGCCGAGCTATCTGTGGCTGCTGGCGATCGCGGGCGGCGCGATGGCCTCGGCGCGGCTGAGGCTGGGAGGCGCCCTGCGCTGAGCAGCATCGCGACGGATCCGAGGATCAGGAGCGTGGCCAGGACGAGCGCGGCGCTGATCGGCTCGCCGTTCAGGGCGATGCCGAGCACGACGGCGACGAGCGGGTTCACGTACGCGTGGGTGGAGAGGCGCGTGGGGCCGACGCGGCCGAGCAGCCAGACGTAGGCGCCGTACGCGACGACCGAGCCCATAACGACGAGGTGGAAGAAGGCGGCGATCGCGCGCGGAGAGGGGCCGCCGGCGGGGAGCCGCGCGAAATCGCCGAGGAGCCCCGAGAGCGCCAGGAGGACGCCGCCCGCGACGAGCAGCTGCATCCCGGCCAGCTGCCCCGGGCGGATCCCGGGCCGGGGGCCGGACCGGAACACCCCCACCGACCACGAGAGC
Organism: Gemmatimonadota bacterium; assembly: GCA_019347975.1. Lineage (GTDB taxonomy): Bacteria > Gemmatimonadota > Gemmatimonadetes > Longimicrobiales > RSA9 > JAHWKI01. Next base: position 20,376 of record JAHWKI010000033.1, read on the forward strand.
GAGGCCAGCACCGCGGCGACCGCGCCGAGGAGGTCCAACCCGCCCTCCCCGCCCGGCAGGACGAGCACCGCCACGCCGGCGAAGCCCACCAGGATCGCGGCGAGCGATGCGCCGGGAAACCGCCCGGGCTCCCCCGCCCCGCCCGCGAGACGCCCCCCTCGCCAGCCGATCAGCGCGATGAACATCGGCTCCGTGGCGATCAGCAGCGACGCCGCGCCCGACGCGATCCGCGTCTCCGACCACGCCAGCACCGCCTGCCCCGTCACGAACAGGAGCACGCCCGCGACCGCCGCCCCCCGCCAGTCCGCGGCGGCCGGACGCGGCCCGCCCCGCCATCGCGCCCACCCGTACAAGAGCCCGCCCGCGATCACGCACCGCGCGCCGATCATGAGCAGGGGCGGGATGCTCTCCACGGCCCAGGCGATCGCCAGGTACGTGGAGCCCCAGATGAACCAGACGGCGCCGAACGCCGCCAGCAGCGCCACCCGCTCGCGGACGCTCAACGGAACGACCGCCACGCGCCGCTCGTCGCCACCGACCGGACCCACACCTCGACCCAGCGCACCGCCGCCCCCGCGACTTTCCGCATACGCACCTCCTTGACGTTTAGACCACCAAAAGCGATTTTGACGGTTAAGACACGGGGAGAGTAGCATGCCCTGGGTAACCTGTCAATAGCCTTTTGATGGTTATGAACACGCAGGAGGAACAGACCACGGTCGCGACCATGGACCTGGACGGCGGGGCGCCGTGCCTGGACTTCGTGAACACCGCCAGCGGGCGGAGCACGGGTCCGCTGCGGGAGCGTCTGCGGGGTTACGAGGACGTGGTGACGATCGCCGAGCGGGTGGGGGTGCTGGAGCCGTCCGAGGGTCGTCGGCTGCGGAAGGCGGCGGCGGCGGCGCCGCCTGAGGCGGCGGCGGTGCACAGGCGTGCCGTTGCGCTCCGGGAGGCGATCTTCCGGCTGTTCGCGCAGGACGAGGCGGCCGGGGAGGACCTGGCGCTCCTGGCGGGCGAGGCGGGGGAGGCGCTTGCGGCCCGTCGGCTAGAGGGGACGGCGGAAGGCTACCGGTTCACCTGGCCGTACACCGACGACCTCGCCCGCGCGCTGTGGCCGCTGGCCGCTTCGGCGGCGGAGCTGCTGACGTCGGAGGAGCACCGCCGGGTGAAGGAGTGCGCGGCGGACAACTGCAACTGGCTGTTCCTGGACGTGAGCCGGAACCGCAGCCGGCGGTGGTGCGACATGGCGGTTTGCGGGAACCGCGCCAAGGCCAGGCGTTTTTCCGCCCGGCAACGGGGGGCGTAGGGACGATGGTCGAGGCGCGCGGGGCGGTTCCCAAGAGGGGGGCGCTGAGCGCGCCCCAAGAGGGCGCGCCTGCGGCGCGAAAGAGCGCTCGCTTGCGCTCGCAAGAGGGCTTCGCAAAAGGCTCGCTTCGCTCGCAAGAGGGTGGCGGCCTTCGACCATACCTATTCGATGAGCGTTCGCATGTCGCGCCAGGCGTAGGCGCCGGTGAACAGGCCGCGCTCGTCGAGCAGCCGCTCGCCTCCCATCCGGTCGTAGAACCCGATGGTCGGGTTGCTGGGCTCGGCGAAAAGGATCGCCGACTGGATCCCGCGGTCGAGGAAGCGGCGGGCGGTCTCCGCCAT
>JAHWKI010000210.1 GCA_019347975.1 Gemmatimonadota bacterium
CACCTGGAGCGGGCCCGGCGGCAGACGGTCGGGCGTCTGGGTCTGATCTCGCTGCTGCTGTCGATGGCGCAGAGCTCGCTCACTCTGCTCTCTCTGACGGCCGCGCTCCTGGCGTTCAGCCCGTGGCTCCTGCTGCTCCTGGTGGTGGCCGTGCTCCCGAGCTTCCTCGGCGAGACCCATTACGCCGGGCTGTCCTATTCGCTGCTGTACTCCTGGACCCCCGAGCGCCGTCAGCTCGACTACCTCCGCTACATCGCCTCCAGCGACCGGGCGGCCAAGGAGGTCAAGCTGTTCGGGCTCTCCGATCACCTCATCAGCCGGTACGCGGACCTGGCGGACCGGTTCTATCTCGCGAACCGCGGCCTGGCCATCCGTCGTGCCGCGGTTGGCGGGGCGCTGGTGGCGGTGAGCACCGTCGTCTACTACGGCGCGTACGGCTACATGGTGTGGCAGACGGTGGCCGGCGTCATCACGGTGGGATCGCTGACGTTCCTGGCGTCCAGCTTCCAGCGGAGCCGCGACCTGATCCAGCGGATCCTGCTGAGCTCCGCCGATGTCTTCGAGCAGAGCCTCTTCATCAGCGATCTCTTCACGTTCCTGGAGATGAAGCCGCGCGTGTCATCGCTGCCCGGCTCGCGTCCCGTCCCGCGACCGATCCGCGAGGGGTTCGTCTTCGAGGACGTGGGGTTCCGCTATCCCGGCTCGGAGCGGTGGGCGCTGCGCCACGTCCATTTCCGCCTCCACGCCGGAGAGCGGCTGGCGCTGGTCGGCGAGAACGGGGCGGGGAAGACCACCCTGGTGAAGCTGCTCGCCCGCCTGTACGACCCTTCCGAGGGCCGGATCCTCCTGGATGGCGTGGACCTCCGGGAGTACGACATCGATGACCTCCGCCGCACCATCGGCGTCATCTTCCAGGATTTCGTCCGCTACGACATGGTCGCCCGGGAGAACATCGCGGTGGGCCGCATCGACGCCATGGCGGACGACGCCCGGATCCGGGAAGCGGCGCGGAAGAGCCTCGCCGAGGACGTCGTCGCCAAGCTCGAGAAGGGATACGACCAGATGCTGGGGCGGCGCTTCGACGGGGGTGCGGATCTGTCGGGCGGGGAGTGGCAGAAGGTGGCGCTGGGGCGCGCCTACATGAGGGACGCGCAGGTGCTGATCCTGGACGAGCCCACCGCCGCGCTGGACGCGCGGGCGGAGTACCAGGTGTTCCAGCGGTTCAGCGAGCTGACGGAAGGGCGGATGGCCGTGCTCATCAGCCATCGCTTCTCCACCGTGCGCATGGCGGACCGGATCCTGGTCCTGGGCGACGGGACCGTCCTCGAGGACGGGTCCCATGAGGAGCTCCTCGCCCGGGCGGGGACGTACGCCGAGCTGTTCACGCTCCAGGCGGCGGGGTATCGGTAGGGCCGGGGTTTGGCGCGGTCTGCGTTTGTCGGCTCTACTGGTCCGCGGGCATGGTGATCGACGTGGGGGTGGTTCGCGGGCATGTCGCGCTTCCGGGCTTCTTTCCCCTTAATCGCCATGCCGGGGAGTGGGGGAGATGGGGGTGGACTCGCCGTTCAGCCACGCCGCGAGCGGGGCCCGCGAATCACCCCCGCGAGCGCAGCGGGCGATCCGGTCGTCAGGCTCCGCCCGGTCGAGCTCCCGACTCCCTGAGGGCGCCCGCGAGCCCCTGCCCACCCACCACGTGACCGCCGAAATCCAGCGTGCGGATCGGGAACGGGATGGTGATCCCCTCGCGGTCGAAGCCGCTCTTTATGGCCATGATCGCGTCGCTGCGGGCGCGCAGGAAATCGACCTGACCGGAAAACGAGATCCAGAAGCGGATCTGGAAGTTGATGGAGCTGTCGCCGAACTCCTCGTAGAACAGGTCCACGGGCTGGGTGGTATCCCGGTAATCCAGCGTCTCCACGGCCTCGATCGCCACTCTGCGGGCCTTTTCCAGGTCGTCTCCATACGCCACGCCGACGGGGATGTCGATCCGGCGCCGGCCGGCCTCGCTGAAATTGATCAGGGGATTCTTGAACACCATGGCGTTGGGGATCAGCACCCGCTGGCCCTGGAACGTGCGCACCGTCGTCGCCCGCAGCTGGACGCGCTCCACCATTCCCATGTAGTCGTTGCTCTCGATGATGTCGCCCTCGCTGAACTGGTCCTGCACGTTGAGGACGACCCCGGCGATGAAATTCTCCGCGATGTCCTGGAACGCGAAGCCGAGGGCCAGCCCCAGGATCCCGGCGCCGGCGAGCAGCGAGGTGACGGTCTTGTCCAGGTTGAGCGTTCCCAGGGCCAGGACGATCCCGATCCCCAGGACGGCGACATACGCGGCCGCGGCCACGACCCGGCTGACCTCGGGCTGATGCGCCAGCCGGTCCATGATCCGGCCCACGACGTTCCGTACCACGGTGCCCAGCCCCAGGAACACGAGCAGCACGACGAGCGCGGCCAGCAGATTCGGGAGGCTCTCGATCACGCCATGGGTCCAGTCGGTGACCTTGGCCCACGCGTCGGAGAGCGCCGCCTCCACGTCCACGACCGCGCTGGTGGTGTCCGGTGCGACCTCGTCCTGGCTCCGGATCATCTACGCCTCCTCCTTCGGCCGGAGGTCTTCCAGCACCTGCTCCGCCTGCCAGAGGTGGCGCCGTCCGTGCGCCGCCAGGAAGGCGAACCAGTCGCCGAGGGAAAGGTTCAGCCTGGAGTTCAGCGCCGATCGAACCTTGATCTTCTTCCGGTCCAGGTCGTTGGCCTCGTTCATCCGCACGATCAGCTCCTCGTGCAGAGCCTCGAACTCGTCCAGCGCCTCCGCCGGCTCGAGGTCGCGCACCGGCTCGAGCTGCGGCCATGTCCCCATCCGTGAGGGCCATCTCGGCGGCGGCTCCTGCCCCCGGACGAAGAGGCGGCCCAGCCAGGTCTGCCCGCTCCCCCGCGCCCCCGTCACGCCTTTCTCCCGCGCGTGGTCGATGGCCTCGCTGAGCACCGGGAGGTAGAGCCGTGCCGTGGCGCAGAGGTGATCCACGCACTCCCCGACGGACCAGCGATCCTCGGCCGGACGGCGGTTGAACGTCTCCCGGTCCAGCCCCCCCGCCAGCTTCCGAACCTGGCTGATCAGCGTTCGCAGCTGGTCCTGCGGACGGTGCCGATTGGGACGCGTTTCTCTTTTGAACACCAATTCCGATAGGGAGTTAGGGTTTTCGAAGCAGTCGGCGTAGCGCCGGCTCCAGGCTGGGGTCGAGCCACGCGTACCCCGCGGCTTCCAGCTTCGCGGGCACCACCCACGCGCCGCGCAGCAGCTCCTGACCCAGCGGGCCGATCAGCCGCACCGCGAACGGCGGGATCCGCAGCACCCGCGGCCTGCCCAGGACGCGCGCCAACGTGTCCGCATAGGAACGGTTCGTCGTCCGCTCCGGCGCCGCGGCGTTGATCCGGCCGCTGAGGTCGGGGCGGTCGAGGGCGAAGAGCACCAGGCGTACCACCTCGTCCCGCGTCGTCCAGGGGAAGGGCTGACTCCCGTCACCGATCGTGGCCCCCAGGCCGAGGCGGGTCGCGGTTGCGGTGGCCTGGAGCAGAAGCGCGTCGCGGTCCAGCACGGGGCCGAACCGCAGATGGACCACCCGGACGCCCGCCTCGCGGGCCGGGTCCGCCGCGGCCTCCCAGTCCTGCACGACCTCGGCCATGAAGCCTTCGCCCGGCGGCGACTCCTCCGTCAGCGGCTGGTCCGGTGGCCGGTCCCCGTAATAGCCGACCGCCGACGCGCTCACGAGGACGTGCGGACGACGGTCTCGCGGCATCGACGCCAGCGTCTCCGCGATCAGCCGCGTACCGCCCACGCGGCTGTTGCGGATTCGCTTCTTCTTCGCGTCGGTCCAGATCCCGGCGATGTTCTCCCCGGCGAGGTTCACGATGGCATCGTGGCCGGTCAGCCCTTCCGCGTCCAGCGAGCCGGTGGCCGGGTCCCAGAAGATCGCATCGCTGGCCGCAGCGGCATCGCGTGAGCGCACCATCCGGGTGACCGTGTCTCCCCGCTCCCGGAGGGCCACGGACACGGCGGTGCCCAGCAGTCCCGACGCGCCCGTGATCGCGATCCTCATCCCGCCCTTTCGCTGCGGTCCCCCTCCGTGCCCCGGTGCTCCGCATCAGCCAGGCCACCGAAAGGTGGTCCCCGTCCGGCTGAAGCTGGTCCGCCCGCGTCCCCGACGCCAGGTAGGCGCAGGTCGCATGCGGCTCCTATGATCATGGCGTGCGCCTGCTGAGGCCGCGGAATCGAGACCTGAAGGAGAACGTCCGATGAGGGAAGGACTCGCCCGATGATCACGAAGCAGAAGCCCGAGGAGCGCGGGATCCGACAGGCGCTCTACGTCATCATCTTCGAGAGCGACACGCGGGGCGGCGCGGCGTTCGATGTCGCTCTGATCATCGCGATCCTCGCCAGCGTCGGCGTGGTCATGATCGATAGCATCCCGACCATCTCCCCGGAGCTCAACGAGCTCCTGTACCTGGCGGAATGGGGGTTCACGGCGCTGTTCACGGTGGAGTACGCGCTGCGGCTGTGGGTGGTGCGTCGACCGGGGCGCTACGCCCTCAGCTTCTTCGGCCTGGTGGACCTCTTCGCGATCCTGCCCACGTACATGGCGCTGATCCTGCCCGGCGCGCAATACCTGCTGGCCATCCGGATCCTGCGGGTGATCCGCGTCTTCCGGATCCTCAAGCTCGCCCATTTCGTGGGCGAGGGTCAGATGCTGTCCCGGGCGATGGTGGCGAGCCGCCATAAGATCGGGGTCTTCCTCGTGGCCGTGCTGACGTCCGTTACCGTGATGGGCTCGCTCCTCTACGTGGTCGAGGGCGAGGCAGCGGGCTTCGACAGCATCCCCCGGTCCATCTACTGGGCCATCGTCACGATCACGACAGTGGGATACGGCGACATCGCACCGCAGACGCCCCTGGGCCAGGCCCTCGCAGCCTGCATCATGCTGCTGGGCTACGGGATGATCGCCGTGCCTACCGGGATCATGACGGTCGAGCTGGGCAACGCGGCCCGGGAGGCGACGGCGCAGGTCTGCGGGAGCTGCGGCGCGAGGGAGCCCGATCGGGAAGCCCGCTTCTGCCGGCGCTGCGACAGCGGGCTGACGGCTCGCGCCGCGAGTTCCCCGGCTCCCTAGCGGTCGCGCTCCAGCATCGGCTGGTGGTCCGGCCCGTGGCGGGCCGCGTGGCTGGCGCCCTCGCCGGCGGCCAGCACCTCGTCGTACTCCACCTTCAACCGCCCCAGGAGCTCCTCCCGCCGCCGGAACAGCCGCTTCGGCTCGCGCGGCTCGTGCCGGTCCAGCGCGTAGGCCGTGAGCAGCGGCAGCGCGATCGTGGTGTCCGTGTAGCAGACGACGGCGTCGGGCAGCTTGTCCGGGTCCACCTTCCCCCAGCTCACCGCCTCCGCCGGCGTCGCGCCGCTCAGCCCGCCAGTGTCGGGGCGCGCGTCGGTCACCTGGAGGAAATAGTCGTGCCCCTTCTCCTCGATGCCGAGGACCTCCTGGATCTGGGGCTCCGTCTGCAGCATGAAGTTCTTGGGGCTCCCGCCGCCCAGGATCATCACCGCGCTCCTGCCGCCGCGCCGCTTGGCGTCCAGCACGATCGACGCGGTCTCGTTCACGTCGGAGCTCGGGTCGATCCGCAGCTCACCCCCCTGGAGCGCCATGGCGGCCACGTTCATGCCGATGGAGCTGTCCCCCGGCGACGATGTGTAGACCGGCACGTCGTAGTCGTGACAGGCGGCCAGCAGCGACTTCCTGCTCTCGCCCGTCTGGCCCAGCTTCCGCTCCCGCTCGGCGATGTATTTTCCGCACAGGTGGTGGAACTCGGCGCTGGACATGGTGCGCTGGAACTCCTCCGCCTGGATGATCTGGCGGAAGAAGGCATCGGTGTCGAGCAGGACGGAGTAGTCGAAGAAGATGTCGTAGATGCGGACGACCTCCTCCTCCCGCA
>JAHWKI010000211.1:0-1813 GCA_019347975.1 Gemmatimonadota bacterium
AGTACCTCATGAGCCACGGCGTGGAGCCGAAGGACTTCAACTCCTACGGCAGCCGTCGCGGCAACCACGAGGTCATGATGCGCGGGACCTTCGCCAACGTGCGGTTCCGGAACCGGCTGACGCCGGAGAAGGAGGGCGGCTGGAGCCGGCACCTGCCGGACGGCAAGGAAGCCAGCATCTACGACGTCGCCATGAAGTACGCGGAGGAGGCTACGCCGCTGATCGTGATCGCCGGGAAGGAGTACGGCACCGGGTCCTCGAGGGACTGGGCGGCCAAGGGTCCGGCGCTGCTGGGCGTCCGCGCGGCCATCGCCGAGACGTACGAGCGGATCCACCGGAGCAACCTGGTCGGCATGGGCGTGCTGCCGCTGCAGTTCGCGAAGGGCGAGAGCGCCGCATCGCTCGGGCTGGACGGCACGGAGCTCTACTCGATCACCGGCCTGGCCGCCGCCACCGGCACAGGCGCGGACCGCCACGTGAGCGTCGTCGCCGAGAGGAACGGCGAGCGGAAGGAGTTCACCGCCAGAGTGCGACTGGACACGCCGCAGGAGGTGGAGTACTACCGCCACGGCGGGATCCTGCAGTACGTATTGAGGCAGCTGCTGAAGGCGTAGAGCCCCGTGACCGTGCCCGTGTCCGTCTGGCCTGTCCGTCTGTTCCCGTCCTCACACCACAGTGACGCCGGACGCTACCGCGATGCGGTGAAAGGAACCACCGGACCCGGACCCGCCAGACGGTCACGGTCCACGGGCCGCCAGCCGGGCTGAGCGTGTCGCCCAAATCGAACCCGCGCCCGAAGACCGTCGAGCCCACCGAGGACGGGCAGCGTCTCCGCATCGTCTGGCAGGACGGGCATGTAAGCGAGTACCATCCCCGCGCATTGCGGCTGCTCTGCCCCTGCGCGGGGTGCGTCGAGGAGATGACGGGGCGACCCCTCCTGAACCCCGCCGCGGTGCCCGAGGACGTCATGCCCGAGGCGATCCACTACGTCGGCCGCTACGCGCTCCGCTTCCGCTGGAGCGATGGCCACGAGACCGGCATCTACCCCTGGGACCTGCTCCGGCGGAGCTGCCCCTGCGAGGCGTGCGGCTGATGGGGATCCGGTCGGTCGTCCGGGCGCTGTTCACCGTCGGCAAGGGCGTCACCGCCGGTATGGATGTCGAGCTGGTGGAGCGGGAGGCCGGCCCCGACCCGCTCGCGCTCTTCGACCGCTGGTTCCGCGACGCCCGCGAGGCGGGTCTCTACCTGCCGGAGGCCATGACGCTGGCCACCGCGACCCCCGGCGCCGCGCCCTCCGCGCGGATGGTGCTGCTGAAGAGCTTCGGCCCGGACGGATTCGTCTTCTACACGAACTACGACAGCCGCAAGGCCGCCGAGCTCGATGCGAACCCTCACGCCGCGCTGGTCTTTCACTGGGCCACGCTCCACCGCCAGGTGCGGGTGACCGGCTCCGTGGAGCGGACGACCAGGGAGGAGTCGGAGGCCTATTTCCGCACCCGACCCCGGGGCAGCCGGATCGCCGCGTGGGCGTCCAACCAGAGCGGCATCCTCCGGGACCGCGAGGAGATCGAGCGCCGGTTCCGGGAGAAGGAGGCCGAGTTCGCCGGCGGCGACGTCCCCCTCCCGCCGTTCTGGGGCGGCTATCGGCTCACGCCCGAAGCCATCGAGTTCTGGCAGGGCAGGGTGAACCGGACCCACGACCGCCTGGTATTCATGCGGGGCGCGGGCGAATGGACCGTGAAGCGCCTCAGCCCCTGAGGGGTCGCCCGCATCAGGCTCGCTGACGCTCGCATCAGGCGCCTGCGGCGCATCA
>JAHWKI010000211.1:1913-5961 GCA_019347975.1 Gemmatimonadota bacterium
CGCATCAGGCTCGCTGACGCTCGCATCAGGCGCCTGCGGCGCATCAAGTCGTTCTGCTGTTCTGTAGTTCTGTAGTTCTGTAGTTCTTCACCCCCACCCCCGCGCTTCCGGCTCCCAGCTCCGCTCCAGCCGATCCCCCCGCACCCCGTGCACCTCCATCTGGAGGTTCACGGAGACGCAGACGTGGTTCGGGATGATCCGGACGCGGTCGCCCACTCGCGGCCGCCAGTCGGTGCCCGAAAGGTCCAGGATCCCGTGCTCCTCCGACAGCCGCGCCACCGTCACCTCCGGCCGGTCGAGCAGCTCGCCGAAGCCGCCCGCCTCGCCGCCGCGGAGCGGATCGCTCGACAGCGCCTTCGAGCCGGCGTCGACCACCGCCTGCCCCGGCACTGCCGTGCTCACCACGGTGGCCAGGATGGTGTACGCGCAGTCGTCGCGGGCGCACGCTCCGATGGCCGCGGTCGTCCGGTCGTTGAACGCGTAGGTCCCCGGCCGGATCTCCGTCTGAACGGGCACCTCGTGGGACCGGAACGCCGTCGGCGTCGACCCGCCGCTGACGATCGCCGGCTCCAGCCCCGCTTCGCCCAGGGTCGCGATCACCCCGTCCAGCTGGACTCTCAGCGCCTCCAGCGCCCGGTCCTGCTCCTCCACGGGGTCGCGGATGTGACCGGGGTAGAACATCACGCCGCGGTAGACGACGGCGTCACCGCACGCCCGCGCCACCCGCACCGCCGCGTCCGCGTCCGCCACCCCGCAGCGGCGCATCCCGACGTCCAGCTCCACGAGCACGCCCACCGGCCCGGTGCCGGCCCGCTCGACCGCCGCCGCCAGCTGCCGCACCGCCTCCGCCGAGTCAAGCGCCACCAGCGTCGGCGTCTCGCCTGCCACCGCCGCGATCGCGTCCGCACGGGCGCCCAGCGCCGGATACGCCACCAGCAGCTCCGGCGACGCCCCCGCCATCCGCCGCGCCTCCACGGGCGTCGCGACCGTGACCCCCGCCGCCCCCAGCCCCGCCTGCGCCTCCGCCAGCCACTTCGCCTTGTGCGTCTTCGTGTGCGGCCGGAGGCGCAGCCCGTGCCCGTTCGCGTAGGACTGCATCCGCGCCAGGTTGGCCTCGAGCCGGTCCAGGTCCACCACCGCCCCCGGCGTAGCGATCTCGTCCATAGCAGCTCCCTCCCGAGAAATCCTCTCCCAACCTACCCCCCACCCCCCTTGCGAGCGAAGCGAGCCCACCCTTGCGAGTGAAGCGAGCCCATCTTGCGAGCGAAGCGAGCCTTTTGCGCAGCGCTCTTACGAGCGAAGCGAGCCCTCTTGCGCCGTCCAGGCGCCCTCTTGCCGCGCAGCGGCCCTCTTGCGCGGCCCCGGCGCGCCCGTCTCCGGCACGCCCCATGCATTCCCAACCCGCCGGCCATCAAGAAGCAATCAAGGAGCATGAATGAGCACCCTCGACCGCTGCACGGAACAACATCGTGACGACGCCGTGGCGGAGCTCCGGTCGGAGCTGGCGGAGTTCAGCCACGACGGCCTCGTCCAGCTCATGGAGGACCTGGACGCAGGGCAGGTCGTCCGCGGCAGCTGGGCCGGCTGTGTCATCTCGTACAAGCGCGGCGCCGCCGGATCGGCCCGGCGTGACCGCCTCGGCCGCGCCCGCAACGCGTTCACCGTGCTGTGGGACAACGGGTGGATGACGGACGAGGAAGTGCGGGACGCGGTGGAGAGGGAGCTGGAGCGGCGTCGCCTCCCGATCGCGACGCCCGCGGCCCCGGCCCGGCAGGGCTGACCGCACGCGAACCTTTTCTCGCGGCCACGGTGTACGGTTGTCCCGACGGCTTCGAGCGCATAGCTTCTTGCCGTCCTCAGGCGCTGCGAGCACCTCCGCGCCGCGTGGTTCGGGGCCGTAGCTCAGCTGGGAGAGCACCTGCTTTGCAAGCAGGGGGTCACCGGTTCGATCCCGGTCGGCTCCATCGTTTTTACAACCGCGAGGAACGACTCCTGCCGTAGGACCGCACGATAGGGACGGCAGGGATCATCCGGGCCGGTCTGACGGGCCGCGCGTCCGCGCGCCCCACCGGCCACGCAGGACCAGAGGTTCACCCGTAACGAGGAAAAGCACGTGATCAAGGAAGCGCCCCTGGGCGTGCTCGAAGTGCTTTCGAGCGGTTCCGGTTTCGTTCGCCGCCGCGAGGACGGCTACGTCCCCGGCAACAACGACATCTACGTCGGCCAGAAGCTGATCCAGAAGTACGACCTCCGGTCCGGGGACGAGATCTTCGGGGAGGTGGGCAACTCGCCGGGGCGCGGCAAGAGCGCCCCGCTGGCGCGGCTGGTGGCGGTGAACGGCCGTCCGCCGGAGGACATCGGGACGCGGCCGAACTTCCAGCGCCTCTCGGCCCTCCATCCGGACGAGCAGATCATCCTGGAGTGCGGCATGGAGCGCCGCGGTCAGCCGGACTACACGAACCGCGTGATCGACCTCCTGTGCCCGTTCGGCAAGGGTCAGCGGGCGCTGATCGTGGCGCCGGCGAAGGCGGGGAAGACGATGGTGCTCCAGGCCATCGCGGAGGGCGTGGTCAAGAACTACCCGGACGCGGAGCTCCTCATCCTCCTGGTCGACGAGCGGCCGGAAGAGGTGACGGAGATGGAGCAGTGCGGCTACGGCGAGGTGATTGCGAGCAGCTTCGACCACCCGGCCGAGCGGCACATCCAGGTGGCGGAGATCACCCTCGAGCGGGCGCGCCGCCGCGCGGAGATGGGCGATGACGTGGTCATCATCCTGGACTCCATCACCCGTCTCGCCCGGGCATACAACACCGTCGAGGAGGGGACCGGCCGGACGCTCTCCGGCGGCCTGGACGCCAACTCGCTGGAGAAGCCGAAGCGCTTCCTCGGCAGCGCCCGCAACATCTCCAATGAAGAGGGCGGCGGCTCCCTGACCATCATCGCGACGGCCCTGATCGACACCGGGTCGCGAATGGACGACGTGATCTTCGAGGAGTTCAAGGGGACGGGGAACAGCGAGCTGGTGCTGAGCCGGGAGCTGGCGGACAAGCGGGTCTGGCCGGCGATCGACCTGAACGCCAGCGCCACGCGCCGTGAGGAGCTGCTGTTCACGAACGACGCGCTGAAGGTCTCCCACCTCCTGCGGCGCCAGCTCGCCGACAATCCGCCGGCCGACGCCATGGAAAAGCTGCTCGCCTTCATGAAGCGGACGAAGACGAACGAGGAGCTGATCGACCGCGTCCTCTCCAATGGCTCCTGAGCAGCGTGACGAGGTCGGTCGCGCCGTCGCCCGATTCCGGCCGCTGACGGAGTACCGGGAGCAGCCGACGGACGAGATGCGCCGGCGCGCCACCGAGATCGCCGACGAGCTGCGTCTCCGCCGGACGGTGCGGGACTTCTCGGATCGCCCCGTTCCGCGGGAGATCATCGAGCGGTGCATCTGGGCCGCGGGGTCGGCGCCGAGCGGCGCGAACATGCAGCCCTGGCACTTCGTCGTCGTCTCGGACCCCGTGGTGAAGACACGGATTCGCGAAGGGGCGGAATCGGAGGAGCGGGAGTTCTACCGGGATCGCGCGCCGCGGGAGTGGCTGGACGCGCTGGCGCCGCTGGGCACGGATGAGAACAAGCCGTTCCTGGAGACCGCGCCGTACCTGATCGCGATCTTCGCCGAGCGCTACGGCCGGCTGCCGGACGGGCGGAAGGTGAAGCACTACTACGTCGTCGAGTCGGTGGTGATCGCCACGGGGATGCTGATCGCTGCGCTGCACCACGCGGGGCTCGCCACGCTGACCCACACGCCGAGCCCCATGGAGTTCCTGAACGACGTCCTCGGCCGCCCCGCGAACGAGAAGCCGTTCCTCCTGCTGGTCACCGGATACCCCGCCGCGGCCGCCCGCGTCCCGGAGATCACGAAGAAGCCGCTGGACGAGATCGCGAGCTTCGTTTAACCATCCCATGATGAGGAAAGCGCGCCTGTTCTGGCCCCTGATGCTAGGGCTCCTGCTCGCCGACTGCGGCACGAAGCGCATCGCCGAGGACAACCTCCTGC
>JAHWKI010000212.1 GCA_019347975.1 Gemmatimonadota bacterium
GCGATCCGGATCTCCACCATCATCTCCCGGAGGTCGCGCGGGATCCGCTGGAAGTCCTGGGCGGTGGCCAGTACGACGGCGCGGCTGAGGTCGAAGGAAACGTCCAGGTAGCGGTCGATGTACGCGGACCGGGACTCCCATGTCAGCGCCTCCTCCAGCGCTTCCACGGGGTCGCCCTCGACCTTCCCCACGCCGATCAGGTCCACCTCCTCGAGGAGGATCACGGGGTCGCATACGCCTACGTCCCGCAGAGCGCCCGCCAACTTGCCGGGCCGCGCGTCCCCCTGCGTCCGTCGGGCGCCGATTAGGTCCGCCTACCCCCGGCCACCCAGCTCGATCCGGGCGAGGGGTCGGCCGAGCCCCTGGGCCACGGCCGACACCAGGGCGGACTTCCCCACGTCCGGCGGACCCACGATGCAGGGGATCGGGCCCTGGAGGTCGCCCCTCAGGCGGGCGACGGCCAGGTCGTCGAGGAGGCGCTCCTTGGGCTCCTCCAGGCCGAGCAGCTCGTCGTCCAGCGCGGCACGGACCGCGTCCAGGTCGATGTGCTCCGCGCCCGGAGCCGCGTGGCGGTCCCAGGGCATGTGGAGCAGCCAGTCCACGTAGGTCCGGATGTCCTCCGCCTCCGCTGCCCCTACCGCGGCGGACCGGAGGCGCTCGACCTCCTGCCGGGCGCGGCTGCCTACGTGCGCCGGGAGATCCGTGGTCTCGATGCGCCGGAGGAGCTGCACCACCTCCCTTTCCGCCGGGTCGATCTGGCCGAGCTCCGCCTGCAGCCGCTTGATCTGACGACGGAGGTCCGCCGCCTGCTCCCGCGCCCTCCGCGGCCCCTTCGGCTCGGTCGTCGGCTCGCCGGCCTCCCGCTCACGGAGGTGGGTGAGCTCCGCCTCGAGCTGCCGGAGCACGAAGCGGAGGCGGGAGCCGACGTCCAGCCGCTGCAGGACCTCGTCCTTCTCGGCGACCGTGAAATGGGCGAGCGTGGCGACCAGGTCGGCGAAGCGGCCGGGCTTGCCGACATTCATCCGCAGGACCGCCGGGATCTCGTTGGAGATCCGCTCGACCTCGGCCGAGAGAGCCTCGAGCGAGGAGAGGATGCGGGTGATGGTCTCCTCGACCAGCGCCGGATCCGGCTCCTTCTCGTTGATCTCCTCGACCCGCGCCGTGAAGTGCCCGTCCTGCCGCTCGACCGTGCGGATGCGCACCCGCCGGAGCCCCTGCACGGTGGCCTGGACCGAGCCGCCGGGCATGTAGAGGCGATCGGTGATGCGCGACCGGACGCCGACCTTCTCGAGGCTGCGGGGGTCGAGCGGACCTTCCGAGTCGCCGTGGTCGACCACGGTGACGACCTCGACGCCATCACCGGGATAGGCGTCGAGCATGGCCAGCGTGGTCTCCATCCCGATCTGCACGGACATGGCCGCGGATGGATAGACGACCGTGCTCCGGAGAGGCATGACCGGGAGGGTCTCGAGAGTCTTGGCTCGTGCCATAGGCTCTTTGGGTGGAGTGGGCATGGGGGCTCCGGCCTGCAGGTTCCGAACCGCTCACCCGAGTCTCAGGAGTCGGGCGGCATTGTCGTGAAAGATGCCCCCGAGCGCGGCGGCGGGGAGCCCCAGCGCGCGGATCGCGGCGACGTTGTGGGCGACGCTCTTCGGCATGGCGGGCCAGTCGCTTCCGAAGACCACCCGGTCCGCCATGGCGGCGAGGTCGGGGAAGTGCTCCAGCAGCCGGCTCGGGACCAGCCCCGTCACATCGATATACACGTCCTCGTGGTCGCGGACCAGCGCGGCACACTCCGCGTACCAGTGGCCCCGGCCGCCGTGAGCCATGACGATGGGGAGGCCGGGAAAGTCACGGGCCACCGGCGCGAGCCGGACCGGATCGCAGAACTCGACGCGCGTCCCCGGGATCACGGAGCTGCCGACGTGCAGCAGCACGGGAATCCCCGCCTCCATGCACGCCTCGTAGATCGGGTAGATCCGCCGCTCGTCCGGGTAGAAGAACTGGTAGGACGGATACAGCTTGAGCCCGCGGGCGCCGGCGGCGGTGTAGCGCCTGACGAGGGCGGGGGGATCGTCGTCGAGGTTCGGGTTCACCGAGGCGAAGGGGATGTAGAAGTCGGGGCGCGCCGCGCAGTGCTCCAGGACGGTTTCGGTGCGGACGTCCCCGGACGTCTCGGCGCAGTGCTCGGGGAGGACCACCGCACGGTCGACCCCCTGGGACCGGAGCACGTCGGCGGCGTGGCCGGGGTCGCTCAGGCGGTCATGGTGCTCCGCCACGGCCGGGGAGATGGAGCGAATGAAGTCCACCGTGGCGTGGTTGAGGTGTGCCGGCAGCCACGGGTGTGTATGGAAGTCGATCAGCGGCATGGGCGGTTCACGCGCCGGAGGCCTGCCGCACTCCGGGGCGCCGACGGCTCCCGGCCTCGTCCATGGCCGTATCCAGCGCCCGGAAGAACCGGTGCAGCTGCCGGGTGTTGGCGCCCAGGTCCATGCGGCCGACCCGCGAGGCGGATAGGCCGTCCACCCGCGTCTGGGCGTTTACGTCCAGACTGATCCGGATCGTGACGCTGCTGGTGAAGCGCGCGAGCCGGCCCCGGGCGGTGCCGCGGATGATCCCTTCCCGGTCGTCGTAATCCTGGAGCGACCAGCCCTTCAGCCCGCCGTCCACCAGCCGCAGCGACGCCTGCCACACGTCCTCGAACGGGATCGCGTACGTACGCCCCCGCAGCCGGTCGTCCTCGGCGGCGGGGGCAGTGAACGCCACGTTTCGCGTCAGCCCCAGCCACGCCTTCCGGATGATCTCCCGGGTCACGTCCCGATGCGGAAAGTGATGCTCACGGTGGCCTGGACGTCGAGCTCGCCCGGCTCGACGGGTGTGGGCATCGCGGCGGTCTGCTCCATCCGCATGTCCCTCATCATCGGCGTGGGTTGCGGGATCGGGTAGTAGGAGCTGGTGGTGACGTTCAGCGCCGGGCCCAGCGGCTCGCCCAGCGCGGCCGCGATCACCTCCGCCTCCCGCCGCGCCTTCTGCACGGCCATGCGGACCGCCTCGTGGTACGCGCTCTCCGGCTCCCGGAGCTGGAAATGGATGCCGGTGACCCGGTTGGCGCCCGCCTCGACGCCGGCGTCGACCACGCGGCCCACCAGCCCCACGTCGTCCACCGTGACGACCACCTGGTTCACCGCGATGTAGCCGACGATGCGGGGCTCCCGGGGCTCCACCCGCTCCATGGGCGGCATCCGGTCCGGCGGCATGCGGTCCATCCGCTCGTACTGCGGCATCAGCTCGACGCGCCGCGTCTGGATCCTGGACCGGTCGATCCCGAGCCGCCGCACCGCCTCGATCACGGCGCTCATTCGATCCGCGTTCTGGCGCGTGGCCTCGGCGGCGCTCGGCGCGGGCGTTTCGACCGCGAGCGAGATCACCGCCTGGTCGGGCGCGCGACGCACCTGCGTGGTGGCGTTCACGAAGATGGTCCGGTCCTGCACCTCCGGAGCGGTCCTCTGCGCCGCTGCCGGGGCGGGCACGGAGGCGCAGGCGGAGAGGGAAAGAGCGATGAGGATGCAGGTCAATCGGTTCATGGGATTCCAAGATAGAGAGTCGTCTCCACGCGCGCGAGGAGCCTCACATGGCGCCGTTTGACGCTCCGACTGCGCGCCGCCTATTGTCCGCCGTCGGGAACCGAGCTTGCAAGAGAGGCGCCCGCACGCAGGAAGAGACCCAGAGCGAGGAGCCCAGGTGAAGGTCGTCATACCGCTGGCCGGGAAGGGGACGCGGCTGCGCCCCCATACCTACGAGACCCCCAAGCCGCTGATGCGGGTGGGTGGCCGCCCCGTCATGAGCTACATCCTGGATGACCTGAAGGCGCTCGGCGTCGAGGAGATCGTCTTCATCACCGGGTACCTGAAGGAGAAGATCGAAGCCTACATCGGGAGGGAGTACCCAAAGTTCAAGGCGCACTTCGTCGAGCAGGAGGTCCAGGACGGGACCGCCGGGGCCGTGAAGCTGGCCGAGCCGTACATCGACGAGGACCTCCTCATCATCTTCGTCGACACGCTCTTCGATGCGGACCTCTCGCTGGTGAAGCGGCTGCCCGAAAGCGACGCGGGCGTGATCTGGGCCAAGGAGGTCGAGGATTACCAGCGCTTCGGCGTCATTGTGACCGACGATGAGGGCTACATGAAGCGGATCATCGAGAAGCCACAGGACCCGATTTCGAAGCTGGCCAACATCGGGCTCTACTACATCCGGGACTGGGAGCAGCTCTTCGCCGGCATCGACGAGACCCTCCGCAGCACCCGGGGGCCGGGCGGCGAGTACTTCCTCACCGACGCCTTCCAGTACATGATCGACAACGGCGGGAAGATCCGCACCGAGCACGTCGAGGGGTGGTACGACTGCGGCAAGCCCGAGACGCTGATCGCGACCAACGCGCACCTCCTGTCCACGACGCGCGGCCGGCGCCCCGCCGGGGGCTCCAGCTGCCGCATGGAGGATCCCCTCCGCGTCGAGGAGGGCGTTTCGCTCAACGCCTGTCAGCTCGGCCCCAACGTTACCATCGAGGAGGGGACGCGCATCGCCAGCTCCGCCATCCGCGATTCCATCATCGGAAAGGACACCGTCATCGAGGACTGCGACCTCCACGACTCCATCGTCGGCGACCGCGCCGTGCTCCGCGGGGTCAAGGGAAGCGTGAACGTGGCCGCGGACTCGCAGATCGTGCCGTAACAAGGATCAGGGCCAGGCGCCGTCGCGACGAGGCACGTCCGATTGACAGCCCGGAAGCGCGCCGGTCATCTTTCGACTCGCCCCTCAGCCCACTCTCTCAGCCCGCCGGGGAGCCATGAAGCCGCAGGACCTCATCCACGACTGGAACACGGTCGGCGACGCGTTCGACTACGGGTCGCTGGGCCCTGTGGAGCTGGATGACGAGACGCTGCGGGACGGGCTGCAGTCGCCGTCGGTGCAGGACCCCTCCATCGAGGACAAGATCCGGATCCTCCACCTGATGGACGCGCTGGGGATCCACACGGCGGACATCGGGCTGCCGGGGGCCGGACCCAGGGCGGTGGAGGCCGTGCGGGCGCTGGCGAGGGAGATCGCGAGCGCGGATCTCTCCATCGGCGCAAACTGCGCGGCGCGGACGGTACGGGCGGACATCGAGCCGATCGCGCGGGTGTCGCAGGAGGTCGGGATCCCGATCGAGGCGTGCACGTTCATCGGGTCGTCGGCCGTGCGGCAGTACGCGGAGGACTGGACGCTGGAGCGCATGCTCCGGGCGACGGAGGAGGCGGTCCGGTTCGCTGTCGCGGAGGGGCTGCCGGTGATGTACGTCACGGAGGACACGACCCGTGCGACGCCCGAGACGCTGAAGAAGCTCTACGGCGCCGCGATCTCGGCCGGGGCCCGGCGGATCTGCCTGGCGGACACGGTCGGTCACGCCACCCCGAACGGCGTCCGGCAGCTCGTGCGGTTCGTGAAGCGCGAGATCGTGGAGCCGAGCGGCGCGGACGTGAAGGTGGACTTCCACGGTCACCGGGACCGTGGCCTGGGCGTGCCGAACACGCTGGCGGCCATCGAGGAGGGGGTGGATCGCGTGCACGGCACCGCGCTGGGCATCGGCGAGCGGGTCGGGAACACCGAGATGGACCTGCTCCTGGTCAACCTGAAGCTCCTGGGCCTGCACGACTACGACCTGACCCGTCTCGGCGAGTACTGCGAGCTGGTCGCCCGGTCCACCGGCGTCCCTCTCCCCGCCAACTACCCGGTGCTGGGCGAGGACGCGTTCCGGACGGGCACGGGCGTCCACGCGGCCGCCATCATCAAGGCGCGCCAGAAGGGCGACGAGTGGCTCGCGGACCTGGTCTACTCGGGCGTGCCGGCGGCGCAGTTCGGGCGCCGGCAGAAGATCGAGATCAGCCACATGAGCGGGATGTCGAACGTGAAGTACTGGCTCGA
>JAHWKI010000213.1 GCA_019347975.1 Gemmatimonadota bacterium
TGAGCCGTCGGCAGTAGTCCGTCAGGTAGACGTTCATCGCGTCGTCGTTCGTGGTGAGCATCACGGAAGGGGCCTCGTCGATCCCGGCCCGCTCGAGGACGCTCCGCTCGGCCGCGTCGCCGATCAACAGGCGGTCCGGAAGACCCCGCAGCACCGGCTCGAGGCCCCGGTCGCGCTCGACGAGATGGACCGTGATCCCACGTTCGACGAGCGAGCGCGTCGCGGCCCCGCCGACCATTCCCCCGCCGATCACCACCACCGGGTTGAAGTTCGACCGATGGATGACCAGGAGGCTCTCGAGGTCGGTCAGCTGGTCGCGCGTGCCGACGACGACGGGGACCGCGTGCTCGGAGAGCACCACGTCCGGCCGGGCCGGCAGCAGCACCCCGCGCTTCCAGACCGCCACGACGTTCAGCCCGGTGACGTCGCGGAGGTTCGTCTCCCGCAAGGTACGCCCGGCGAGCGGCGTGCCATGGACGGTGAACTCGGCGATCGCCAGGTCCTTGAAGGTGCCCACCACGTGAGCCCGCGACACCCCGGCGTCGACGCGCGCCGCGAGGTGCTCGCCGAGGCGCCCCTTGAGGTGCAGGACGTGGTCGCACCCGCTGAGGCTGAGGATGTCCGTCGCGTCGGGGCGCTCCGCGATGGCCAGGATGGGGGTGTCGCACACCTCGCGCAGCGCCAGGGCGATGTTGCTGTCAACCGGGTCCTCGCGGTTGGCGACGACCAGCCGGGCCGCGGCGGCTCGAAGCGCGCGCCACGTGTCGGCGTCTCCCGGGGGGCCGGTGACCGCCGCCACCCCGGCGTCGCGCAAGTCGGCCGCCGCCCGAGGATCGGGCTCCAGGACGTACCAGGGGATCCCCCGCACGTCGAGCTTGCGTCCGAGGCCGGTGGCGATCGCGTCCCAGGCGGCGATCAGAACGTGGCCGGACTCGTCCTCGGGAAGCGTCCGCGGCGCCTTGGTGTGCAGGCGCGCCTCGAGCCACGGGGCGTAGAAGAAGCTGATGAAGGCGAACGGGAGCACGATCAGCAGCAGCATGATCCCGGAGATCAGGACCACCACGCTGAACAGCCGCCCGATGTCGCTCGTGAAGGTGATGTCCCCGAAGCCGAGCGTGCTCATCACCGTCAGGGTCCAGTACACGCCGGTAACCCACGAGTGGCGCTGCCCCTCCACCGATCCCATGATCCAGTGGAAGACCGCCGCGTAGACGGCGATGACGGCGACCAGGAAGACGAGGTACTTGACCAACGCCCCGAGGTTCCGTCGGAGGTCCCGGCGGTGGAGGACGTACGCGAACTGGGAGGGCAGGAACTTCACCCGTGGAGGATGATGGAGAAGCACTGGCTGATCAAGTCCGAACCCGATGTCTACTCGATCGAGGACCTCGAGGCCGACGGCGAGACCGAGTGGTGGGGGATCCGCAACTATCAGGCGCGGAACTTCATGCGCGACGAGATGTCGATCGGAAACCCCGTGCTGTTCTACCACTCCAACACCGACATCCTCGGCGTCTACGGCCTGGCCGAGGTCTCCGCCGAGGCCCGTCCCGACTCCAAGCAGTTCGAGGAGGGACACCGCTACCACGACCCGAAGTCGGATCCCGACGCCCCCACATGGTGGTGTGTCCATATCCGGCACGTCCAGACGTTCGACGAGCCGGTGACCCGGGAGGCGATGAAGGAGGAGCCGGGGCTGGCCGACATGCTGGTCCTCAAGCCCGGCTCGCGGCTCTCGATCACGCCGGTGACGAAGCGCGAGCACGAGACTGTGATGACGATGGCCCGCCAATGAGGACTCTTGCCGGTCGCGGCGACCCCGTCTAATCTGCCAGGTACGAGTCGCGAGGGTCGCGGACACTTGCGAAGGAGGTTGCGGATGTATCGAACGGGATGCGTGCTGGCTACCGCGTTCCTGCTGACGCTCGGAGCGGCGACGGCGACGGCGCAGGAGGCGGCCGTGGTCGAGGAGTCCACCGCGGTCGCTCCGGACAACGACGAGACGAACCGGGCGTACGTGAAGGGCGTGCTCTCCCGCGAGGAGGTCCGGACCGCGGCGCGGATCGCCGGAGCGGATCTCGACGCCGCGGTCGACGGCGTGGGCTCGCTCGACGGCGAGCGTCTGGAGCGGGCCACGCGCCAGGCCCGACTGGTCGACCGGGCGCTGGGCGATGCCGCCCAGGACCGGATCACGCTCTCGGCGACGACGATCATCATCATCCTGCTGCTCCTGGTCGTCATCATCATCGCGGCCTGACCGGGAGCGCCGCGAGACCGAGACCCACCCCTCCACGCGGCCGGCGGCCGTCGGTTGCGAGCGGCCGCCCCCCCCGGATAGCGTCTCGGGCGATGCGATCGCTTCGGGCCGCGACGCTCCTCCTGTTCGCCGCGCTCCTGGCCTGCGGAGAGGACGACGGCGGCGAGACCGTCATCACCTTCCCCGGCAGCGCGGTGGGCGCCGAGGCCGAGCTCGTCCGGCGGCAGATCGAGCGCTTCGTGGCCGATCGCCCGGGCGTGCGGGTGGAGTTCCAGAGGACGCCCGACGACGCCACCCAGCGCCACCAGCTCTACGTCCAGCGGCTCAACGCCCGCTCCGACGACCCCGACATCCTCCAGCTCGACGTCATCTGGACTCCCGAGTTCGCCGCCGCCGGCTGGCTCCACCCGCTCGACCGCTTCGGTCCCGACACCGCCGACTTCTTCCCCGCCACGGTCCGGGCCAACACCTGGGACGGGACCCTCTACGCCGTGCCCTGGTTCGTCGACGTGGGGATGCTGTACTGGAGGACCGACCTCCTCGACGCCCCGCCGGCCACCTTCGAGGCGCTCGTCGAATCCGTCCGCCGCGGCTCCTCGGAAACCGTCCCCCGCGGCTTCGTCTGGCAGGGGGCGCGATACGAGGGCCTGGTCACCGTCTTCCTCGAGGTCCTGGGCGGCTTCGGGGGGGCGATCATGGACGAGGCCGGGGACGTGGTCGTCGACTCCCCGGAGGCCGTCCGGGCGCTGGAGTGGATGCGCTCGCTGGTCGAGCGCCGCCTCTCCCCCCGGGAGGTCCTCACCTGGCACGAGGAGGAGAGCCGGTTCGCGTTCCAGAACGGCACCGCGGTGTTCATGCGGAACTGGCCGTACGCCTACACGCTGATGGGGAGGGAGGGCTCGCGGGTAGCCGGCGACTTCGACGTCGCCCCCATGCCCGCCGCGCCCGGCGGCGAGCCCACCACCGCGCTCGGCGGATCGCAGCTCGCGATCAGCGCCCACAGCGACGTCCCCGACGCCGCCTGGGAGCTGCTGGACTACCTGACCGCGCCCGAGCAGATGCTCGAGCGCGCCGAGGTCGCGGGCCAGCTGCCGTCGCGACCCTCCCTCTACGACGACCCGCGGCTCGAAGCGGCGATCGCGGTCCCCGCCGACCGCGCCCGGGAGATCCTGGAGGCGGCGCGACCGCGCCCCGTCACCCCCATCTACAGCCAGCTCAGCGAGCTCCTCCAGATCGAGCTCCACCGCGCGCTGGTGGGCCAGAAGAGCCCCGCCGACGCGCTCGCCGACGCCGCCCGGGCGATGCGGGAGACGATCGAGGAGTCCGGAATCCGGGACCTGGAGGCGCGTCGATGAGCGCGGTGGCTCCACGTCGCGGCTTCGAGGCCGCCGAGCGGCGGCTGGCGTGGTCGCTGGTGGCGCCCGCTCTGGGCGTCATCCTGCTGGTGGCCCTGTTCCCGCTGGGGTGGACGGTGTGGGAGTCGCTCCACGTCCACGACCTCCGGATGCCGTGGCGGGGGAAGCCGTTCGCGGGGCTCGACAACTACGTGGCCATGGCCTCCGACGGCCGCTTCTGGGCGTCGATGGGGCACACGTTCTTCTTCACCGCGGCGTCAGTGGGGCTGGAGCTCTTGCTCGGGCTCTTCCTGGCCATGGCCATGAACCAGGCGTTCCGCGGCCGCGGACTGGTCCGTGCGGCCGTGCTCGTCCCGTGGGCGATCCCCACGGTGGTCTCGGCGCTGCTGTGGCGCTTCCTCTTCGACGCCGAGGCCGGGATCGCCAACGCCGTGCTCCTCGACGTCGGCCTCATCGAGGAGCCGATCGTGTGGTTCATCCGGGCCTCCACGGCGTGGGTCCCGGTGATCCTCGCCGATGTCTGGAAGACGACGCCCTTCGTCGCCCTCCTGCTGCTGGCGGGTCTCCAGAACATCGACGAGTCGCTCCACGAAGCGGCCTCCGTCGACGGGGCGAACGCGTGGCAGCGGTTCCGTCACATCACGCTGCCGCTCCTGAAGCCCGCCATCCTGGTGGTGCTGATCTTCCGCACCCTCGACGCGTTCCGCGTCTTCGACCTGATCTACGTCCTGACCGGCGGGGGGCCGGGCACCTCGACCGAGCCGATCTCGCTCTACGCGTTCAACGCGCTGCTCCAGAACCTCCAGTTCGGCTACGGCTCCGCGCTGTCCGTGGTCGTCTTCGCGACCACGTTCGCGATCGCGGTGCTGTACATCAAAGGGCTGGGGATGGATCTCGGGGAGGGTCCCCGATGAGGGGCTTCTCCCGATACGCGGCCGGGACGGCACTGGCGATCCTCCTGGTGGCCACCGCCTTCCCGTTCTGGTGGGCGCTGGTCGCTTCGGTCTCGCCGGAGGCGACGCTCTTCGAGCGCCCGTCGCTGTGGCCGCGCGAGATCGTGCTCGAGCACTACCGGGCGCTCTTCGACGTGCGCGACTTCTGGATCCCGATCCGCAATTCGCTGGTCGTGGCCGGGACCACCACCGTCTTCTGCGTCGTCGTCGGCGCCTTCGCCGCCTACGCGATCGCCCGGCTCCGCTTCCGCGGCAAGGCCCTGATCCTCGGCTTCATTCTGGCGGTGACGATGTTCCCCCAGATCTCGATCGTCAGCCCCCTCTACCTGCTCCTGCGGACCCTCGGGCTCATCAACTCGTATCCCGGCCTCGTGCTGCCGTACCTCACCTTCGCGATGCCCCTCACCGTGTGGTTGCTGGTGACCTTCTTCCGCCAGCTCCCGGGCGACCTCGAGGAAGCCGCCCTGGTCGACGGCGCGAGCCGCTGGCAGGCGTTCACGAAGGTGATGCTGCCGCTCGCGGCGCCCGGAGTCGCCACCACCGGGATCCTGACCTTCATCTACTCCTGGAACGAGTTCCTGTTCGCGCTCTCGTTCACGCTGGGCCCCGAGCGCCAGACGGTCCCGGTGGCGATCGCGCTTTTCCGCGGACAGTATCAGGTCCCGTGGGGGCAGATCATGGCCGCGGCGATCGTCGCCACGTTCCCCGTCGCCGCGCTCGTGCTCGCCTTCCAGCGCAGGATCGTCCAGGGCCTCACCGCCGGCGCGGTGAAGGGATAGGAGTACTCGGACAGGCTCCCCGGGAGGGTAGATGGCCGCCATCCGGTTCGAGAACGTCTCCAAGATCTACCCCAACGGCCACGTCGCCTCCAAGGACCTCGACCTCGAGATCGGCGATGGGGAGTTGCTGGTCCTGGTGGGTCCCTCGGGGTGCGGGAAGTCCACGGTGCTGAGGATGATCGCCGGGCTCGAGACCCCCTCCGAGGGGCGGATCCTGATCGGGGAGCGCGACGTGACCGAGGTCCCGCCCCAGGACCGGGACCTCGCGATGGTCTTCCAGTCCTACGCCCTCTATCCGCACATGACGGTCGGCGAGAACCTCTCGTTCGGTCTCCGCCTGCGGAAGGCCGAACGCGAGGAGGTCGACCGCCGCGTGGATCGGGTGGCGGCCGCCATGGGCCTGGTGCCGATGCTCGACCGCAAGCCGGCCCAGCTCTCGGGCGGGCAGCGCCAGCGGGTCGCGCTCGGGCGCGCGCTGGTCCGCGAGCCGGTGGCTTTCCTCCTCGACGAGCCGCTCTCGAACCTCGACGCGAAGCTCCGGATCGAGATGCGGGCCGAGCTGGCGCGGCTGCACCAGCGCCTCGGCG
>JAHWKI010000214.1 GCA_019347975.1 Gemmatimonadota bacterium
GGCGCTGGCCGGCGACAAGTCGTTGTGCAAGAAGGTCCTCGCCTTCCATGGCATCCGGACGCCGGCGTTCGCCACGCTGTACCGCGGCGCCCTCGACTGGGCGGACGAGCTGGAGTTCCCGCTCATCGTGAAGCCGCCCCAGGAGGACGCATCGCTGGGGATCACCGCCGCCTCCGTCGTGCGGGACGTCCGCGAGCTGCTCCAGACCGTCGGGGACGTCCACGCCGAGTTCCGGCAGCCGGTCCTGGTGGAGAGCTATATCGAGGGGCGCGAGTTCTACGTGGGCGTACTGGGCAACGGCCACGCGGAGACGCTACCGATCGTGGAGATGGACTTCACGGGGTACCCCGAAGGGCAGCCCAGACTCGCGTCGTGGAACGCGAAGTGGGGTGAAAACGGCGAAGGCTCGGGGCGGGAGTTCAGAGGCACACGGTCCGTGCTGGCGGAGGACCTCCCTGGCGAGCTCGAGGAGCGGTTGAAGCAGGTGGCGCTGGATACGTTCAACGCGCTCCGGCTCCGGGACTACGCCCGTATAGACGTGCGACTGGATGAGAAGGGAGAGATCCACGTGATCGAGGCGAACCCCAACTGCTACCTGGAGAAGGGGGCGGAGCTCTCGATGGCGGCCGCCGCGGCCGGGCTGGAGCACGAGGCGCTGATCGCGCGGATCGTGGAGCTGGCGTCGGCGCGGTACGCCCGCTGACCGCGGGTGGTCCCCGGAGGTCGTTGACCCTGCGGCGTCTCCGCCGCACCTTGTCGGCAACTCCATTCCCCCTACTTCATGGCAAGCATCGTCGAGCCTCCATCGCGCCCGCTGTCGCTGGCGGACATCGCCCGTATCCAGTTCCAGGGCGCGGTCGCGTCGCTGGACCTGACGGAGTCCATGCGCATGCGGCTCAGCCTGCCGTTCCGCGAGATCACGGTCCGCGTGCCGGTGCTCATGGACGACGGCTCGGAGCGGGTGTTCATGGGGCACCGGGTGCAGCACAACGGCGCCCGCGGTCCCACGAAGGGCGGGATCCGGTATCATCCGGACGTGGACCTGGACGAGGTCCGGGGGCTGGCGGCGCTCATGACCTGGAAGACCGCGCTCCTGGACCTGCCGTTCGGCGGCGCGAAGGGCGGGGTCACCGTGGACGCGCGGACGCTCTCCCGCAACGAGAAGGAGCGGCTGACCCGCACGTTCACCCGGCGGATCGCCATCGGGCTGGGCCCCTACCGCGATATCCCGGCGCCCGACATGTACACGGACGCGCAGACCATGGCGTGGCTGCTGGACGAGTACAGCAGCCGGGCGGGCTACTCGCCGGCGTGCGTGACCGGAAAGCCGGTCGAGCTCGGGGGGTCCGTGGGGCGAAGCGAGGCCACCGGTCGGGGCGTGCTGATCGTCATGCGGGAGGCAGCCAAGGTGCACGGCGTCCCGTGGAAAGGCAGCCGGGTGGCGATCCAGGGGTTCGGCAACGTGGGCAGCCACCTGGCCGCCGCGGCGTTCGAGGAAGGGCTGCGGGTCGTGGCGGTGACGGACGTGGGGGGCGGCACGCACAACGACAACGGGCTGGACCTCCCCGCCCTCCAGGCCCACGTCGAGCGGGCCGGTACCGTCGCGGGATTCGCGGGCGGGGACCGCCTAGAAGGCGAGGCCATCTGGCGAGTCCCGTGCGAGTTCATGGTCCCCGCCGCGCTCGGTGGCGTCATCAACCGCGAGGAGAACGCGCAGGCGCTCGACTGCCGGATGGTCGTGGAGGCAGCCAATGCGCCGACGACGCCCATCGCCGACAAGATCCTGACGGACGACCGCGGGATCCCCGTGATCCCGGATATCCTGGCCAATGCGGGCGGCGTGGTGGTCAGCTATTTCGAGTGGACGCAGAATCTCCAGCAGTTCCGCTGGGATCTGGACGAGGTGCGACGGCAGCTCGAGAAGAAGCTGGTCGCGGCGTTCCACGAGGTCCGCGCGCGGGCCGATGCGGACGGCGTGTGCTATCGCGACGCAGCCTATCGGATCGCGGTTCGGCGGGTGGCGGACGCCGAGGAGCTGCGGGGGCACTGACCCGATCGGGGGCAGCGTAGCGGGTCGGCCTAGAGCGCGGGGGCGGGGCGGCGGGCGACGAGCTTGTTGATCGGGTGTGTGTGGATGATCCCGCCCGGGTGCCGATCCTCCAGCGTGTAGGAGCGGAAGGAGTCGATCTCCCAGTCCCCGTACCGCAGCAGCAGATCCTCCTCCTCCAGCAGACCCTGGCAGAGCGGCGCGATATCCGGTGGCGGCGGGATCCGGTTGGTGAACGCCGCGATCACGTTCCAGCCTCCTGGCCGCGTGTGCTTCTTCATCCGCTCGACCAGCGCGTCCCGATCGCGCGGCGGCAGGAGGTGGAGGACGCCGTGGGCGATCACCAGGTCGTAGTCGTCGAGGGGGCAGATCGTCGAGAGCTCCGCCTCCACGATCTCGATCACCAGCGGCTCCTCGTCCTCCACGCTCGAGCCTGCCCGGACGGCGGCGCGGCGAAGCGCGGCCAGCGCGCAGCGTGAGCGGTCCACGGCGGTGACGCGGTGACCGGCACGGGCGAGGGGGATGGCGTTGCGCCCGTCCCCGCAGCCGAGGTCGAGGACCCGCGCCCGACGAGGAAGCCGGTCGAGCAGCTCCAGGATCTCCAGCGATGGCGGGCCGAAGGGGCGGGAATCCGCGCGGTAGGCTTCTTCCCAGAACGGCTTTGTAGCGGGCGGCATGGTCCGCTTCCGTCGTAAGGCGGTTGGATGAGGACGAGAAGGTATCACGCGCCCGTGTGCGATGCCACCGATAGCCCGCCGCCGAGGAGCCGCAGGGCCCGCCGCGCGATCCGCGCCTGGGCTACCGGGAGCGCGTACCCGGACAGGCGCTCCCCGGTGACCCAGGCCACGCCGCTCCCATCCGGCAATGAAGCGCCCACCGCGTGATGGATGCGCGGGCGATAGGTGACCCGCTTGTGGGAGAAGACGTGGACCACCGGCTCCATCTCGGGGCCCGGGTCCGCGCCGTCTATCAGAGCCCGCACCGCCGCCGGACGATGCTCTCCCGGCGGCTCCCACATCCCGCCCAGCAGCCCCTCCTCCGGCCGCCGGACCAGGAGCAGTGCGCCATCCTCCCGGACGATGACCGCGGTCTCGACGTGCTCTTCAGGCACCCTCTTCTTCTGCTTCGGCCGGGGGCGATTCTCCTGGACACCGAGCTGCCGGGCGCGGCACCAGCGGTACACCGGGCAGGTGTCGCAGCGGGGCGAACGGGGCGTGCAGATCGTCGCCCCGAGCTCCATCAGCGCCTGGTTGAAGTCGCCCGGTCGGGCGGCGGGGACCAGATCGTCGGCGAGGCGGCGGAGGTCGGCGGCGCGCGGCCTTTCCAGGTCGTAGAGCCGGGACAGCACGCGCCGGACGTTGCCATCGACGGCGGCGACCCGGCGTCCGAACGCGATGCTCGCCACCGCGCCCGCCGTGTACTCGCCCACGCCCGGCAGCCGGCGGAGCTCCTCCGCCTCACGGGGCACCCGGCCGCCGAGCCGCTCCCGGACCACCATGGCCGCGCGGTGGAGGTTCCGGGCGCGGGAGTAGTAGCCGAGCCCCTGCCACTGAACGAGGACGTCGTCGAGGTCGGCGCCGGCGAGCGCTTCGATCGACGGGAAGCGGGCCATCCACCGCTCGTAGTAGGGGATCACGGCGTCGACCCGCGTCTGCTGGAGCATGATCTCGCTCACCCAGATGGCGTAGGGGTCGGAGGTGCGGCGCCACGGCATGTCCCGGCGGGTCCGGTCGAAGTGCGCGAGAAGGGCGTCGGTGGGATTTTCGTGGGGCATGGCGTGGAGCCTAGGGGGAGGGTGGGGGTGTGTCCAGGCGAGTGGGCTTCGGCGCGCCTGGCGGCGCGCCTTCGCCAGGAGGGTCGCGCCTGGCGGCGCGACGGACGCTCGCGCGCGGGGCGCGCTCGCTCAGGAGGGGCGCGGGCCTTCGGCCGCGCCGGAGGGTGGATTGCGCTCGCTTCGCTTGCGGGGGGGGATTGCGTGAGCGGGTCCGCAGCGTGAGGCTTCGGTATGCGTTTCACGACCTACAGCAAGTACAAGGGCTCGTGGCTGGACGCCCTCAACCTCGAGTCGCTGCTGGAGCACCTGAGCGATTTCCTGCTGCAGGCGGGGTTCGCGGGCGGTCCGGAAGACCAGCCCTGGTGGTCGTGGGACCAGCCGCAGTCGGCCGACCGGTCGCTGGATTCGCTGAAGGAGGCGCTGCTCCGCGCCCTGCTGGAGTCGGGTCAGCTCACCCCCGAGATGCTGGAGGAGCTGCGTGGTGAGGGCGCCGGATCGGACGAGATCCGGCAGGAGATCGCGGATCTGCTCGATGGTCTGGTGGAGCGGCTGGTGGAGGAAGGCTACCTGTCGATGGACGAGTCGCCGGGGATGCCGTCGTCGTTCCAGGACATACAGCGTGAGGGCAAGATCGACGACGCGGCGGAGGCGGCGCGGCAGGTGGAGTTCAATCTGACCGGGAAGGGGCTGGACTTCCTGGGGTACCGAACGCTACGGGACCTGCTGGGCGGGATCGGGAAGTCGAGCCTGGGCAGCCACGAGACCGCGCAGCTCTCGACGGGGATCGAGGCGGAGGCCGCGAGCCGGCCCTACCAGTTCGGGGACACCATGAACCTGGACATCCCCGCCACGCTGAAGAACGCCATGTCCCGGGAGGGATTCGAGCTGCCGCTGGACCTGAGGCACGGCGATCTGATGGTTCACCAGTCCGAATACAGGAGCAGCTGCGCGACGGTGCTGATGCTGGACATCAGCCACTCCATGATCCTGTACGGTGAAGATCGGTTCGGACCGGCGAAGAAGGTGGCGCTGGCCCTGAGCCACCTGATCCGCACGCAGTACCCCGGGGACACGCTCCGCGTGGTGACGTTCGGGGACCGGGCGGAGGAGGTGCCACTGAAGAGCGTCGGTCGGACGCAGGTGGGGCCGTACCATACGAATACGGCCGAGGGGCTGAAGGTGGCGCGTCGCATCCTCGACGGTCAGAAGAAGGACATGCGGCAGATCGTGATGATCACCGACGGGAAGCCGAGCGCCGTCACGATGCCGGACGGGCGCGTGTACAAGAATCCGGCCGGGCTCGATCCTTTCGTGCTCCGGGAGACGTTCCGCGAGGTCGCGGCGTGCCGGAAGGGCGGGATCGTCATCAACACGTTCATGCTGGCCCGCGACGCCGCGCTGGTGCAGTTCGTGTCGAAGATGAGCGAGATGGCCCGCGGCCGCGCGTACTTCACCAGCACCATGACCCTCGGGCAGTACGTCATGCGCGATTTCCTCAAGCGCCGCACCAAGCGACTCGGCTGATCCGCCCCCGACGGATCATTTCCGCCCCCGCCGCAGTAGACCGAGACGTCCTGAAGGAAGTCAGTCAGCGCGGAGCCGCATGAACGGATACGTCGACGGCCGGGGGCAGCGCTCCGGCCGGTTCCTGGTCCCCCTCCCGATCCTCCTCCTCTCGCTCGGAACGCCGGTCGACGCGCCGGCGCAGGTCCCGGACACGCTGCGGAGCGACACGGTCTACCAGATCGAGCCGATCGGCGTCCGTGCCGTGCGTCCCTCGACCACCGCCGGCGGCGTGAGCGCGGTGGTGCTCCGGCTGGATTCCATCCGCATACGACCGGCGCCGATTCTCGAGGACGTGCTCCGGGACATTCCGCTGGTGCAGGTCCGCTCCAACTCCCGTGGTGAGGCGCAGCTCGCGCTGCGCGGCGCGGAGGAGCGCCAGGTGGCCATCCTCCTCGACGGCGTCCCGCTGACGCTGGGCTGGGATCACCGGACGGACCTGTCGGTAGTTCCTCTCACCGCTGCGCGGAGCATCACGCTCGTGCGCGGCCTCTCCAGCATCCTCCACGGCCCCAACGTGCTGGGCGGCGCCATCGAGATCGA
>JAHWKI010000034.1:0-3594 GCA_019347975.1 Gemmatimonadota bacterium
TCCGCATCACCGCGCCGATCCCCTTCCGCTGCCGGAACATGTTGATGCGGAAGCGCGCGACCCCCTCCAGCTCGTACGCGAAATCCGCATCGTTCGTCTCCAGGAACGACGCCTTCTGGTCCGCGCGCATGATCTCGAACATGAGCCCTTCCATGTCCGCCTCGGTGAGCTCCCGGAACTTCACCCGCTCCAGGTTCCCGTGCTGACGGATGATCGGCGGCGAGCCCACGCTGAGGTGCAGGTCCGATCCCTTGTGCTGGACCATCAGGCGGAGGAACTGGTCGATTCTCGGCATGCTCTCTGGGGCTCGGGTGAAGGCTCCGGGTCAGTGTCGGCACGAACGCCGCGAACATGAGGGCCGGTCGTCGAGCCTATAGACGTCGAACATCAGCCGAGAGTCACAAGCACGAATCCCGCCAGCATGACGGCCGCGCCCAGCAGACGCTCCCGTACACGCTCCTCCCGGAACACCGAATGCCCGAGCAGTACGCCGAACAGCGTGCTCGTCCGCTTCACCGCGATCACGAACGCGGCCAGCGTCATCATCAGCGCCGTCATCTGCGCGGCGGCCCCGATCGCCGTGAAGAGCCCCGCCAGCAGGATCGCCGGGAGGGGCCCGATGCGGCGCGCCCGCCCGGGCAGCGGCATCCCGGAGACCCGCCCGCGCGCTTCCGCCCGCTTCCACCGTCGCCAGCGCCACCACGCCAGCGGCGCCAGCGCGGCCGCGCTCACCGCGTTTACGGCCGCGGCCCACATCAGCGGCGATGAGGCGCCGGTTCCCACCTTGTCGTAGGTCGCGGAAATGGCGTAGAAGAACGCCACGAACAGCATG
Organism: Gemmatimonadota bacterium; assembly: GCA_019347975.1. GTDB lineage: Bacteria > Gemmatimonadota > Gemmatimonadetes > Longimicrobiales > RSA9 > JAHWKI01. The sequence goes on from JAHWKI010000034.1 coordinate 833, forward strand.
GCCCGGGAGCCGGGGTTCCGGACCAGGGCCCGAAAGGGCTCCAACGGGCCGGCGTGCCGCTCCGAGATGGACAGCAGGTACGCCCCCGCCACGATGACGGTCACGCCGAGCATCCCCAGGAGACCCGGCACCTCGCCCAGCACAACCGCCCCCGTCGCGATCATGAACAGCGGGGTGAGGCTGGTCACGGGAGCCACCAGCGAGAGGTCCGATCGTCGCAGCGCCACCACGATCAGCGGCGTGGCCACGGCGTTGATCCCGCCGGAGATCGCGAGGGCCAGCCAGAACCCCTCCCCGAGGGCGACGACCCCGCGGAACAGCACAAGGGCGCCGAGCGTGACCGCCGGCACACCCGCCACTCCCAGCGCCACCACGACCGCGTCCGCCCTCGCCGTGGCGTGCTTCGAGGCGACGTCCCGAAGGGCGGTACACACCGCCGTGACGAGGGCGAGAACGATCCACATCCGGCTACCGCTCCCCGGTCATTGCCACCACGTCTTCGACCGCCGTGGGCAGACGCTTCGCCCCGTACAAGAGCGGCCGTGGCATGGCCCTTGTACGTCCACGCCCCCGGGCAGCAGAAGTCAATCCGATCCAGGCGAAGGAGCCATGATGGAAAAATCCACGAAGGTCATGGGTGCGGCCGGCGCCGTCGCGGCCGCGGCGGCGGTTGGTGTCGGCGTCGCCGTCGCGCGACGGAAGAACGCGGAGGCCGCGGTGTTCCGGGTGCGGTCGACCCCGGAGGGGTGGGCCGTCTCGCTGGACGGCGGCGGCGAGCCGCTCAGCACGCACGGCACCAAGAAGGAGGCGCTCAGCGCCGGTCGGAAGGCGGCCAGCCGCCGCGCGCCAAGCACGCTCGTGCTCCACTACAGCGACGGTCGGGAGCAGAAGCGGCTCACGTACGCCAGCGACTGATCTCGGATCCCCCCGCGGGGCCCCGGCGGGATCCCGCGGGGGGATCCGAGAGCGCGAGCGCCCGCCCCTGCGCTCCGCTCATGAATGGATGGTCTTCGCTCATAGGCTTCCCGGCTGATATCGTCCCCATGGCCAGCGGCTGATCGCCGCCACGGGTCAGGTGCAGGAACGGGACCGCGCCTGCGTGGCCGACGCGCCCGTTCTCTCCCATCTTGTCGGCGCACCCTCGCTCCGGAGAACCCTGTGAGATCCACCGTCCGCATCCTCGCCGTCGCGCTCGTTCTCGCCCTGTCGCCGGCCGCCCCCGTCGCCGCCCAGGAACGGCCTCTGGGCACCCTCCGCGATCAGGCGGCGCTCCAGCAGGACTGGCTCGCCCTCCGCCTCGAGCGCGTCCTCCCGCGCCTCATGCGCGAGCACGGCGTCGACATGTGGATCATCCCCGTCCGGGAGTACAACGAGGATCCGGTCTTCTTCTCGCTCGTGTCCCCCACGACCATGGCGGCGCGCCGGCGGACCATCTACGTGTTCCACGACCACGGCCCCGAGCGGGGGGTGGAGCGGATCGCCATCGGCGGGACGTCCCAGGGCGGGCTCTACGACATGGTGCGCGACCCGGCGGCCGCCGAGGGCACGGCCGGAACGGAGCGCCGGCTGGCGGAGCCGTTCGGCCCCGAGCAGTGGCGGCTTCTGACGCCGATCGTCGGCGCCCGGGAGCCGCGGACCATCGCGGTCGACATCTCTCACACGCACGCGTTCAGCGACGGCCTCACCGCGGGCGAGTGGGAGCAGCTGCGGGCCGCCCTGCCGCCGGGGTACGAGACGCGCGTCGTCCGCCGTGAGCTGCTGCCCCTCCAGTACATCGAAGAGCGCCTCCCCGAGATGCTCCCCGCTTACACGCGCATGCAGGCGCTCGTGCACGAGATCATCGCCACCGCGTTCAGCCGCGCGGTGATCGAGCCCGGCGTCACGACGACGGGCGACGTCGTATGGTGGCTCCGCCAGCGCGTGGCCGACCTGGGCCTCGGCACCTGGTTCCACCCGTCCGTGTCCCTCCAGCGGCGCGGCGTCGACATGGCGGATTCCGCCGACCCCGTCATCCGACGCGGCGACGTCCTCCACACCGATTTCGGTCTCACCGCCCTCCGCCTCAACACCGACACGCAGCACATGGGCTACGTCCTCCGGGACGGCGAAGCCGGGCCGCCGGCGGGGGTACGCGCCGCCCTCGGCCGCGCCAATCGCCTCCAGGACATCCTCCTCGAGGAGATGGAGCCCGGCCGCACCGGCGATGAGGTCCTCGCCGCCGCCCTCGCCCGCATGCGGGACGAGCGGATCGACGGCTCCATCTACACCCACCCCATCGGCGACCACGGCCACGGCGCCGGTCCGCTCATCGGCCTCTGGGACCGGCAGGGCGGCGTCCCGGGCCGGGGCGCGGTGCCGGTGCGGCCGAACACCTGGTTCTCCATCGAGCTGCAGGCTACGACGCCGGTGCCCGAGTGGGAGGGCCAGCCCGTCCGGATGGCGCTGGAGGAGGAGGCGCTGATCGACTCGGACGGGACCCGCCGATGGGTGCTCGGACGCCAGGAGGAGCTCCACCTGGTGCGCTGATCGCCGCCCGCGGGCTTGACCGCCAGGGGCCAGCGGGGGAACAATGGTCTTCCGCCCCACCCTCTTCAGGAGCTCCATGGACGACCTTCAGCGCGGCCGCGCGGCCTGTGATCGCCGGGAGTGGCGTGCGGCCCGGGAGGCGCTCACCCGGGCCGATGATCAGGCCCCTCTCGGACCCGAAGACCTCTGGCTCCTGGGGGTCTCCGGCTACCTCATCGGTCGGGAGGACGTCTTCT
>JAHWKI010000034.1:3694-5932 GCA_019347975.1 Gemmatimonadota bacterium
GACCTCTGGCTCCTGGGGGTCTCCGGCTACCTCATCGGTCGGGAGGACGTCTTCTTTTCCGCGCTCGAGCGCGCGCACCGGCTGCACGAGAAAGCCGGCGACTCCCCGGCCGCCGCGCGTTGCGCCTTCTGGATCGGCTTTCAGCTGGCGGGGGGCGGCGAGATGGCCCGGGCCACGGGGTGGTTCGGGCGCGCCCAGCGGCTGCTGGAGCAGGCGGGCGGAGAGCACGTCGAGGAGGGGTACCTGCTCCTCCCCATCGCGCTCAGGAGCCTGATCGCGGGGGATTACGCGGCGGCGGCGGGACTGGGCGCCCGTGCCGTCGAGATCGCGCAGCGGTTCGGCGACCGCGACCTCCTGGCCCTCGCGCTCCACATGCAGGGGCGTGCGCTCCTGGGGGAGGCGCGGGTGCCGGAAGGGCTGGCGCTGCTGGATGAGGCGATGATCGCCGTCGCCTCCGACGAGCTGTCTCCACCCGTCACCGGGCTGGTCTACTGCAGCGTCATCAGCGCCTGCCGGAGCGTGTACGCACTCGGGCGCGCCGACGAGTGGACCGCCGCCCTCGCCGAATGGTGCGACCGGCAGCCGGACATGGCCGCGTACACGGGGGAGTGCCGCGTCTACCGCTCCGAGCTCCTCCAGCTCCACGGCGCCTGGACCGACGCCATCGCCGAAGCCCGTCGGGCAGGGGAACGCCTTTCCGAGGACGGCGGCCCCGCCGCCGCCCTCGCCCTCTACCAGCAGGGCGAGCTTCACCGCCTCCGGGGCGACCACGACGCCGCCGAGGAGGCGTACCGCGCCGCCAGCCGCTCCGGCCGCGAGCCGCAGCCCGGGCTCGCTCTCCTCCGGCTGGCCGAGGGGGACGGCGACGCCGCGGCCGCGGCCATCCGCCGCGCTCTCGCCGAGACCGCCGACCCCCTCCGCCGCGCCCGGCTCCTCCCGGCCCACGTCGAGATCATGGTGGCCGTGGACGACCTGGACGAGGCCCGCCGCGCCTGCGAGGAGCTGGACGCGCTCGCGGCCGGGTACGGCTCGGCGGCCCTGACCGCCATGGTCGCGCACGCGCGAGGCGCGGTGGGCCTGGCCGACGGAGACCCGCGGGGCGCGCTCCCGCACCTGCGCCACGCGTGTCGCGAGTGGCAGGCGCTGGACGCACCCTACGACGCGGCCCGGGCCCGCCTGCTCCTCGGTGTCGCCTGTCGCGAGCTCGGCGATGAGGACGGCGCCGCGCTCGAGCTGGATGCCGCGCGCGCCGGGTTCGAGCGCCTCGGCGCGGCCACCGACCTGGCCCGGCTCGAGCGGCTGTCCGCCCGTGGCGGAGCCGGCCGGACCGGTGGCGCGCACGGCCTCACGCCCCGGGAGCTGGAGGTCCTCGCCCTCGTGGCCACCGGCAAGACGAACCGCGCCATGGCGGAGGAGCTGTTCATCAGCGAGAAGACGGTCGCGCGGCACCTGAGCAACATCTTCACCAAGCTCCGTCTCTCTTCCCGCGCCGCCGCGACCGCCTGGGCGTACGAGCACGACGTGGTCGGCCCGTCTGCATAGAATTACCCATCCGGCATCGGCGCGAATTTGGGCAGTTCGCCCGAAGCGGCGGCGGGCCCGCGGAGCCTATCCTGTACGAGGTGAGAGCGATCGGCGTCTCGACCGACAGGAGGATTCCGTGTCCATGCCAAACAGGAAGTCCGGAGCGGCCGCAGTGGCCGTGGCCCCCGCGGTGCTGATGGCCGGGGTTCTCTACCACCCGTACATCCGCGACCTCACCGACAGCGCGGCCGTTGCCGCGACGATCCCGCCAGGGCCGACGCGATGGGCGGTCGCGCACCTGACCGTGGCCGTGGGGTCCGCGCTCCTGATGATCGCCTTCCTCGCGCTCCGCGAGTACCTGCGGGATGCGGGGGAGACGCGGTGGAGCGCGCGCGGGCTGCCGTTCGTCCTCATGGGAAGCACGCTCTTCGCGCTCCTCCCCGCGCTCGAGTTCGCGCCGCTGGTCGCCGTCTGGATCGGCGGCGATGTCGTCGCGGCGCAGACCGCGCTGTCCCGCTGGTTCATCCCGATCCTCCTCGCCGGCTCGGTCGTCTTCGGAGTGGGCGCGCTGGCGTTCGCCGCGGGCATCGCCCGGAGCCACGTCCTCGCCGCGCCCGCCACGCGCGTGGTGGTCGCCGCGCTCGTGGTCATGGTGGTCACCCGGTTCATCCCCCGGGGCGCCGCGCTGTACGTCGGTGGAGCGGCGGGGCTGGT
>JAHWKI010000034.1:6032-21596 GCA_019347975.1 Gemmatimonadota bacterium
CCCGGTTCATCCCCCGGGGCGCCGCGCTGTACGTCGGTGGAGCGGCGGGGCTGGTGGCGCTCTGGCCGCTCGCCGCCGCGATGTGGCACCGACCCGCACCCGGCCCCCTGCCGGCGTCGGCTTCGGGCCGCGTGGCCGCACCCGCCGTCGAAGCGGGAAGTGGGGCACGATGATGGGCTCGGCACCGCGCCCGCCAGTCGAAGCGGACAGCGGCATCGTCGCCATGGCCGACGACCAGCGCGCGAAGATCCCCGCGCCGAGGCGGGCGGCACCGCTGCGGGCTCGCGCGTCCGGCAGCCGGTTCCCGGCTGAGCGAAGAACGAAGGACACGAAGCCCGCGTCGGCTTCGTGTCCTTCGTCTCCGATCCCTCTCTGCCGGATCCCGGTGGATCCGGCCCCGGCATCAGCCGGCCTGGAGCTCCTGGTTCACCGTGAAGTTCACCACCGCGTCGGCACCGCTCACGACGTCGGCGATGGCGCTCTCCGGAGCCACCGTGTAGCCGTCTGTCCCCGCCGGCCGCACGACCGTGACGACGAAGTCCGTCTCGGCGTCCGGGAGGATGTACTCGAACACGGCGCTGTAGACGCCGTCGCCGTCCGGGTCGGTGAAGGCCGCGTCGGCCTCTTCCGTCGACAGGTCGGCGACGAAGTCACCCAGGGTGATCCCCGCCGGCAGCGACACGCCGTCGGCGGTCGAGAGGTTCGCCGTGATCGAGGCGGTCAGGCCGATCTCGCCGCCGCGGATCACCGGCTCCATTACCCACCCCATCCCACCGGTGCTGCGGCCGAAGCTCTGGCTCACGTCGAAGTCCAGCAGCAGGACCTGCTGATTGCCGGAGACCTCCACGGCGCCGCCGTCCATCAGCACCTTGATGCCGGTCTGGGCGAGGCTCGGCGCCTGCAGGATACCCGTCGCCTGGCCGCACTGGGTGTAGCCCGACGTCGCGTACACGTCGAACTGGTTCTCGACGTCCGTCTCCACCACCACGCACGCGCCGGTCACCACCACCCGGAGCTGTGCGTAGACGCCGGCGGGGACGACCGCGTCCTCCACGAGCCCCTCGATGTCGTCGGCCAGCGTCATGAGGTCGACCGTGATGTCGTCCGTCATGAGGTCCACGCCCGGCGTCCCGGCGGTCGGGTCGCCCGCGCCCGACTGCAGGTAGATCCGGTCGATGGTGACCCACGCCTGGCGGACGTCGCCCGGGGCGTCGGTCAGGAGGAGCGTGATGCTCCCGTTCTCCGGGTCGGCGAAGCCGTCGCAGCCGCCCAGCGCCAGCGCCAGGGGCAGCAGCAGAATTGCGTATGATCCGAGCTTCCTCATTGTGTCCTCCGTGTCGTTTGCGGTAAGTCGCAGGCGCCACGGGGGAGATTCGTGCGCTGGCGTGTCCATCCAGAACACGATCCAGGCCGCTCCCGGGTCACATCCGGCAGAGGGAGCCTACGGGATCAGGCGGCCGGCGGGTGCATCTGCTCCGCCCAGATGACATGATCGCCCCTCCGTCAGTGGGCGTCGGCCATGGAGTCGTGGGCGGCCGCCCGGGCCGCCGCCGCGTCCGCCGCGTCCAGCGCGCCGGTCACGCCCTTCGCCCCCGGCAGGCCGGAGGCGCCGACGGCGCTGTCCCGCTGCCGCTGCGTCACGGAATCGGCGGGCACCCCGGCGGATTCGGGCCCACCGCCGGAGCAGCCCGCCAGGAGCCCGAGGCAGGCGAGGAAGGTGATCGCTGCTCGCATCACGGTGCTCCCGTGGGTGGGAGCCGGAAAGTGAACGTGCTGCCCACCCCCGGCTCGCTCTCCAGCAGGACGTCGCCGCCCAGCATCCGGGCGAGCCGCCGCGCAATCGCGAGGCCCAGCCCGGTGCCCGCTCCGCCCGGCAGCTCGGAGCGCAGCTGCGTGAACGGCTCGAAGATCCGCTCCTGGTCCTGCAGCGCGATGCCGGGGCCGGTGTCCCGGACGGCCACGAGGACCACGCCGTCCGCCGACCTTGCCACCCGCACCCCGACCTCCCCCTCCGACGTGTAGCGGACCGCGTTCCCCACGAGGTTCGTGAGGATCTGACGCGCCTTCCCGGGGTCCGTCCGCAGCGGAGCCGCCTCGTCCGCGCCCTCGAGATTCAGCGTGAGCCCCTTCACCTCCGCCTGCGTGGCGACGATCCCCACCACCTGTCGGGCGATCCGCACCAGGTCGCACTCCGCCTCGTGGAGCTCCTCCCGCCCCGCCTCCGAGCGCGCCAGGGAGAGGAGGTCATCGATCAGCGTCGTCATGTGCCACGCCGTCGACTGGATCCGCTTCACCGCCGCCTGCTGCCGCGCCGTCGCCCCGTCCGCCGCCAGCCCGCCCAGCAGCTCCGCGGACGCGATGATCCCCGTCAGCGGCGTCCGCAGCTCGTGGCTCATCACCGTCAGGAACCGGCTCTTCGCCCGGTTCGCCGCCTCCGCCACCCGCTTCGCGGCGAGCAGCTCCTCCTCCCCCCGCTTCGCCTCCGTCACCTCTTCCGTCACCCCTACCATCCGGACGGGGCGACCCTCCTCGTCGCGATAGACCCGGCCCCAATCACGGATCCAGTGAACGCTTCCGTCCGGCCACCGCACCCGCGCCGTCAGCTCGAACTGTCCCGTCTCCATGGCCCGCTCGAACGCAGGCGCCACCAGCTGCCGATCCTCCGGCAGCGCGTGCTCCGTGAAGATCGCCGGGCTCCACTCCACCGGCTCCGTGTAGCCGAAGATCTGGTTGTGGCGGAGGCTCGTTCGCGCCGTCATCGTCGTCAGGTCCACGTCCCATACCCCCATCCCCGACGCCTCCAGCGCGATCTCCAGCCGCTCCCGCGTCTCGCGCAGGTTCTCCCCCTCGAGCGTTTCGTGTTCGACGGCGGGCGACATACGCGGTTGCGTGGGATTCGGCATCACACCTCGCTCCGGAACGTAAGGGACAGGCACCGAAGATAGTGCCCGGTGCGGACTGCTCAAAGATAACCCCTTCCCGGGGGTTCCGTCGCGAACCGTCTGAACGGACGAAGGACACGAAAGGTGGGGATCCCTTCGTGCCCTTCCTGTCCTCCGTGTCCTTCCTCGCAGCTCTTCCCGCCGTGCCCGGCGCTAGTCCCGGAGCGCCCCGCAGGCGACGATCGTCCCCAGGTCCTGGGGCGAGCGGTGCACGTTGATGTAGTACTGCCCGTCCTCGCTCAACGCGACGTTGAGATCGGCCGACGCGGACGCCTGCCCGTTGGCGCCGACCTGCAGCACCGGGTACGCGCCCGCGTCTCCGACGATGGCTCCGCCGGAGCCGCACGTGCCCCGGTGGATGTGCCACGGGTGCCGCGCCCCCGACGTCGCTCCGGCGATGCTCAGCGAGACGCCCGTCGTCGCCACCGCGCTCCGGGCCGCCACCGCGCCGACGATCCCGGAGTTGTTCTGCGGCGAGAGCTGGCCTTCCCAGTCCCCCATGAGGTCCGTCACCGGATCGACGTCGACCCCGCCGTTGGTGCTGACCGTGCACGCCGTCAGCGCGGTCAATCCGATCAAGAGCAGCGCTCGCATACCTGTCCTCCCTGCTGAAAAGTCGTTTCGGCTCGGAAATGTCCGAACGGCAGCGTGGCGCCGCACGGAACGCGCCAGCGCCTATCGGCGGCCCAGCGCCCTCTTCGCCACGACCGGTTCGGGCCGCGTGGGGTCGGCCTTCTCCATGACTTCCAGCAGCGCCGCGTAATGCTCCCGCGCCACCGCGTCGCGCCCCGCCCTCTCCGCGGCCTGGGCCGCGCCGAACAGGGCGCGAGCCCGTCGCGGCTCCCGCTCCAGCGTCTTCTCGTAGGCGACGAGCGCCTCCGCGGGCCGGCCGAGCTCCATCAGCAGGTCTCCCAGGAGCTCACGGGCGGGGAGGATCGGACCCGGGGTGACCGGGTGCTTCTCCACCGTCTCCTCGACGTCGGCCGCCTCACGCGCCAGGAGGAGCGCCCCGGCGTCGTTGCCTTCGGCCCGGGCGACCCACGCGTCCGCGGCGATCCGCTGCGCCCGCACGATCGTCGCCCAGTACGTGTCCCCGCGCTCGGCCAGCGTGGCGTGGAGCTGCGCCAGCGCCGCGGCATCACCGCGCGCCGCGCCCAGGGCGGTCGTCTGCAGCCGTGTCGCGCCGATGACCCTGGCGAACCGCGTGATGGCCTCGACATAGGGCGGAGCCCCTTCCGGCACGGGCAGCTTCGCCGCCTCCCGCCACGCGCCGCGCTCCAGCGCGAAGCGCGCCGGCATGGCCGCGAGGTTGTAGCCCAGGAGGCTCCCGTAGAACCGGTCCGTGTCCGCCACCACACGGTCCAGGACGGCACGCGCTTCGGCATCGCGCCCCTGCTGGAGGTACGCGTAGACCATGTAGTCCAGCGGGTGGACGGCCGCATCCGGCTGCGGCTCCGCGGCCGCCGACCGGGCATTGGTCTCGATGGACTCGTCCCAGTAGCCGAGCCGCGTGAAGATGTGCGACGGCATGTGCAGCGCGTGCGGCGCGGCCGGCGCGATGTCCGCGTACACGAGAGCCGCGTCCCGTCCCATCGCGGCCAGCGACGGCGCGTCGTAGGCGTGGATGATGTAGTGCGCGAGCCCCGGATGGTGCGGCGTGGCCTCGAACAGCGGCAGCATCAGATCCGCGCCGGCCCGCTGGCGGGCGAACGTCAGGTCGTCCGGCGGGGCGTTGGCCACCACCGCGCGGGCGTAGAACGTCGTCGCCTCCGCGTCCTCCGGGTGCATCCGGCGGAGCGCGTCCAGCGCCGCCTCGTGCGCCGCCATCCGCTCCGCGTGGCTCCGGTCCTCGCCCTCGTAGTACGCCACCACCGAAGCCGCGTACATCTGCTCCCGGTGCGACGACGACGACGCCAGCTCCCGCGCCCGCTCCGCCGCCGCGCGGCCCGCCTCCATCCGCTCCACCGACGGCGCCGCCCGGGTCATGGGGTTCCCCATCATCGTCATCGCGATCCCCCACTGCGCCATGGCACACGACGGATCCGCCGCCGCCACCTCTTCGAACCGCCGGGCCGACGCCTCGAACCAGAACGAGTGCAGCATCGCCACCCCCCGCTCGAAGGCCGGGACCACGGCCGGGTCGCAGCTCACGGGGAACGACACCGTTCCGACCCGCTCGGGGTCCCCTTCCGGGTGGCCGTGATCCTGGGCGGGGGCCGCCAGGGGGATGCCGAAGAGCGCCGCGACCGACAGGGCGGACGCGACGAGGTTGGGGGTGCGCATGAAGCCTCCGGGAGATGGGACGACGCGGCCAATCGACGATCCCCGTGCCGCGCCTGGACTCAAATGGTGCGCGTTGAGGACCGGCCGCCGCAAGGAGGACGTGACAGCCCCGTGTCGGCATGGACTTCGCTGATCGGAGACGAGGTCTTCCGGGCGGTGATGGGCCGCGCGCCCTGAAGAGGGCCGCGAAATCAAGAATCGAGGCCTGGCCCCCCGTCAAGAAATCAAGGCCTGGCCCTTACCCTTGTTCCTCCAGCGCCTCCAGCCACACGCGCCGGATCTCGCTCGCGCCCCGCGCCCCGGGCTCGATGGGGCTCGGCTCCCAGTACCAGCGCTCTCCCGGGGGCACCGACAGCCCGTGGCCCAGGAACCGACGGTGAACGTCCGCCACGACGGCCCCGTCGTGCCTCGCCGCGGCCGCCCGCACCGCCTCGTTGAAGCGGTCCAGGAGCTCCATGGGAAGCCGCCCGAGGACCTCGGACGCGCCGGGCAGCAGACCCGATCCGTCGGTCGGGTCGTAGACGGTGGTCAGCAGCAGCGCGGCGTCCGGGAAGCGCCTCGCCAGGATCTCCACCAGGCCGCCGTACCGCTCCACCGCCCGCCCCGTCGCCGCCTCCAGCCCGCCGAGCCCGCCGAACAGCCCGCCCAGCAGGTCGTTGCCCCCGGCCGTGAGCGTCACCACCCTCGCCGCCTCGCCCACCTCCGGTGGGACGCCGGGCAGCTGCGACGCCAGCACGCTGTCGATCACCGCCCCGTCCGCGGTCACCTCGAGCCGCTGGATGCCCGGCACCATGTTCGACAGGTCCCGGCCGGTGAACTCCGGCCACAGCGCGTCATCGTTCTCGTGGAGCAGCGCCGCAGCTCCCACCGCGCGGGCGTCACCGGCTTCGACCACGCCTCTCTCCCGCAGCTCCAGGAGCGGATAGAGGTCGATGGACATGGAGTCGCCGAGGGCGATGTACCACCCGGGGTCGGCGGGCGTGGCGCCGTCACCCACGGGAGTTCAAGCTCTCGCACGCTTCCACGTCCTCGCCCGCGTCCTTCCGGCCGAACCCGCGCCGGAGAGCCGAGCGGGCCGCGTGGAAGCCGCACATCCCGTGGACGCCGCCACCCGGCGGCGTGGCGCTGGAGCAGAGGAAGAGTCGCTCGTTGGGCGTTGCGTAGGGGTCGAGCCGCGCCACCGGCCGGGCGAGGAACTGGCGGAGGGTGTTGGCGCCGCCGCCGATGTCCCCTCCGATCATGTTGGCGTTGTAGGCCTCCAGCTCGACCGCGGTGCGGGTGTGGCGCGCGAGGATGCGGTCGCGGAACCCGGGCGCGAACCGCTCGATCTGCGCCTCCATGGCCTCCGTCATGTCGACCTCGGAGCCCTGGGGGACGTGGCAGTACGCCCACCCCGTGTGCCGCCCCTCGGGAGCGCGCGTCGCATCGAACATGCTCTGCTGCGCCACCAGCACGAACGGCCGCTCGGGGTGCCGCCCGCCCCACGACGCGGCCTCGCTCTCCGCCACCGCCTCGTACGGGCCGCCGACGTGCACGGTGCCCGCCCGCATGCACGCCTCCGCGCGCCACGGGATCGGACCATCCAGCGCCCAGTCGATCTTGAAGACGCCGGGTCCGTAGCGGTAGCGCTCCAGGCCGCGGCGGTAGCGCCCGGGCAGCTCCTCCCCGGCGATACCCAGGACCTGCCGGGGCGTGAGGTCGAACAGCACGGCCCGCGATGGCGGGATGTCCGCCATGCTCCGCACTTCCCTGTCGGTCCGGATCTCACCACCCAGCTGCCCCAGGTAGGCCGCCATCGCCTCCACGATCCGACCGGACCCGCCCACCGCCGCCGGCCAGTCGATGGCGTGCGCCGCCAGCATCAGCGCCAGCCCGTACGATGCCGTTCCGGCGAAGTCCAGCGGGACGAACGAATGGCTCGCGCAGCCGGCGAACAGCGCCCGTGCCTCCCGCCCCTCGAACCGCCGCCCGATCAGCGACTCCGCCGACCACAACGCCCGTATCCCGAACCGCGCCATCAGGATCGGGTGCCGCGGGAAGCGGATCGGCCGCAGGATGTCCTGGAACACGTCATCCGACCGATCGACGAACGGCTCCAGCAGCTTCGTATACGACCGCGCGTCCTCACCCAGCCCCCGCGCCGTCTCCTCCAGCGACGGCCGCAGCACAGCCGCGGTCCCGTCACCGAACGGGTGCGCCACGGCCAGCTCCGGGTACGCCCACTCCAGCCCGAACTCCTCCAGCGGCAGCGTCCTGAAGAGCGGCGAGACCACGCCCATCGGGTGGATCGCGGCGCAGATGTCGTGGATGAACCCCGGCTCCGTCAGCTCCGCGGACCGGCAGCCGCCGCCCACCTCCTCCCGCGCCTCCAGGACCACCACCGACAGGCCGGCCCGCGCCAGCACGATCGCGGCGCTCAGGCCGTTGGGGCCGCCCCCTACCACCACAGCGTCGTATTCGCGCCCATCCGTCAATGCCGCCTCCCTTCTCCGGCCGAGTCGAGGACGGGGCGGGGGGATTGCACGGTTCGATCCAGCACCGGCGGACCGACGGGCAACTGCGCCGTGGATGGGACCTGTGAGGCGTCAACCCGGCTCGATGCCTGCTTCCTCTCGACGCGCGGTCTGCGCGGGACCGACCGCTCGGCGCCGCGTGCTCCGGCCGGCGGGCGGGCCCTGCCCGAACGCATCAGGTGCGAGAGCCCCCCGCCCTCCCTATTTTCCCGCCATGCATACACTCCATCGCGTACGCACAGCCGCCCTCCTCGCCCTCGCCCTCACCATCCCGGCCGCGCCCGCACCGGCGCAGGCCCCGGAGCTGGCCGGGCTGGACGCCTACATCAGGACCGCGATGGCCGACTGGGAGATCCCCGGCCTCTCCCTCGCCGTGGTCCGGAACGATTCGGTGATCTACGCCCGCGGCTTCGGCGAGCGGACGCTCGGCACCGGGGAGCCCGTGGACGCCCACACGCTCTTCGCGATCGCGTCCACCACCAAGGCCATGACGGTCGCCGCGCTGGGGATGCTGGTGGACGACAGCGTCATCGACTGGGACGACCCGGTGGCGAAGCACCTCCCGTCGCTGCAGCTCGGGGACGCGTACCTCACCCGTCACCTCACCATCCGTGACCTGCTGACCCACCGCACCGGGCTGGACCGGCAGGACAACATCTGGATCGCCGCTCCGTTCGAGCGTCCGGAGATCCTGCGACGGGCGCGTCACCTGGAGCAGGCGGAGGGATTCCGCACCGGGTACCGCTACAACAACCTCATGTACATGGTGGCGGGCGAGGTGGTGGGGTCCGCGTCGGGGATGCCGTGGGAGACGTTCATCGAGAACAGGCTGTTCGCGCCCCTCGGCATGACCCGGTCGACGCCGCGGACGGCGGTCGTGGCGCGGCGGGAGAACGTGGCGTCGTCTCACACGCGCGTGGACGGGCGCGTGCGGGCGGTCCCCCGCCGGGATTACGACGCGCTGGGCCCCGCGGGCTCCGTCTTCTCCAGCGCGTCGGAGATGGCCGAGTGGGTCCGGCTGCACCTGGCCCACGGCGTCCATGACGGCCGCAGGCTCCTCGACTCGGCGACGGTCGAGGAGATGCACACGCCGCAGGTCGTCGTCGGGATCGACAGCGTGACCCGCCGCCTGTTCCCCGACCGGAACTTCAGGGCGTACGGCCTCGGCTGGCGGCTCTACGACTACCGCGGCCGGAAGATGGTCGAGCATACCGGGAACGTGAACTACACGCGGACCCAGGTGGGAATGATCCCGTCGGAGGGGATCGGGGTCGTCGCGTTCGCGAACCTGAGCTCCAGCGGGCTCCAGATCGCGCTCATGCACCGGGTCTTCGACGCGCTGCTCGGGCTGCCGGAGCGGGACTGGAGCGCCGAGTACCTGGCCCTGAACCGGCGTTCCTCGGCACGGAGCGAGGAGCGGCGGGAGGAGCTCGAGGCGTCGCGGGTGAAGGGCACCCGCCCATCGCTCCCGCTCGAGGACTACGCCGGGACGTACACCGACAGCCTCTACGGCGAGCTGCGGATCGAGCGCGAGGGGCGCGGTCTGGTGCTACGCTACGCCGAGCCCCACTACGTGGCCGACCTCGAGCACTGGCACCACGACACCTTCCGCGCGGTGTGGCGACGCCCCGGCTTCGGGCGGTCCTTCGTGACGTTCACGCTGGACCCGCGGGCGCGGGCGAAGGCGGTGGACCTGCAGGGCTTCACGATGTTCACGCGGCGATAGCGGGAGCTGATACCGGACGGGCCCTCCGGTGCCGGTCAGCGCCCGGACTCCCGCCCGTTCCCACCCGGCTCCCCGCCGAACCTCCGCTCGAGCAGCGACCGCGTCCGCTCCAGCGCCGATTCATCCTCGGTGACGTTGCAGGGGTAGTAGCGGTCGCCGAACCCGGCCATGTGGAGCAGCTCGAAGTCGCGATCGGAGAGCCCCTCTCGGTTCTCGACCCAGACGAAGTCGCGGCCGTGGACGGCGTGCTCGAGCCACGCGATCCCGTCCGCCTTGATGCCGCTCTCCTCCCACGCGCAGCCGGCTATGGCGCCCAGGCCATCGCGGTCGACGCCCAGCATCTTGGCCAGGTCGATCAGGAGATCGTCGGCCATGTTTCCCCCGGGACACCATTTCGTGAGCCACCGGACCTCGAACCGCTCCAGGGCCCAGCGGAGGAACGACCCGGAGGAGGGCACCGGCCGCGGGCTGCCGCTGGCCCAGCTCAGCAGGGTATCGTCGATGTCGAGGTACAGGACCGGCCGCAAAAATGCCCCTCAGGCTTCGGCTTCCAGGCCACGCGCCCCCACGGCGGCGGCCTCCGCGACGGCTGCCGCGTGCTCACGGTCGCCGATGAGCGCGGAGTAGAACCCGAGGTTCAGCAGGTGGTAGACCGCGAACCAGCGAAGGGCGAACGGGTCGGGGTCGATCCCGTACCCTCGCCGCAGCTCATCGAACCAGCCGTCCGGGAGCTGCTGGGCGAAAAGCGGGCCGTGGAGCACCAGCGCGTGCGCCAGGTCGAGCTCCCGCGGCCCTCCGGCCGCCGTCTCCAGGTCGATCAGCCCCTCGCACCGCACCGGCGCGGCCGGGTCGGCCGGCGCCCGGCACATCACGTTGCCCGTGTGCGGGTCGCCGTGGAGCAGGACGCGGGGCGCGTCGCCCATCCGGGCGTCCAGCTCCGGCAGCGCCTCCAGCGCGGTGTCCAGCGGCGTGAGCCCGGCCGGCCAGCACCCGCCCACGGCGATGCGGAGCCGGTCACGGAGGTCGGCGCCCACGAAATCGGCCACGCCCTCGCACCGCCCGTTCCCGGTCGTCAACGGGCCGCACCGGTCCACCGGCACGGTGTGCACGCGCCGCAGGAGCGCGCCCCAGTCGCGGAGCGCCGCGCATCGGCTGCGTTTCTCCCGTGTGGGCCAGATGGTCGCGAGCGTGTGCAGGTCGATCCGCCAGTAGGACAGCACCGGGCGCCCGCGGATGCGCTCCGGCCCGCCCAGGTGCTCGGGCGCCACGATGCCACGGTCCCTGAGCCAGCGTGCCGCCCGCCGCTCGGCCGCGAAGCGGGGGCCCACCCAGTCGAACCGGCCGACCTTCACCATGAGGACGCGCCCGTCGGTGAGCTCGACTCGCCCGACGTCATTGCTGTGCCGGCGCCACGTCACCGATGCCACTTCGGCCTCGCCAACGACCGGTCGCAGACGCCTCAACAGCTCGCCGAGGACCTTCCCCCGTTCCTTCGCTTCCAGTTCCATGGCGACCGCGTACCCGCGAGCCGCACCGAGGTGGCGCCGCGGCAGCAAGGAGGAATTCTATCCGCCCCCGCGACGACGACGCTCGTCCCCGCGCCACCGCTCGTGTGGGTGCCGATCCCGGTCCCGCTCCCACGCCTCCGCCCCCCGGTCCACCCGGTCCGGCTCCCGGGCGTGACCGGCCTCATCGGTACCACCGGCTCGCGGGAGCCGGGGGTAGCCGAGGTCGGGGTCGGGCTCGCCGGGGATGCGCGCGGCCGGCTCGTCGTCATAGCCGAACATGTCCCCGAGCCAGCGCCCGATCCGGTAATAGCCATAGCGGCTCCCGCTCCAGGGGCAGATCGTCCGCGGCTCCTGCCCCAGGAGGAACAGCTCCTGCCGCGGCCCATCCCAGCGGGGGCGGCACCCCTCCTCCAGCGGCATCCCCGTCTCCGGATCGACCCACCGCGCCACCACCTCCGGCGGCCGGTCCGCCCAGCGGGGCATCGGGCCGTCGGCGTGCACCCGCGCCATGATCCGCCCCCAGATGGGCGCCGCCACCCCGCCGCCCGTGGCGCGGTACGGGAGCGGCCGGACCTCGTCGTAGCCCACCCAGACCGTCCCCACCAGCTCGGGCGTGTAGCCGACGAACCACACGTCCGTCGCATCGCTCGTCGTGCCCGTCTTCCCCGCCGCCGCGCCGTGGAAGCCCGCGCCCCGCACGCCCGTCCCCGTGCCCCGGTCGACCACGTCCCGCAGCATGTCGGTCAGCAGGTACGCGATCGCCGGCTCCATCACCCGCGCCCGCGCCGGCTCCGGCGCCGGCTCCCACACCACCCGGCCTTCCGCGTCCTCCACCCGCACCACGAACCGCGGCGTCACGCGCGTGCCCAGGTTCGCGAACGAGGCGTACGCCGCCGTCATCTCCACCGGGCTGACCGCCGTGACGCCCAGCGCGGCGACGGGCGATGCCGGCACCTCGCCGGCGATTCCCGTCCGCCGCGCGAAGTCGCTCACCCGCTCCTCCCCCACCGCCGCCGCCAGCCGGACCGACGGGATGTTCTGGGAGCGGACCAGCGCGTCCCTCAGGGTCATGCGCCCCTCGAACCCGCCCGAGTAGTTGTCCGGCTCCCAGTCCGGTGCGCCGGCGCGGGCGAGGCGGTACGGCGCGTCCAGGATCGGCTGGCTGGGCGGGAACCCGGCCTCGAGCGCGGCCGCGTAGACGAACGGCTTGAACGCGCTCCCCGCCTGCCGCCGGGCGAGCCGCGCCCGGTCGTAGCGCGACCGGTCGTAGTCCCGCCCGCCCACCCATGCCCGCACGTCCCCGCTGCGGGCGTCCATGAGGACGACCGCGCCCTGGAGGTAGCCGGCCTCGCCGTCGCCGTAGTGCGGGCCGCGGAAGCGACCGAACGTGCCCCGCTCCACCGTCCGGAGCTGCGCCTCCAGCTCGGCCTCGGCCGCCTCCTGCGCCCGGGCGTCGAGCGTGGTCACGATGCGGAGCGGCTCGGCGTACAGCCGCTCCCCCAGCTCGTCCGCCAGCAGACGACGGACGTGCTCCACGAAGTACGGCGCCAGCCGATCCCCGTCCGGGTCGCGGTCCGTCTCGTCGGCCACGGCGAGGTCCCGCTGCCGGGCGGCATGCGCCACGCGGAACGGGATCACGTCCTGCTTCTCCATCAGCGTCAGGACCAGGTCCCGCCGCGCCCGCGCCGCTTCCGGGTGCCGGCGCGGATCGTAATGAGACGGCGCCCGGGGCAGCGCCGCCAGCAGCGCCGCCTCCTCCAGCTCCAGCTCCGTCGCCTCCTTGTCGAAGTAGTACCGGCTGGCCGCCTGGATGCCGTACGACCCCCCACCCAGGTAGACGTGGTTCAGGTACAGCTCGAGGATCTCCCGCTTGGTGAACCGCTCCTCGATCTCCCCCGCCACCCGCACCTCCAGGAGCTTGCGGCGGAACGTCTTCTCCTCCCGCCGGATCCGGTCCGGGAAGAGCGTGCGGGAGAGCTGCATGGGGATCGTGCTCGACCCCTGGACCAGCCCCCGCGCCCGGATGTCCGCCCACAGCGCGCCGACCGACCGGAACCAGTCCACCCCCTCGTGGTCGAAGAAGCGCCGGTCCTCCACGGCCACGAACGCCTGCGCGACCCAGGGCGGCAGCGAGTCCAGCGCTACCACCTCGTACTCCATGGGCGCCAGGTCCGCGAACGGCTCCCCGTCCCGGTCGAGGACCACCGACGCGCCCCCCGGCTGGTAGGACGTCAGGCTCTCCACGTCCGGGCACCCCTTCAGCCCGCACCGCTCCCACAGGAGCCAGCCGGCGCCGAGTAGCACGAGGGCGAGGACCGCGGCCTGTCGTGGGGAGGGACGCCGGCGGCACAGCGCGCCGAGGGCGCTCCGGATGCGGGGTCGGATGGACGCCCAGCGCCGCTCCACCGCCCCGGCGAGGGGCGCCACCCGGGGTCGGATCCACTCCCGCAGGCGCACGCGGGCGCGATTGACGCGCTGCCGCGCCGGTCGCAGGCGAGCGCCCACGGGGTCCCACAGCCGACGCCCCTCCTCCTCGAGGGACCCGGCCGCATCGCGCAGCGATCCGGCCAGGCGCCGAAGCAGCTCCTCCGCGCGCTTCAGCAGCCCGCCCAGCCAGCCCGGGGGTGGGCCCGACGGCATGTTGCGGCTCATGTCCTCACCACCCTCGCAAGGGGGGCGCCAGAAGAACTACAAAGAACTACAGAACTACAGAACCGCAGAACTGCGAGGCGGGCGACCTGCGGCGAACGGACGGCCGCGGTTGACCGATCGCCGGCCGGAGCCGGACTGTCCGGGCTCCGGCCGGCCGGCCGCTCAGCGCGTCCCGGGCTGCGTCAGCCGATAGACCTTGCCCGACGTTCCCCTCGGACCGGCGGTCTCCGTGGTCAGCACGTAGACCTCTCCCTCGGCGTCCTGGCCGAAGCCGAGCAGGTATTCGCCCAGCCGGCCGTCCCGCTGTGGGAAGCTCACCTCCTGGATGTGCCACGGCCCCGACGGCCTCGGCTGTGCGATGAACACCAGCCCATCGGGCGGGAAGAAGGCGCTGCTGAAGTCCCCGAAGACGTAACGACCGCTCAGCTGCGGGACGTCGTCGCCCCGGTACACGTAGCCGCCGATCACCACCAGCCCCAGCCCGTCCGGCTGCGCCGCGTTGGCGTACGCGATCACCGGATCGATCAGCGGCCTTCCATCGGGATCCGAATCGGGGCATTCGTCCAGCGGCTCACGCGGGTGCTCCGTGCTGAAGCACACCGGCCCCTCCTTCACGTTCCACCCGTAGTTTCCGCCCCCCTCGACCACGTCGACCTCCTCGTACAGGTGCTGCCCAGCGTCGCCCGCCAGCAGCGCGTGGCTGCCGCCCTGGTCGAACGAGAACCGGTACGGGTTGCGGAACCCGAACGCCCAGATCTCATCCAGACCCCGCTCCCCCACGAACGGGTTGTCCGCGGGGATGCCGTAGGGCGTCCCGCCATCCACGTCGATCCGCAGGATGTTGCCCAGCAGGTTCTTCGTGATGTCCTGCCCGTTGCCGCCGTCGTTCACCTCGTACCAGTCCTCCACGTGGCCGAAGCCCACGTCGTGAGCGCCCCCGCCATCCCCTACCGAGATGTAGAGGTACCCGTCCGCGGGACCGAACTTCAGCGTCCCGGCGTTGTGGTTGAACTGGGGCTGATCGATCTCCAGCAGGACCCGCTCGGATGTGGGGTCCGCCAGGTCCGGATCCGATGAGACCGTGTACTCCGCGATCCTGGTCGTGTGGTTGTAGTCCGGCAGCCGCGGTGGAGCCGAGTAGTAGACGTAGAACCGGCCGTTCTCCGCGTAAGCGGGGTGGAACGCCAGTCCCAGCAGACCGCGCTCGTCGAACCGGGGGTTCAGCACCACCATCTTCGCCCTCACGTCCAGGAACGGCGCCGCCAGCAGCGCGCCGGACGCATCCACGATCCGGATCACCCCCGTCTGGTCTACCACGAACAGACGACCCGACCCGTCCGGCGGCTCGGCCATGGTCACCGGCTGCGTCAGCCCGGTGGCCACCGGCTTCAGCCCCAGCGCCGGCCCGGCGGACACCACGCTGACGCTCAGCGCCGGACTCTCCACCTCCATGACGGCCGCCGGTCCAGGCGCGTCGTCGCAGCCCGCCAGGACCGCCGTGAGCGCCACCACGAGCGTCATCAGAACTCTGCGATCGCTCATCGTTCTCCGCCTTTCTCCTGATGGTCCGAAGGCGTGTGCCGACCACCGGGGAAACGGCGTCGGCGGCTTAGAACGGAGGAAGGAGAACTGCGTCGGCCGGATCGCGGAGGCGCGGCCACATCACCACACGCAGCGGTTGCGTGCTTTGTTCAGAATCGCCGCAGTATGCATGCCGATTCGGCGTCGTTCTGGACTTGCAGACGACGATTCTTCATAATAAGGCACGATGGACCGCTGTTTCGTTTCCCATCAGTTTGGAGGCAGTCATGCGCGATTCTCCCCGTTCCCTCCTCTCCCCGCTCGCACTCGTGGTCGTCCTTTTCGCCTGCGGAGACATGCAGGCACCGGACGCCGTCATTGAGCCCGTGGTCGCGGCGGACCTCGGACCAGCGATGGTG
>JAHWKI010000035.1:0-14142 GCA_019347975.1 Gemmatimonadota bacterium
ACGGGATCGCCAGCAAGCCGAGCAACCTCATCGAGAAGGTGGCGTACGTGCTGGGGTGGTTCGGGAAATGGGATGGAGCGGGGACCCCGGCGACGGAGTAAGCGGGGCTGGTGCCGAGCCTCGGCCCGCTCACCCCTTCCGCTTCAGCGCGACGATCTCCGGCGGCACTGTTCCGGGATGAGCGGCGGCCTCGCCGATCCAGTCGTAGTCGAAGTCCCACGCCTCGCCGCCGAACAGGATGAACGCGCCGGCGGGGACCGCGCCCAGACCCGTGCACGGAGCGGCGGCCGCCTGCCGGCCGGGCGCCAGGTCGTGGATCCAGACGCGACACTGGCCCCGCGGCGGGTAGTGCCCCGGCGGCACGAACAGCATGCGCTGGCCCGCCACGCGGACCGTGTCCGTGATGAAGAGGCGGACGGTATCGGTGACCAGGAGGCGGACCGTGTCCGTACGGACGATGGTCTCCGTCACCGGGATTCGGACGGTGTCGACCCGGACGACGGTGTCCACCACCGTCGATGTCGTGGAGACCCGGACGGTATCGACCCGGACGACGGTGTCCACCACCGTCGCGGTCGTGGACACGCGGACGGTGTCCACCCGGACCACGGTATCGACCCTCATGGATCTCATGGCGACCCGCACCGTGTCCACCCGGACGATCGTGTCGTGGACCGCGAGCGTGTCGATGCGGAGGACGGTCCGCGTCCCTTTCTCCCACAGCGTGTCGACGTCCACCACCGTGTCGACCCGCATCACGGTGTCGAACCAGAACGTGACGCGGATCTCATCCCCGTTCAGCCGCCCGTACAGCGTGTCCGTGGCCGCGTAGCCGTCCGCCGGCTGCGGCACGATGACGAAATGGCGGCTGCACGCGGTGTTGAGCGCGCCCGTCAGAACGGCGACGGCGCACACGACGACGCCCCACCTGAGTGACTTCATCGTCCCTCCTGGTTGTGTCCGGGTAGCGGGAACAGGATACATACGTCCCGCCCGGAGGAGCAACAGTGACATGGAGGGCGCGGCGTCGTCTCCCGGGGCGGCCCGCGGGCCGTCCGCGTTCGTGGCGGCTGTCGGGCCGGTCCGGCGGTGCCCGGACCTCAGGCCACGAGGGCCTTCTTCATCCGTTCGCAGGCCTCGGCGCAGGCGCGGCAGCACTCGGCGCAGATGCCGCAGTGGTCGTGCTTGCCGGCGTGGCTGTCACACTCGTCGGCGCACGCCCGGCAGGCGGCCGCGCACGCCTCGAGCTGCGCCCGCAGGACGTTCCGGTCCTGGGCGCCCGGCCGGGCGATCATCTTGGCCGTCACCGAGCAGATCTCCGCGCAGTCCAGGTTCAGACGGATGCACTTCCGGAGATTCGCCGGGTCGTCCTCCTCGAGGCATGCGTCGGCGCATGTCGTACAGCAGTAAGTGCACTCCGCCGCGGCCTGCACGAGAGCGAAGGCTTCCTCCCCCGCGTCGCTGGCGGGGGCGGGGTGAGTGCTGAACATCCGTTCTACGCGGTCCATCGGCCATCCTTGCGTCTGAGTGGCGTTGCAGCGTGCGCAAACGGCCCGCAACCACCGGGCCAGGTGGTAACCTCCGCGGCCCCTCTCCGTCGCCCGCTTGCCCCCGCGCCGATGCACCGCCGCCGTCTACCCGAAGCGCATCCCGTTCGGCGCCACCGTCCCCGGCTCCGGCTTCTTCCCCGCAGTCCTGTTGCTCTGTTTGTCTGCAGTTACGCTGTTCCGCTTTTCTGTAGTTCTGCTGTTCTGCTGGTCTGTAGTTCTGCTTTTCATGGAGAGGCCGATCCGGTTCCGCTCCAGGTCCACGCCGATGACCGTGACCTGCACCTTCTGCCCCACGCTCACCACGTCCCCCGGGTCCTTCACATAGCGGTCGGCGAGCTGACTGATGTGGACCAGCCCGTCCTGGTGGACGCCGACGTCCACGAAGGCTCCGAACGCCACCACGTTGGTCACCACCCCCTCGAGGCGCATCCCCTCCTTCAGGTCCTTCATCCCGGTCACGTCCTCCCGGAAGGCCGGGGCCTCGAACGTGTCCCGCGGGTCGCGGCCGGGGCGGCGGAGCTCGTCCAGGATGTCGGAGAGGGTGGGACGCCCCACGTCGTCGGACAGGTAGCGGTCCACATCGATCCGGGCGACCGCCTCCTCGTTCTCGACCAGCTCCCTCAGCGGCATCCCCAGGTCCCTCGCCATCCGCTCCACCAGGGCGTACCGCTCGGGGTGGACCCCGGTCCGGTCCAGCGGGTGCTCGGCGGCGCGGAGGCGCAGGAAGCCCGCGGCCTGCTCGAACGCCCTGGGTCCGAGGCGTGGCACCTCCAGCAGCTGCTTCCGGGACCGTAGCCCGCCCGCCGCGTCCCGCAGCTCGACGATGTTCTTCGCCAGGGCAGGCCCGAGGCCCGCGACGTAGGCCAGGAGGGAAGGGGAGGCGGTATTGAGCTCGACGCCTACCCGGTTCACGCAGAAGGTGACGGTCTCGTCCAGCCGCCCCTTCAGACGGGGCTGGTCGACGTCGTGCTGGTACTGGCCGACGCCGATCGACTTGGGGTCGATCTTCACCAGCTCCGCCAGCGGGTCCTGCAGGCGGCGGGCGATGGAGACGGCGCCACGGAGGGATACGTCGAGCCCGGGGAGCTCGTCACGGGCGGTGTCGCTGGCGCTGTAGACCGACGCGCCCGCCTCGTTCACCACCACGAGCCGCGGGCCCGCGCCGGGGAGCGAGGTGACCACGTTTCTGGCCGCCTGCTCCGTCTCCCGGGACGCCGTCCCGTTCCCGATGGCGATGAGGTCCGGCCGGTGCCGGTCCACGAGCCCCCGGAGCTGCGCGGCGAAGCGGTCCTCCTGGTGCAGGTACAGCGTGTCCGTATCGAGAACGGCGCCCGTCTTCGATACGACCGCGGCCTTCACCCCCGTCCGGAAGCCGGGATCGAGGCCGATCACCGTCCGCTCGCCCGCCGGGGCCGATAGCAGGAGCTGCTCCAGGTTGCGGCCGAAGATCTCGATCGCCTCGGCGTCCGCGCGCTCCTTCAGCTCCAGCCGCAGCTCCGTCTGGATCGACGGGGAGAGCAGCCGCCTGTACGCGTCCGCCGCCACCCGCGTGAGCTGCTCCCGCGCCGGCCGGTCCGCGACCACGCGGCGGACCACCCCCGCCGCGATCTCCTCCGACGGCCCTTCCACCGCCCACGTCAGCACGTCCTCCGTCTCGCCACGCCGGATCGCGAGCATCCGGTGGGACGGGATCTCGGCCGCCTTCTGGGAGAACTCGAAGTAGTCCCGGAACCGGGCGGCGGCCGGATCCTCCTGCTTCCCCTTCAGGACCCGGGAAGAGACGAGGCCGTCCGCGCGGGTGCGGTCCCGGACCCAGCCCCGGAGGTCGGCGTCGTCCGCGACGCGCTCGGCCAGGATGTCGCGGGCGCCCTGGAGCGCGTCGTCGGCGGACTCGACGCCCTTCTCCGCGTCCACGTAGGACCGGGCGGCCGCCGCGGCGCCGGCGTCATCCATCTCGCCGCTCCAGATGCCGTCCGCCAGCGGCTCCAGCCCTTTTTCCCGGGCGATGATGGCGCGAGTGCGGCGCTTCGGCTTGTACGGGAGGTAGAGGTCCTCCAGCTCCTGCTTGGTCTCCGCGCCCCGGATCCGCCCGCGAAGCCCATCCGTCAGCTTGCCCAGCTCCTCGATCGAGGCGAGGATCGCCGCCCGACGGTCCTCCAGCTCGTCCAGATAGGCGCCCCGGTCACGGACGTCCCGGAGCTGGACCTCGTCCAGCCCGCCGGTGGCCTCCTTCCGGTACCGCGCGATGAACGGAAGGGTGTTCCCCTCCTCGAACAGCGCGAGCGTGCCCTGGACCTGGGCCGTCGAGAGGGAAAGCTCGGAGGCGATCTGCTGGACGATCTTCTGGGACGGCACGTTGACTACCCTGCGGCTCGATCGATTCTGCGTCGTGCGGACGTGAAACGATGAGGCCGCGGGCGCCGCGGATCAACGGTTGACAGACAGGTCCACGCGACTCCCCGCTTCCAGCTCCGCGCCGCCGATGCGCTCGAGCCGCGATCCGACGATCACCCGCACCTCCTCCACGGCGGCGGGAACGCGCAGGTCGTACAGGCGACCCGCGGCGGCGGCGCCGCCGGCGAGCCGGAGAGCGGCGTCGGACACGACGGGCGCCTCACCTCCACTCGCGCCGCGGAGCACCGCCTCCTCGCCGCCCGTGCGGCCGATCGCTAGGCTGGCGCCGCCGGCGGGTTCGGCGACGTGGACCGTGAAGACGCCCGGCGCCGGCGTGAACCGGATGACCGCCGGGTCGGAGGCCTCGGCGACGGTGATGGCGGGAGCGCCGGTCTCCTCGGCGAGCCCGATCCTCTCCACCACCCACTCGCGCACCGGCTGGAGGGCCGCGAGCGGAGCCGCGATGAGGAGGATGATCGCCGCGGCGCGCAGCCACGGCCGGACCGCGTCCGTGCGGGCACGCTCGGCGCGGGCGGGCGCGGCCCTCCCGGCGGCCCATGCCTCCGGTGCCGAGCCCGCCGGCAGCGGCTGGTCCGTCCGCTCCAGCCAGCTGGCGATCGTCTCGCTCTGATGCCCGAGCAGGCGCACCCGCGCCGCGCACTCATCGCAGCTTCGGACGTGCTCCTCCCGGCGGGCCCGCTCGGCGGCGTCCCCCTCCAGGTCGAGGTGACGGACCAGATCGGCATCGGAAAGGTGCGCCATCGTTTCGGTCGTTCCCATGTTCAGTCCTCCTCCCGCGGCGGGCCCAGTCGCCCGGCCGCCTTGTCGATCGCCCGGGCGAGCAGCGTGCCGACGGAGCTCGTCGTCGTGCCCAGCGCCTCGGCGATTTCCCGGTGCTTGAATCCTTCCTCGCGCATCAGCAACGCCGTCCGTTCCTTGGGCGAGAGCGCCTCCAGCGCCTCCCGGACCATGCCGCGGGCCGCGACGGCCTCCACCACCGCGTCGGGCGAGTCCGGCGGGTCGCCGAGCGAGAGCTGCGCGCGGCCGCGGAAGCTGAGCCGGTGCCGGGTCTGCTTCCGGCGGGCGGCGTCGCGGACGAGGTTCGTCGCGACCCGGAAGAGCCACGGCCGCACCCCGTCGTCCGGAAGCCGTCGCTGGAGCAGCCGGACGAACGCCTCCTGGGCGGCGTCCGCGGCCAGGTCCGGGTCCCCGGTGAGGCGCGCCAGGTACCGCTGGAGCGGCGGGTGGTGGCGCGCGAAGAGCGCTTCGAAGGATGCCGCCTCATCGCCGGACACGGATCCCCAGGACCGGGAGGCGGGGGAGACCCCGCTCGTACGCGTTGTGGAGCCCATCGTCCTCGCAGTCTTCCGGAAGGCAGCCGGGGCCGCCGCCGATGTAGACCGTGGCGTTCCGCCGCCCCAGGGCGTTGCGGAGCTGCGCGTAGACGCCGATCTCCGTGCGCCCGATCCGCGTGCTCCAGTCCGCCAGCAGGTCCAGGCTGGCGAAGGCCGGGCCGCGGAGGGCGTGGGGCGTGGTCGCCCACGGCAGCTTCGCCGGGTCGCACCCGGGCTCCGCCGTGCACCCCGCCGTGTCCGCCACCACACGCGTGTACGGCGCTCCGCTCGCGCCGGTGAACGCGGCGCCCAGGCGGAGCGACGGGAGCGGCCTGACCATCACCGTGGCGTCCACGACGTGCGGCCGGTCGGCGCCCGACGCGAACTCGATTCCCACGGCCGCGGTGCGGGAGCGGGAGTAGGTGTAGCCGAGGGAGCCCGTGACCGGCCCCACCACCTGGCGCACCGACGCCTCCATCCCGTACGCCAGGCTCTCGCCGGAGATCAGCGAGCTGCGGCCGAAGACGGGCCCGGGGCTCGGGTCCGTCATCGCCAGCCCCGTGGTTCGGCGGCCGAACCAGTTGAGCGAGACCACGCGACCCGGATCCAGCCACGCCTCCGTCCCGAACGTGACGATATCCGCGGTGAGGGCGGGGACGCCCGGGCTCGCGACCAGCCACACGTCGCCGGAGACCAGGCTGGCGAGGTGAACGCCGCTGGGGGCGAGCGCCTGGGTGTACTGGTAGACGCGGGCGTAGCCGCCCGACACCCCCACCTCGGGCGCCGCGGCCAGACGGACGGCCAGGCGCGGAGCCAGGCGCAGCGCGCCGTGGTTCGCGACCTCCGTCCCGCCCTCCGCCCGGAGCCCCGCCCGGACGGACAGCCGGTCGTCCGGCGCCCACGTCCGCTCGGCCCACAGGATCCCCATCGCGAGCTGCTCCGACCAAGCGGTATAGAGCGATGCCCGGCCCTGACCCAGCGCTTCGTCAGCCGGGAAGTTCGCCGCCGTCCCCGTCAGCGGGATGGCGACGGGAATCGGACCGTCGTAATCCGCCCCGTGGACCTCGACGCCGTAGCCGAGCGTCCAGCGCGGCCCGGCGACGGTGGCCGCGTCCGGCCAGATGGAGCCGGACAGGCCGGCGTACTCCACGTGGCTCCTGCTCCGGCTCCAGGGCAGCTCCAGCGACTGCCCCCCGGTGTCGACGACGACGCGGCCGTGCGAGCGGCTGAAGGCCATGCCGTGGCGCGAGTTCAGCGAGCCGCGGGAGGTCGTGAGGCTCACCCGTCCCAGGGCGTTCCCCCAGCTGGTCCGGAGTGGATCCACTTCCTCCGCCCGCTCCCGGCTCAGTCGATCCGCCTCCCAGAGCCCGCTCGCCTCCAGCGTCACGCCGGCGGCCAGGCGCGCGTCCGCCATGCCCACGAGCTCCCGGAACCCGTACGGGAAGTCCTCGTCCGAGCCGGTGGCCTGCCGCGAGATCTCCGACAGCCAGTCCAGATAGGTGCGACGCGCCGCCAGCATCCACCCGGCGCGCCCGTCCACGACCCGCTGGTCCACGGCCAGCCCCGCCGACATCAGCGACAGGTCACCCTGCACGTTCAGCTCGCCCGCGCCGGTGGCCCGCCGGCTCTGCAGGTCCACCACCCCCGCCGCCCCCTCCCCGATCCCCGCGGTCCGCGTCCCGGGGTGGAACCAGACGGCCCCCAGCGCCGCCGCCCCGATCCCCGACAGGACACCCAGCGCGTGGAGCGGGTTGAAGAGCGGCACGCCGTCGAAGTACACGCGCGTGTGGGACCACGGGCCGCCCCGGGTCCAGAGCTCCGCCGAGTAGTCGCTCGGCGCCGCCACGCCCGGGAGCCGCTGCAGGGCGCGCAGCACGTCCGGCTCTCCGAGCGTCACCGCCTCGGAAACGTCGGCGTCCGTCAGCTCCCGCACGTCCGTCGTCAGAAATCGGCGGCGGCGCAGGCTTACGGCGAGCAGCCGGTTATCGTCGGTGGAGCCGGCGGCATCCAGCGCCCTGAACGGGGCCATTCCGGTGCTCCGCGCCTCCACCGGCTGGAGCGCGATCGGCTCCGCCCGCAGCCCGATCGACACCGCCGACTCCCGCTCCGATCGGAGCTCCACCGTCACGGCGTAGGGGCGGTAGCTGAAGCGGGTCACGTACAGGCGGTACACCCCCGGCGGGAGCCGCTCGAAGCGGTACGCGCCCGCGGAGTCCGACATCGTCGTCCGGCCCGCGGAGGCGAACGCGCTCCCCGACGCCGGGCCCGGGAACACCCCGCTCACGTCCGGCTGGAGCACGACGGTCGCGCCGGCGATGGGGTGCCCCTCCACCGCGTCGACGATGGCGCCCGCGATCAGCCCGCGGGCCGCGTCCGTCGTCTGCGCGGCGGCCGGTGGCGCGGCGATGCCCAGGAGCGAAGCGCCCGCCAGGAACGCCACCGCCGTAGCGGAGGAGCGACCTGTGCTCACGCCCGGCCCCCGGGCCGCGTCGGGAGCCCCGCTCCCGGTCGTCGATCATTCATGCGAGCCGCCTCCAGTGCTGCCTCTCTCCACTGCGATCCCCGTTCAGCTATCATCACGTGCCAGCGCACGGAGTTCTGTCGCGCCCGGCCGGTCAGATCCGACCCGCGCCGCGCTTCGGCGTTCCACCGGCGACAGAACCCGGGGGGGCGTCTGCGTGGTAAGGACAGCAAGGATGACGATGGCTCGCTTCACCTGCCAGAGCGGAAAGACCTGCATGCGACGTTTACCGCGCCCCCTGCTCGCCGTGCCGATCGCCGCCGCGGCTCTGCTGGCCGGCTGCGAGGACATTACCGCGCCGAACGCCATAACGATCCTG
The DNA here is from genome assembly GCA_019347975.1 of Gemmatimonadota bacterium. Lineage (GTDB taxonomy): Bacteria > Gemmatimonadota > Gemmatimonadetes > Longimicrobiales > RSA9 > JAHWKI01. The sequence goes on from JAHWKI010000035.1 coordinate 8,119, forward strand.
CCGCGCGACCTGAGCCCCTCGGAGATCCGCGTGCTGGAGGGTTCGAACCGCTTCGCCATCAGCCTCCTCCGCGAGGCGGCGGCCGGCGATCCCGACGCTCCCAACGTGTTCCTCTCCCCGCTGAGCGCTTCCATGGCGCTGGGGATGACGATGAACGGCGCGGCGGGAGACACCTGGACGCAGATGCGGGACATGCTCGGCTTCGACGGGCTCTCGGACAGCGACGTCAACCAGGCTTACCGCGGACTCATCGACCTCCTGCTCGGGCTGGACGTCACGGTCGAGCTCGGGCTCGCCAACTCCATCTGGACCCGGGCGGGGTTCCCCGTCATTGACGCCTTCTACACCAGCGCCCGCACCTTTTTCGACGCCGATGTCGCCGAGCTCGACTTCCTGGACCCCACCGCCCCCGCGGTGATCAACGCGTGGGTCGAGGACGCGACCCACGGCCGGATCGAGGAGATGGTGGAGGAGATCGATCCGGAGACGGTCATGATCCTCCTCAATGCCGTCCATTTCAAGGGGGACTGGCGGTATCGCTTCGAGCCCCGCAATACGACGACGGCGCCGTTCCACCTCGCCGGCGGAGGTACGGTGTCCGTTCCGCTGATGCGCCAGACGGGCCCCTTCCGCGGCTTCGCGGCGGACGGGGCCCACGCGGTCGAGCTCCCCTACGGCGGCGGGGCGTTCACGGCGGTGGCCGTCCTGCCGACGGACGGCCGCACGCTCCCCGAGATGGTCTCGTCGCTGGACGAGGAGACCTGGACCCGCTGGATGGCGCTCCTGGACGGGACCACGCCCGAGGAGGTCGTGGTGGCGCTCCCCCGCTTCGAGCTGGAGTACGAGCAGGTCCTGAACGCCACGCTCCAGGCCCTCGGCATGATCGACGCGTTCGGCACGGCCGCCGATTTCTCCCGCATGGTCGCGGGAGGCGGCGTCCTGATCGACCAGGTCAAGCAGAAGACCTTCCTGAAGGTGGACGAGGAGGGCACCGAGGCCGCCGCCGCGACATCCGTCACGGTTCGGGATTCGTCCACGGCGGAGGTCCGCTTCGACCGGCCCTTCCTGTTCGCGATCCGGGAGCGTATCTCGGGCACGATCCTTTTCATCGGCACCATTGGAGATCCCACGGCATGACCATGCGACGACTGATTCGCGCCTTCATCCCCGCGGCCGCCCTCGTCGCGTGCGGAGAGCCCACCAGCCCCCGTGTGGAGCCCATCACGGAGCTTCCCCGCGAGCTCAGCGCCGCGGAGCTCCGCGTGATCGAGGGCTCCAACGCGTTCGCCTTCGACTTCCTCAGGACGCTCGTCGAGCGCGCCGACGGGAAGAACGTCTTCAGCTCGCCGCTCAGTGCGTCCATGGCGTTCGGCATGGCGATGAACGGCGCGGAGGGCGACACGTGGACCGAGATGGGGGACGTGCTCGGATACGACGGGATGGCGGAGGACCAGATCAACGGCGCCTACCACGATCTGATCGGGCTGCTCCTGTCGCTGGATCCGACCGTCGCGTTCGGGCTCGGCAACTCCCTCTGGGCGGACGACGGTCTGGCGCTCCTCCCCGACTTCGTCACCCGGGTGCGGACGCACTTCGAAGCCGAGGCCCGGACGCTGGACTTCGATGACCCCGGGACCAAGGACGTCATCAACGCGTGGGTCTCGGACGTGACCAGCGGCCGCATCGACGAGCTGCTCGAGAGCATTCCGCCGGACGTGATCATGTACCTCGTCAACGCCGTCTACTTCAAGGGAGACTGGCGGACGACGTTCGACCGCTCCCGCACCACGACCGCGGCGTTCACGACCCTCCGGGGAGACGTCGTCCAGGTGCCCATGATGGCGGGCGAGGTGGGGTACCGGGTCCTCTCCCGCGAGGACGCCACGGTGGCCGAGCTGCCCTACGGCGGCGACGCGTTCACGGCCGTGGCGGTGCTGCCCCCGGCGGGGCAGCCGGTGGCGGAGTTCCTCCAGTCGCTGGATCAGGAGCGGTGGAACGACTGGATGGCCGGGCTCGCCGCCCTCGCCGAGGTCGAGGACCTCGACTCAGAGGGGATCCTGGTCCGGTTCCCGAAGATCGAGCTGGAGTGGGACAGCGACCTCATCGCGCCTCTGCGGGAGATGGGGATGATCAACGCGTTCGATCCCATGGCCGCCGACTTCACCCGGCTCACGGGGGCGCGCGACCTCTACATCCAGCAGGCGCTCCAGAAGACGTTCCTGAAGGTGGACGAGGAGGGCACCGAGGCGGCCGCGGCGACCGCCGTCGGCTTCGGACCGACCTCCGCGCCGCCGGTCGCAAGCTTCGACCGGCCGTTCATCCTCGCCATTCGCGAGCGGCTCTCCGGCACGATCCTCTTCATGGGCGTCATCGCCGACCCGTCGGCGTGATCCGGCGGATCAGCCCGAGACCTCGCTGAACCGGACCAGCCTGCGCTGGTCCTCGTCCCACAGGTTCAGCCACAGCAGCCGCCAGCCGTCCCGCACGCTGATCCTGTGGGCCACCTGGAGCTCGGGGTTCGCGTCGTGGCACGCCTGCAGCCGGTAGTTCGGGATCATGCTGTTCAGGTGATGCACGTGGTGGACGCCGATATGGGCGGTCATCCACTGGAGCGGCCACGGGAGTACGAGATGGGAGCTGCCGTGCAGCGACGCCTCGTAGAAGTTCCAGTGCTCGTGCTCGTGCCAGTACGTATCCTCGAACTGGTGCTGCACGTAGAACAGCCACACGCCCAGCGAGCACGTGCCCAGCGTGATCGGCGCCTGCACCAGCAGGAACGCCTTCCAGCCGATCGCCCATACCAGGAGCCCGACCACGGCCACCAGCGCCGCGTTCGTCGCCCACACCCCACGCCACTCCCTTTTCCACGTCCGCGGAATGTCCCACGGGTAGCGGTGCTTCACGAGGAAGTGGAACGCCGGGCCGATCCCCAGCAGCACCAGCGGGTGCCGGTACGCCCGGTACGCCAGCCGCTGCATCGGCGTGAGCGCCCGGTACTCGCTCACCGTCCTCGTGTCGATGTCGCCGAACCCGCGGAAGTCCAGGTCGCCCGAATGGGCGTGGTGGTGCGCGTGCGTCCGCTTCCAGTAATGGTACGGCGTCAGCGTCAGCACACCGATGACGAAGCCCACGGCATCCCGGGCACGGCGCGAGCTGAAGTAGGAGCCGTGTCCGCAGTCGTGCTGGATCATGAAGAGCCGCATCAGGAAGCCCGACGCGAGGACCATGAAAACGAGAGTCAGGGCGTAATGGACCTGGAGCGCCAGGTAGGCGGCCGTCCAGGAAGCGAGGAAGAGGGTGGCGGTGAGAGAGAGCTGCAGGACGCTGCTGCGGTCATCCGCGCCCTTGAACGGCGCGATCATCTCCCGAACCCGCGTCGCGTCCACGCTCCGCTGACTTTCGTTCATTCGTGCTCCGGGAATGTCGTAGATTTTAGCACTGAAGATAACGCGATTTCGCGCCGGCGAAACCGGGCGCCGGGAGGGCACTGCGGAGGAGGTGAAAGAATATGGCTCCACCCGACCGCTATCCAGTGCCCGCCCGGCGGCACCGGGCGGAGGACCACGTGCGCCGCAGCCGGTTCATCACCACGGTGGACCGCGCCCGCACGCGGGAGGAGGCGGAAGCCTTCATCGACGAGGTCCGGGGCGAGTTCCCCGATGCCACCCACAACTGCTGGGCCTTCGTCGCGGGCCCCCCGGCCTCGACGACCGTTGTCGGCGAGGTCGCCGCCGTCGTCACGCGCTATTTCGGCGGCGTGAAGCTGGGGAAGGGCGGCCTCGGCCGTGCCTACGCCGGCGGCGTCACCCACGCACTCGAAGGGATGCCGAGGCGCGAGCGGATCGAGCGCCGTCGCCTCCGCGTCGCATGCGACTACGCCGCCCGCGACCCCCTCCTCCGCCTCGCCCTCGACCTGGAGGCCGACCTCGTCGCGGAGGACTACGGCGCCCACGTCACCCTCGTCTTCCACGTCCCGGTCACCAACATGGAGCGGCTCACCGACGGGATCGCCGCCCTCACCGGCGGCCAGGCCATCCTCCAGCAGGACGTCTGACCCCACTCCCGAGCGGGCGCAGCCCCGCAAGCCTCCGCGGTCGAAGTCTCCGCGGCCGAAGTCTCCGCGCGCGCGTAGCGCGCTCCCCCGCGCCGACAGGCGCGCTCCCGCGCCGATAGGCGCCTCTCCTCGTACGACTCTTGCCGGCTCCTCCCACCGCGACTCTTGACCCGGAGAAGACGGACATGGGCGAACGGATCCTCACCGACTCACACGGCGGACGCTGGGACGTCTCCGATGCGGAAAACGGCCTCCGCTTCCGCCATCCCCCGGACGGACCCAGCTACGAGGTGCGCTCCGATCGACGCGTCGATCAGCTCAGGGACACCGAGCTCATCAGGATGCTCGATGACGCGCGGGCCCGTGAAGGCGAGGATCCGGTGGGGCACGGAACCGGAGGGGAGGGGAGCCCCGGCGGCGGGTACTGATCCGGCGCGACGGAGCGGAGCACCCGGCTCTCCGCGCGAAGCTGCGTTCGCTTCCTCTGGATGTGACCCGCTCACACCTCCACCGGACGGCGCGAAAAAAATGTCACGAAGCCGCTACAACATGACCGGTTCGCGCCTCCCCGGCGCACGGCCCCGGTAGCGCCTTCCGCCCCCGTTTCGCGCCGCCCCCAACGACTTGCGCTCTCTCTCCTGATCGCCCCGCCTCGCACGGGTACGCCCGTTGCGACCATCACCGACGAATCTCTTCGGGAGACCCTCCATGCGTCGTCCTTTCGGCCGCCACCGCGGCTTCATGAGCGAGACCGGTGAACAGCTCCACCTGGCGGCCGCCGTCGCGGCGGAGGCGGTGGTCGGCGAGCACGCGCGCTACGCCCTCGAGCTCGTCGACGAGGGCGGCGACCGCGTCCCCGTCGAGCGCCTCCTGGGCGCCTATGCCCGGCTCCACCATCTCGACGACGAGCAGCACCGTCAGCTCACCGATCGCGTCCTCGTCGCCATCGGCCGGAACCCGGACAGCGTCACCCGCGGACCGCTCCGACCACCCCGCTCCGTGATCCGCCGCGCGTCCGACCGCCTGCGAGGCCGCGTCCATACCGAGCTGCGGGAGTGGGTGGATCGCCATACGGCCCGCGTCGAGCTGGCCGTCCTCGACGTGCACGTGGAGCACGCGCTCCGCTTCGTCGCGATCCTCTTCGATCAGAGCGCGCCCGAGGACGCCATCAACGTGTACGGCGAGACCATGGGTCTGCGGCCGACGATGGCCGAGATGGTCCGGCTCCGGGTGCTGGCGGAGGCGCCGGTCCACGGGGAGGCGCCGGAGGAGCCGGCCGCCGCCGTGGAGCCTCTGCACCCCCGGCCGCGCGTGCCCCTTCGTCTGGCGGAGGACGGCGGCTGACGTATCTTGGGGGTGCGATCCCCAAACCGAAGGAGTCTCATGCGACGAGCACTTCCGACCCTTGCGGCGCTCCTCATCGCCGTGGCGGCGCTGGCCTCCGGCGCCGAGCCGGTGGCGGCCCAGGACGCGCCGGTGATCCCGGACCCGCTGGCGGTAGGCGCGGTGGCGCCGGACTTCTCGATCCCGGGCGCCACGCGACACGGGGTCCTGGCCGAGCCGGTGACGCTGAAGGAGTACGAGGGAAAGACGGTGGTCCTGGCCTTCTTCTTCAGGGCGCGGACACGCGGCTGAACCATCCAAATGCACGCGTACCGTGATCAGTACGCGCAGACCTTCAACCTCGGCCGTGGTGTGGTGCTGATCGCGATCAGCGCGGACTCCGTCGAGGAGCTGGCCGCCTGGGCCCGGGACGACGAGTTCCCGTTCCTGATGGCCAGCGACGCGAACCTGGAAGCGGCCCGGGCCTACGGCGCGGTTCACAGCAGTGGCCGCGTCACCAACCGCAGCCTGTTCGTGATCGGACCGGACGGGAGGATCGCCTACACGGCGACGCCGTTCAGGGAAGTGGATCCGACGGCGTACGAGGAGCTGGCCGCCGTCATCGATCGGCTCGACTGAAGAACTGC
>JAHWKI010000035.1:14242-21515 GCA_019347975.1 Gemmatimonadota bacterium
GCCACTCCTGCGCCGAAGGCGCCTCGACTATTCCTGCCGCAGGGCCTCGGACGGCTGCACGCGCACGGCCCGACGGGCGGGCAGCCAGCTCGCCAGGAGCGCCGCCACGAGGAGCACCGCCGCGCCGCCCCCGAGCACGACGGGGTCCGTCGCCGACACCCCGAAGAGGAGAGAGCGGAGGGCTCCCGAAAGGAGGAGCGCAGCCGCGAGGCCGACGGCGATGCCGATGCCGGCCAGGACCGCGCCTTCGCGGATGACCTCGGCGGCCACACGGGCGGACCCGGCACCCAGCGCCTGGCGGATGCCGAACTCCCGTCGCCGCTGGCTGACGCCGTACGCGATGACGCCGTAGACACCGATGGCGGCCAGCAGCAGCGCCATCCCCGCGAACACCGCCATGAGGGACGTCAGCAGTCGCGGACCGGAGAGGACCTCCCGGTACGCCTCCCGCAGCGTGACGAACGGTCCCAGGCCGATGCCCGGGTCCAGCTCGGCGATGGCGTCACGGATCGCCGCCGGCGCGCCGGCGGCGCCGGACCGCGTGCGCACCGCCACGGTCATCCCGCGGGCGGGCCCCTGGTTGTACCAGAAGGCGAACTGCCTGTGGGGGATGTACATCTGGAGGTCGGTCGGGGACGAGGGGCCCTCGTGCGTCACGTCCTCCACGACCCCCACCACCCGCGCTTCCCCCGGTGAAGTCTCGGCGGTCAGCCGCACCGTGGCGCCGACCGCGTCGCCGTCCGGCCACCAGGTCTCGGCGAACGTGCGGTTGATCACGATGGCGCCCGGGGCCTCCGCCCGGTCCGTCTCATCGATCCACCGTCCGGCCACCAGTCGGAGCCCCACGGCGCGGTCGTAACCCGGCGTCACCGCCTGCCAGTCCACGTTCAGGTTGCCGTCCCCGGGGATCTCCGTTCCGGGGATCTCCACGCCCACATCCCCGATGCTCGACGCGAGCGGCAGATTGGTCACGGCGCCGGCCGCCTCGATTTCCGGCAGCGCGGCCACTCCGGAGACCACCGCGGCCACGAAGTCCCGGACGTCGTCGTGCTCCGGATAGCCGCCGACGGGAACGGTCAGCCGCGTGGCGACGACGTCGTCCAGGCGGAGCCCGGTGTCCACGGCCAGCAGCGCGCCCATGCTCCGCCCCAGGAGCCCCGCGCCGGTGAGCAGCGCCAGCGCCAGCCCGATCTCGCCGATGACCAGCGATCGGCGAAGGGTCCTGCCGGCGCCCGTCGTCCGCGTCCCCGCCTCCCGGAGGGCTCCCGCGGCACGGTCCTGTGCAACGCGGAACGCCGGGAGCAGACCGAACAGGAGACCGCACGCGACGGAGAGGCCGCCGGCGAAGCCGAGCGCCCGCGCGTCGACGCGCACCGTCTCGAGGCGCGGGATCCCGGCCGGATCGAGGGCCATGACCCCGCGGAGCGCCAGCCACGCCAGCCCCAGCCCCAGCGCTCCTCCCGCCAGGCCCAGCACCAGCGTCTCCGCGATCATCTGGCGGACCAGGCGCGGCCGCCGCGCGCCGAGCGTCGAGCGTAGCGCCATCTCGCCCTTCCGGGCCTCGCCCCGGGCCAGCAGGAGCGCCGCCACGTTCGCGGCACCGACCAGAAGCACCAGGATGACGGCCCCGAAGGCCACGCGCACCGCCGGCCGTACATCCCCGACCACCGCCTCCCGTAGCGGGAGCGCGGTGGCCCGGAACGCCATTTCCGGCTCGTAGTCATCGGGGAAGTCCGCGCTGAACCGCGCCGTCACCCCTTCGATGGCCTGCCCGGCGCGCTCCATCGAGACGCCATCCCGGAGCCGCCCCGCGGCCTGCAGGAAATGGCTGCCACGGCGGTAGGTCGTGTCCGGGTGAATCCCCAGGGGGAGGAACACGGCCGGGCTCGTGCCCGCCACCATGTTCTCCGGAGTGCGGAACGAGGCCGGCATCACGCCGACCACCGTGTAGGGTACGCCGTTCAGCCTGAGCGGGCCCCCTACGGCGCCCGGGTCCGACCCGAGCCGGCTCCGCCAGTAGCCTTCGGACAGGACGACCAGCCGCTCGCTGCCGAGCTCCTCCTCTTCCGCGTACCGGCGCCCGAGCAGGGGCTCCGTGCCGAGCGCGGCGAACAGGTCCGCGGCCGCGAACACCGCGTCCACCCGCTCCGAGCCATCCCCCTCGCCGCCCGCCACCGTCACCGACCCCGACGCGTACGCCCCCAGCGCCGAGAAGACCTCCGCCGTACCGCGCCGGTAGTCCAGGTATTCCGCCGGCGAGAGCGCCCCCTCGTCCCCGCTGAACCAGACCTGCACCCGCGCCAGGCGATCGGGCGCCGGGAACGGGAGCGGCTTCAGGACCACCGCATCCACCACCGACCATACCGCCGTCGTCGCGCCGATCCCCACCGCCAGCGTCGCGATGACCGTCGCCGCGAAGACCGGACGGCGCCGCAGGCCGCGCAGCGCGTAGCGGACGTCCTGCGCCGCATCCTCCGCCAGCCGCCCCCGCGCCTCCCGCCCTTCCTCCTTGTAGCGCTCCACGCCCCCGAACCGCACCCGGGCCAGGCGACGCGCCTCCTCCGGCGCATGCCCCGTCGCCAGCAGCTCCCGCTCCTCCATCTCAAGATGGAAGCGCATCTCCTCCTCCATCGACCGCTCCGCCCCACCGCCCCCGCCGAACAGCCGCGCCGCTCGCCGTGCCAACCGCCTGAAGACGCCCATAGCCACGCTCCTTTCGCATCGCTCCGCCGCCTCTCGTCCTGCCGTCCTGCCGTCCTGCCGTCCTGCCGTCCTGCTGTTCTGCTGTCCTGCTGTTCTGCTGTTCTGTTTTTCTGTTTTTCTGTTTTTTGTTTCAGTTCGCCAGGATCGCGTCCACCGCCCCCGAGAACAGCCGCCACTCCTCTCGCTCCTCCGCCAGCCGCGCCCGCCCCGGGCGCGTCAGGCGGTAGAACTTCGCCCGCCGCCCCTCCTCGCTCTTCCCCCACTCCGCCTCGATCAGACCCTGCTCCTCCAGCCGGTACAGCGCCGGATACAGCGATCCCTGGTTCACCTCCAGCACCCCGCTCGACCACTGCCGAATCCGCTTCGAGATCCCCCACCCGTGAAGCGCATCCACCGACAGCGTCTTCAGGATCAGCAGGTCCAGGCTCCCCTGGAGCAGATCCGTCTTCTTCTTCGGCATGAGCGTACTCCCGCGGTACCCGTGGCATTGCCTAGATATCCGACAACATGGCCGCGCGAATGGTTGTATCGCAACAGCCAAATCAGTTTATGCGCAGTCCCGCAGACCACCGTCTCCGCAGCTCCGCAGCTCCGCAGCTCCGCAGCTCCGCAGCTCCGCAGCTCCGCAGCTCTGCAGTTCTGCAGTTCTGCAGAACTGCAGTTCTGCAGTTCTGTAGTTCTGTAGTTCTGTAGTTCTGTAGTTCTGTAGTTCAGCTGTTGCGGCGGTGCCCGCGGAGGGTGATCACGAGGAGGGTTATGGCGGTGAGGGGGAGCACGAAGAAGAGCATGGCCGCGCGGTAGCCGGCGAGGGCGTCGTGGTGGGTGGCGGCGAGGATGATGTAACCGGTGTAGGCGAAGTAGTAGCCGAGGAAGAGAGCGCCTTCCCAGCGAGCGATGCGGAGACCGGAGAAGAACACGGGGAGGCAGGCCACGGAGACGCCCACCATGACGGGGATGTCGAAGCGCACGGCGGCGGCCGGCGCCGGGACCCCCGCGGGCGCGACGAGGGAGGCGGCGCCGAGGATGAGCAGGACGTTGAAGAGATTGCTGCCGACGATGTTGCCCACGGCCATGTCGCGCTGGCCGCGGAAGGTGGCCACGATGGAGGTGGCGAGCTCGGGAAGGGATGTTCCGGCGGCGACGATGGTGAGGCCGATGATGAGCTCGCTGACGCCCAGCGCCAGGGCGAAGGTGGTCGCTCCGTCGACCAGCCAGCGGGAGCCGAGCACCAGGAGCCCGAGCCCTGCCGCGATCAGGACGACGTCGACGACGATCCGCCGCGCCCGCCCTCCGGGGCCCTCGTCCGCGCCCGCGATGGCCGCGACCTCCGCCTCGATCCCGTTCTCGCTGCCGCGCCGGCTCTGCTGGAGGAGGAGTCCGGTGTAGGCGAAGGCGCCGAAGAGCAGGAAGGCGCCCTCGACGCGGGAGATGAGGCCGTCCAGCGCCAGGAGAAGGACGAGAGTGGCGGACACGGTGAGCAGCGGCACCTCGAGGCGGACCAGGCGGCGCGAGACCACGAGCGGGGCGACCAGCGCGGAGGCGCCCAGCACGACGAGCACGTTGAAGATGTTGCTGCCGACCACGTTGCCCAGCGCCAGATCCGGCTCACCTCGCAGCGCGGCCGACGTGGTGACGGCCAGCTCCGGAGCGCTGGTGCCGAAGGCGACGACGGTCAGGCCGATCACGAGCGGAGAGATCCCCGCGGCCAGCGCGATCCGCGCCGCGCCGCGCACCAGGACCTCCGCCCCGGCGACCAGGAGCCCGAGGCCCAGGAGGAACAGAAAAGCGGGCACCACCCACCCTCGCTTCGTGTGTCGTTGAAAGGGCGGTAAAGGTAGCGCCGGGGGGCGGCGTGTCCATGGTTGAGGCGCTGAGGCGTTACTTTAGAGCTTCAGATCACCCGCTCATCGTCGAAAAGGAGGCGTTTATCCGCGGACAACCTCGTTTGACACACCTGTCCGGTTCCGCGTACGTTCGGGCCGGGCAACACCCGACAATCCCAGAAAATCCCAATCAAAGGAAGGCACTCGCATGAAGAAATCGTGCGGAGCCCTCGTGCCCATATTGGCAGCAGTAGCTCTGCTCCTGGTGGGCGCGCCACAGGGACTCCATGCCCAGCAGGCGGGCGTCCGCGGCTCGGTCACGGACGCGCAGACCGGTCAGCCGATCTCCGGGGCGCAGGTCGCCATCCGGGGCACCGGCATCGGGACCCTGACGAACAGCGATGGCCGATACGTCCTGACGAATGTGCCGGCGGGCCGGCTGGAGATCCGGGTGGAGTACATCGGGTACTCCCCGCAGCAGCAGACGGTCACCGTGGCCGCCGGCGAGAGCGCCACGGTGGATTTCGAGATGCGCGTGACGGCGATCCAGCTGGAAGAGCTGGTCGCCACGGGCTATGCGCAGCAGACCCGTCGTGAGGTCTCCAGCGCCATCAGCACCGTCGGCACGCAGGACCTGGAGAACCGGGTCGTGGCGAGCCTCGATGCGGCGCTCCAGGGCAAGGCGGCCGGCGTCCAGGTGATCCAGAACGCCGGCAATCCCGGCAACGCGATCACGGTCCGGGTGCGCGGCAGCGCGTCGATCTCCGCGAACAATCAGCCGCTCTACGTCGTGGACGGCGTGCCGATCTTCCGCGAGGACTTCGCGCAGATCAGCATGCAGGGGCAGGACCTTTCGGCCATTACCGGGCTGAATCCCGACGAGATCGAATCCATCGACATCCTGAAGGATGCGGCGGCCGCGGCGATCTACGGATCGCGCGGCTCGAACGGCGTGGTGATGATCACGACCAAGCGCGGCGCCGCGGGCGCGCCAAAGGTCACGGTCAACGTGTCCGGCGGATTCCAGGAGCCGGTCAAGAAGATCGACATGCTCGAGACGGACGAGTGGATCGAGTACATGTCCGCCGGGATGCGCTACGACGGGTTCACGGAGGCGGAGATCCAGGCGGAGCTGGATTCGTTCGGTGTCGATCCGACGATCAACACCGACTGGCAGGAGGAGGTGATGCGGACGGCGCCGATCAGCAACACGCAGCTCTCGCTGAGCGGCGGCACCGACCGCTTCAAGTATTTCCTCTCCGGGACCTACTTCGACCAGGAGGGGGTGATCATCGGCTCGGCCTATGATCGCGCCGCCGGCCGGGTGAACCTGGACTTCCAGGCGACGGACCGGTTCAACCTGACCGCCTCGCTCGCGCTGGCGCAGGAGGACAATGACAGGATCGAGTCGGACAACTCGATCACGAGCGCCGTCACCAACGCGATCGCCAATGAGCCGTGGGCGCCCGTCTACAACGAGGACGGCACCTACAGCGCGCTCGCGTCCTACGCGAACCCGGTGGCGGTGGGGCTCGAGGACTTCGCGGAGGCGCGCACGCTGCGCAGCTTCGGGAACATCACCGCGACGTACGGCCTCACGAACTGGCTCAACTTCACGGGCCGGGCGGGCTTCGACATGCTGGCGCTCCGGGAACACCGCTACAACTCCCCGCGGGTTCCGCTCGGGGACGCAGCGGACGTAGGCGGCATCTCTCAGATCGGCAACTCCTGGGGCCGGCGATACCTGCTCGAGGCGTTCGCGACCGCGAATCGCTTCTTCGGCGCGCACGAGATCTCGGCGACGATCGGCAGCAGCGTCGAGATGGATGATCGCGAGGACAGCTACCTCCAGGGCGAAGGCTTCACGAGCCCGGACCTCCACTGGCCCACGAACGCGGCGGACGTGACGGACTTCGATGGCACGTTCTGGGAGCACAATCTCATGTCGTACTTCGGTCGCGCGAACTACGTGTTCGACGACCGCTACGTCATCAACGCGAGCATCCGTACCGACGGATCGTCGCGGTTCGGGCAGAACCAGAAGTTCGGTGTCTTCCCCGCGGTGTCCGCCGCCTGGATCGCGAGCAACGAGTCCTTCCTGCAGGGAAGCGAGGTTCTGAGCGACCTGAAGCTCCGCGTGAGCTGGGGCAAGACGGGCAACGAGGCGATCGGCGACTTCCAGTTCCTCGGCCTCTTCGGCACGTCCAATTACGGCGTGCTGCCGGGGATCAGGCCGAGCAACCTGGCCAACCCCGACCTGAAGTGGGAGACCACGACCGAGTGGAACGTCGGCGTGGACATGGGGCTGCTCAGCGACCGGCTCGGGATCGTGGCCGAGCTCTACCGCAAGGACACCGACGACCTGCTGCTGAACCGGCCCGTGACCGCGACCAGCGGCTTCACGTCGGTCCTGGCCAACGTCGGCGGGATCCGCAACAGCGGCTGGGAGCTGAGTCTGCGGACGGTCAACCTCCTTCCGTCGGGCGGGCGCCGTCTCGGTTGGACGACCGACTTCAACGTCACGCACAACACGAACGAGGTGACGGCCCTTTACAAGGACCAGCCGTTCCCCGCCAACTTCATGAACTGGGTCGAGGAGGGGCAGCCGCTCGGGGTGTTCTTCGGGCCGAGGTACGAGGGCGTCGATACGGCCACGGGCGTCGCCATGTACACGGACCTGGACTCTGAGGGCAACCGGGTCGGCTGGACCACGTTCCCCGGTTCCGACGACCGCATGGTCATCGGCA
>JAHWKI010000215.1 GCA_019347975.1 Gemmatimonadota bacterium
ATCCGGTTCGCGCTTTGGAACAACGAGGAGACCGGGTTGCAGGGAGCGGAGGCCTACGTCGAGCAGCGCGCCGCGCTCCAGGGCAGCGAGGACCCGCCCGGCTCGGGTCGGTATCCGGAGCCCCGGTGGGTCGGCATGATCCAGCACGACATGATGATGTGGGACCACGGCAACCCCGTGCAGTGGGACCAGGCCGACGACGCGGACGTGGACATCGAGTTCCAGCTCGCCTCCGCGAAGGCCACGGAGTCCGCGGCGCTGGCTCTCGAGCTGCTCAACGCGAACCGGAAGTTCGGTGCGCACTATCCGGCGGTAATGAGCAACGCCATGAGCAACACGGACTCCCGGGCGTTCCAGGATCACGTGGCCTCGGTCAGCCTCCGTGAGAACCGGCGGCTCTACGAGACGGGCAACGGCGCGAACCCGCACTGGCACCAGCCCACGGACCTCTTCGTGAGCTTCGAGGAGGAGGATTACCGCCTGGGATTCGACGCCGCCCGCACTACGCTGGGGGCGGTGGCCCGGCTGGCCGGAGCGCGGGTGGGGCAGGGGCGCTGACGATCGTCGCCGGCGGGGCACAGCCGGCGGTCACCCTTATCGGGCGGTGAACTGTCGCGGCACGATCAGCGTGAAGGTGCTTCCGGCGCCCACACGGCTGTCGAGGTGGATGTCGCCGCCGAGCATCCGCGCCATTTCTCTGCTGATGGCGAGCCCCAGGCCGCTCCCGTCCTGCCCATCCGCAGCCCGCTCGAATTCGTGGAAGACCCGCTCCTGGTCCACGGCGGGGATGCCGGGGCCGGTGTCCGAGACGGCGATCCTGACCGTCCCGTCTTCCCTGCCTTCGTCCTCCTCCGCAGTCATGGCGCTGGCGATGGCGCCGCCTGCCGGAGTGTATCGGATCGCGTTCGACAGAAGGTTGTCGACGATCTCGCGGACCCGCCGTGGGTCGGTTACACCAGGGACGGGTGAGGGCGGAACGGACAGCGTGAGGCGCAGATCCTCCGCCTCGGCACGCGACCGCGTGTCCGCGGCCGCCTCGCTCACCAGAGCAGCGAAGTCCACCGGGATGGGATCGAGGGGAAGCTCCCCGCGTTCGGCGCGGGCCAGATGCAGGAGGTCGTCGATCAGCCGCACGGTGTGGCGCACGGAGCGGCGGATCGCGCCGACCGACTCTCGCTGATCCTGGTTCAGCGTGCCCTTCAGACCCGACTCGAGAAACTCGGCGTGGGCGTCCGCGACGCCGAGCGGATTCTTCAGATCGTGGCTGATCCCGCGAACGAGGCGGGCGCGGCGGCCGACCTCACGCTCGAGTCGATCCCGGTCCTCCCTCGATGACGTCGCGAGCGCGCGGAGGCGGCGTCCGAGCAGGGCGAGGGAAATCGCCGCAACGCCGGCGAGCAGGAGCATCGCGCGATTGAGCCAGATCTCGAACGCTTCGACCTCGCTGATGTCCGCCCGTCGCAGCCGCTCCAGCAGCTCGACGGAGCGCCGGATGCTCCGAGCCTCGGAACGGACGGGCGCCGGGTCCAGAGTTTCGACCCCGGCCATGGCAGAGTCGGCGGGCCTCCGTGCCAGCGCCGCCTCCACCGCCTCATGCCATGCGGCCGCCAGTGAGGCCAGGCGGCGCGCGTGTCGCTCGATCTGGGGGTCCAGCTCGCCGGCCAGTCGCGCCAGCCGCGCCATCTCCCGCCGCTCGCCCGCCCGGAGCTCACGGTATCGGCCGAGGAAGCTGGTGTCTCCCTGAAGGGCGTACCCCCGCAACGCCGCCAGCTCAGCCGCGACCGCTGTCTCGATCCGGGATACCGCGGAAATCGTCGGTTCAGCCACTTCTGTGATCGTCGCGCGGAGGGCGCGCGTCCGGAGGGAGACTAGAACCGGGAGCACGGCGAGGACGAGCAGGCAGAACGCGAGCAGCGCGAACGCGATCCAGGCTCGCGAATGCAGCTGGTGCCCCCCTCGACCTTCCTCCGGCATACAACCTCCTTCCGCGATTCCGTCGCAGAGCGACGAGGCCGGCTATCGTATATGGGCGGATCAGCGGCGCGGTTCCTCCATGCTCCGTTCGAAGACCGTTTTTCCGCCGAGGACGGTCCGCAGCACCCCGATGTCCCGGATGTCGGCCGGCGCGACGTCGAACGGGCTGCGGTCGAGGATGACGAGATCGGCGAGCTTGCCTGTGGCGATGGAGCCCTTGAGCGCGTCCTCGTCCGCGGCCCACGCGTTGTTGATGGTGTACGCGCGCAGCGCGGTCTCGACGTCGATTCGCTCCTCCGGGAACCAGCCGCCCTCGGGGGCGCCGTCCAGCGTCTGCCGGGTGACCGCCGCGTAGATCCCGAGGACGGGATCGGCGGGATACCACGCCGCGTTGGTACCGGGCCAGTCGGAGCCGAACGACAGCGTCACGCCGGCGTCGCGGAGGGTGCGAAACGCGTAGGCCCAGCGGCTCCGCTCGCCGATCCGCTCCTCCATCCAGCGCATGTCGTCGATGGCGTGGAACGGCTGCACTTCGGCGATGATCCCGAGGCGCGCCATCCGGTCCGCGACGCTCGCATCGCGCAGGACCTGTGTGTGGATCAGGCGGAAGCGACGCTCGCGCGGGCCGTTCACCCGCATCACCTCCTCGAACATCGCCAGCAGCGTGTCGATCGCCTCGTCCCCGATGGCGTGCACCTGCGGCCAGTGGCCGCTCGAGTCGGCCCCGATCAGCAGGGGCAGCATCCCGGGCGGCTCCGTCATCATCGTGCGCCAGCTTCCGCGCTCACCGGAGTGGAGCTGCGGCTCATAGAAGCGCGCGGAGGAGTTGCCCATGATGCCGTCCACGAACCCCTTCAGACCGCCGATCCGGATCCACTCGTCGCCGAAGCCGTGGCGGATGCCGACGGCCGCCAGCTCGTCCCACCGGTCGAGCGTGGGCCGCGCGTAGACCCGGACTGTCAGCTCCCCCCGCTCCTTCAGCGCCTGGTAGACGCGCATCTGCGCCGCGCCGGTGTTGTCGTGGATCGTCGTGACGCCGTGGCTGGCCAGGTCCGCGAGGGCCGCGCGTGACTCGGCGAGTCGCTGCTCGAGGGACTTCGGCGGCATGGCCCGCCGGACCCGGGCCGCCGCCTCTGCCGTGAGCCGACCGGTGGCGACGCCGTTCTCACACTCGACGCCCTCCCACGCGCAGCTCGCGCCCGCCCGCTCGAGGGCGGCGCGGTTCGCCAGCGACTCGGTCCGGTCCCACCGGTTCACCAGCACCGGCGTCTCCGGCGTGATCGAGTCGATCAGCGCGCGGCGCGGCGACCATGGGGCGGCCGCTGACCGCGCGCCCGCGTCGCGTCCGCTCGCGTTCCGTGCCCACGCCTCGTACGCGCCCCACTCCCCGCCGGTGATCCACGCCCCGGCCGGCATCCGCTCCCGGGCGTCTCGAATCGCCCGCACCAGCCCGGTGTCGCTCGCGACCGCAAGGAGGTTCACGCCCAGGAGCAGCTCGCCCGCGCGCTCGAAGTGCGTGTGGTTGTCAATGAAGCCGGGGGCGACGAACGCGCCGGCCACGTGCACGCGCTGCGTCCCGGGGCCGGCGAGCGCCTCGACCTCGGCGCGGCTGCCGACCGCGACGATACGCGCGCCGCGGGTCGCGAGGGCATCCGCCCATGGGCGTGCCGTATCCGCCGTCCAGACGCGCGCCCCGGTCACGATCATGTCCGCGTGCATCGCCGACGACGGCTGCTGCGCCGACGCCTGCCCGCCCGGCAGCAGCAGCGCGGCGGCGAGCGCCGCGAGCCGGGCGATGGAGGGTGACCGGCGGGCTGACACGGCTGGGAGACGGGTTTCGGCGGACATCACGTCCTCGCGGATGGTGGAAGGCAGCGATCAAGATACCGCGAGCGGCCTCGTCGGCGCACGGGCGAGCCGACTCAGGGTGGCGGTGGCGCCGCTCGCCGGGGTCAGTCCCCGGCTGCGACGTCACTTGTCGGACCAGACGGCCAGCTCGTAACCGTCCGGATCGGTGAAGTGGAAGCGCCGTCCACCGGGGAAGGAGAAGATCGGCTTCACGATCGTCGCGCCGGCTTCCTCCAGGCGCCCCTGCGTGTCGGCGAGGTCCTCCGCGTAGAGAATCACCAGGGGACCGCCCCGGCCGCCGGTGCCGGAAGCGCCCCCGTCGTCGCGCGCAGCGAAGCCCCCGGTCAGCCGGCCGTCGTTGAACTCGCAGTACTCCGGCCCGTGGTCCGTGAAGGACCAGCCGAAGGCGTTGCCGTAGAACTCGCGTGAGCGCGCGATCTCACGGACGGAAAACTCGATGTAGTCGATGCGCTGGTCATTGCCGGGCGTCGCCATGAATGTCTCCTTGCCATTGCGAATGGGCGAGCGGATCAGAACCCGATGGGTGATCGAAGCGTCCGGAGCAAGGT
Source organism: Gemmatimonadota bacterium (assembly GCA_019347975.1). Classification (GTDB taxonomy): domain Bacteria; phylum Gemmatimonadota; class Gemmatimonadetes; order Longimicrobiales; family RSA9; genus JAHWKI01. Next base: position 4,392 of record JAHWKI010000215.1, read on the forward strand.
TGCCCCGGGCAGAGCCGCGGCGTAGCTCCCGATGTCGAGAACGCCGATCCGGCTCCGACTCCATCATGAAAGCCGTAGTCGAAGCTACCACAATGAGGAGGAGATCGAGCCATGAAGTACATCCTGATGATGCACGCGCCGCACGGGAAGACCGGCGATTACCAGGTGAAGCAGTGGCCCCGGGAGGCACTGGAGGCCCACATGGCCCACATGGGGCGGATGCACCGCGAGCTCACCGAGTCGGGGGAGCTGGCGGGCGGCGAGGGGCTCGCGCCTCCGGCCGAGGCGAAGGTGGTGCGGGCGGGGTCGAACGGCGCGCCCGTCGTCACCGACGGGCCGTTCCCGGAGTCCAAGGAGTTCCTCGCCGGCTTCTGGCTGGTGGACGTCGAGTCGGCGGAGCGCGCCTACGAGATCGCGGCCGAGACGTCCGCGGCGCCGGGGCCGGATGGCAAGCCGATGAACATGGCCATGGAGGTGCGCCGGGTCATGGACGCGTCGGCGATGGAGGGCTGAGCCGGCGGCGCCTCGCTATGGCGTGGGGGGTCCGCGCGATCCGCTACGGTGACCGACCGGGCATCTCGTTCCGGAAGAGGAGGATCGCATCGCGCGCAGTGGGCGACTCTTCTCCGGCCCAGCCGCGCTGGTCGGCGAGGATGTTCTCGAGGTACATCGCGCCGATCAGCGCGTCGCGCCGGCCGTCACGATCGAGGTCGGCGATCGCCATCAGGTTCCACTGGTTGCCCGCGGCCGCGCTGAACGGCCGTCGTCGTCGAAATCCACCGCCTCCGCCCGGGCCGCGCCGGACGTGGGAAAGAAGTAGCGCTGCTCGAAGCCGTTGCGCCCGTCGTTCTCCAGGATCCGCACGCCGTGGTACGGCTTCCGGATCCGCGAGAAGTCGAAGTTGTCGCCGTTCGCGTAGAGGATGTCGGCGTGGCCATCGCCGTCGAAGTCGTGCAGCGAGAAATGCATCGACCCGTAGACGGGCGGGAAGCGCGCCAGCAGGCGGGGCTCACCGCCGAACCCGCCGCGGCCGTCGTTCTCGATCGTGGACCTGGGCGGCGCGCGCACAATCCGGGCGCTGCAGCTGGCGTTCGTCGACCACCAGTCGGACCTGTTCCTGAACGACTCCACCGTCTACACCCGCTTCCGCGTCCTCGCCTCCCCCGATGGCAGCCGCTGGACGACGATCGCCGACCTGTCCGGCGAGACACGCGACCGCGCCAATCCCTACATCGAGCTGCCCGAGCCCGTCCGCGCCCGCTGGGTCCGCTACGACCACATCCGCTCCGCCACGCCGAACCTCGCCATCAGCGACATCCGCGTGTTCGGCAACGGCGACGGCGCGCCGCCGCCCACACCGGCCGACCTCCGGGTCCGCCGTGACGACGACCCGCGCAACGCGTTCCTCGCGTGGCGTCCCGTCCCGGGCGTGGTGGGTTACAACATCCTCTGGGGGATCGCGCCCGGGAAGCTGTACCAGACGTACCA